>JBAUMX010000024.1:0-6903 GCA_049578945.1 Candidatus Cybelea sp. | reverse complement strand
CCCTCGACGGAATCGATCTCTTTACACATCCGAACCTTTGGTTAGCCGAGGGCGGCACGCTTGGCGCTCGCGTGCGCCGCAGTCCTCGCATCGGCGTGACCCGAGCAGCGGAGCGCAGGCTGCGTTTCTACACGGCGAGAAGCCGCTTCGTCAGCGGAGCTGCTCGGTTGAGCCCTGCTTGAACGCCCGCCAAGGCTGTGCTATAGTGTGGTCGTCGCGTTGCGGTCCTTTGGTGACAGCCGTGACACCCTTTTGACATCCCCACGTTCACGTCACCGACCTATTTACGAAGGCAGCCCCGCCTCGTGCGCGGTCGTTCAAGCTTGACGCGAACACCCAAGGGAAGCTCTGCTTTAGAGCAACCCTAAAAAGTGAGAGAGTTTTCTGCAAACCGAACATCGGCCCAACATCGAGCATCGTCCAAATAACGACATGCGTCCCCAACAAGCCGGCGGAGGACGTCGCCGGCGGGCGCGTCGCCGTCACCACTTTCCTCAACATCCCGTCTTTCACGACCAGCTTCCGCAGGTAGAAGCACCGCCGATCCAGACCGCGGCGCAGCTCGGTGAAAAGACGAAGACCGAGCTTGTCGAGCTCGCAAAAGAGCTCGAAGTCGAAATTCCCACCCCCGCAAAGATAAAGAAGGACGAGCTCGTAACGCTGCTCATACAAGCGCAGGTCGCGCGTTCAGGTATCGAGGTGGCGAGCGGAATTCTCGACGTCTTGCCGGAGGGTTACGGGTTCTTGCGCCGTGCCGGCTATTACATCGGCAACGACGACATCTACGTCAGCCAGTCCCAGATACGACGCTTCGAACTGCGGCGCGGCGACATGGTCGAAGGTCAGGCGCGCCGTCCGAAAGAGAGCGAAAAATACTACGGTCTGATTCGCGTCGACAAGGTCAATGACTTAGACCCGGAGGCTATCAAGGGCCGTCGCGTTTTCGAGAAGGGAACGCCGATCTATCCGCAAGAGCGCTTCAAACTCGAAGTCCGCTCGACCCAGCTTTCGACGCGCGTCATCGATCTGTTCTCGCCGATCGGCATGGGTCAGCGCGCGCTGATCGTATCGCCGCCAAAAGCCGGCAAGACGACCCTGCTCAAGAATATCGCGAACTCGATCTCGATCAATCACCCCGACGCACACATCATCGCGTTGCTCGTTGACGAACGGCCCGAAGAGGTCACCGACATGCAGCGGACAATCGATGGTGAAGTCGTTGCCTCGACCTTCGACGAGCATCCGGAAAACCACACGACCGTCGCCGAGCTCGCTATGGAGCGCGCGAAACGCCTAGTCGAGCTGGGGAAGGACGTCGTGATCCTGCTAGACTCGATCACGCGGCTGGCCCGCGCCTACAACCAGGTCATCGCGAGCTCCGGGCGCACGCTTTCGGGCGGTCTCGATACCGCCTCGCTCCACAAGCCGAAGCGGTTCTTCGGTGCGGCCCGTAAGATCGAAGAGGGCGGCTCGCTGACGATCATTGCAACGGCGCTGATCGAGACCGGCTCGAAAATGGACGACGTGATCTTCGAGGAGTTCAAAGGCACCGGCAACATGGAGATCGACCTCACCCGCAAGCTCGCCGAGTCGCGAGTCTTCCCGGCAATCGACATCAAGCGCTCGGGAACGCGACACGAAGAGCTGCTGCTCTCGCCCGACGAGATGCGCAAGATCTGGATGTTGCGCCGCGCGACGGCGGTGCTCAACACCGGCGACATCACCGAGATCATCCTCGACAAAATGGCGCAGACTCGCACGAACGAAGAGTTCTTGCAGACGGTTACCAAAGAGGCGCTCTCGATGAATCGCGGCTACGAAGATGGTGGGAACGGAAAGTATTAGAGATGCGAACGACATGATGCCTCGGAACCGCTCGTCGCTCCGCCATCCTGGCTGCGCTCCTGCTGTTCGGCCTCCTCGCTCTCGCCATCCGTGGCTCCGCTCGTCGGTCCGAACTTCCTCGGCATCACGTCGTTCGCATCTCTAATACTCTCTATTAGAAGTGAAGGCGGGGGTTCGCCTTAACAAGTATCTCGCGAGCGCCGGAGTGGCGGCGAGGCGGCGGGCTGATGAGTTGATTGCGGCCGGGCTCGTCGGGGTCAACGGTAAAATCGTGACGGCGCTGGGCTCGCTCGTGGGTGCCGATGACGTCGTTGAAGTGAATGGCGTTGCCGTCGTCGTGCCCGAGCAGCGGACCTATCTGCTCTTGCACAAGCCGATCGGCGTGGTGACGACCATGCGCGACCCTCGAGGGCGGCGCACCGTGGCCGACCTACTGCCGGCGGGAGTGCGGCTCGTTCCGGTTGGGCGCCTCGACTACGCTACGAGCGGCGCGCTCTTGTTGACCGACGACGGTGAGCTCGCGCACTCTTTGCTTCACCCCAGCTTCGGCGTCGAGAAGACCTATCGAGCAGCGATCGCCGGACGGCTCTCCGCCGACGACGTCCGGCGGCTCCATCACGGGGTGCTCGTCGACGAATTCCGAGCCGCGGGCGCCAAGGTTCGCGTCGTCGCGGTGCGCCGCGGAGGCTCGGTCGTCGACATCACGATTCACGAAGGGCGTAACCGGCAGGTTCGACGGATGTTCGAAGCACTCGGTCATCCGGTTCTCTCGCTAGCCCGGACGCGTTTTGGGCCGTTGCGTCTCGGCGAACTGGCTCCGGGCAGCAGCAGGCCGCTCTCGGCGAGGGAACGCGCCGCGCTCGAGCGGCATCGCAGGCCGTGCAGCGATGGGGCTCGTACCAAGCCGGACACTAAGACTCGCCATCGAACTCGAGGTATCCCATGAACGCTCATCTCCGTATCGTCGCATCGTCCGTCGCGATGCTCCTCGCGGTTGCGCAAGCGCCGGCGCTCGCGCAGTACGCCAACGAGTTCACACCCGCGAAGCTCATCAAACAAGGGAAGACGACCAACGACATTGCCGGCAGCGGCACGGTCGTCGTACAAGTTCAGGTCAATGCGGACGGCTCGCACAAGGCCGTTAAGGTCATCCGATCGACCAACTCGGGCGATAACGCGGCGGCGATGGACATCGCACAAAACTCGAGCTATCGTCCGGCTCATCGCGGATCGACTCCGGTCGTCTCCTTCTACGACTTCACCTTAAAGTTCAACGGCAAGTCGGTGGCGACCAATGCCAGCGAGACTCAGGGCGCGATGCCGGGGGGAGGCGGCGGCCTAAGCCCGGCCGCCACCCGAGTTGCGGCGCTCATCAGGCAGGGTCAGTACCAACAAGCAAAATCGAAAGCCGAGGCCGACCTGCTCTCTTCTCCGGACGACGAATCGCTGCGCCAGATGCTCGGCATCGCCGCCTTCGACGGCGGCGATCCGGTGGCCGCCGCGGCAGCCTTCGACAAGGTGAGCACGATCGGCGCGCAGTTTCGGCCCGCGGCAGCCGCCAGCTTTGCGACGGCGGCTGTGAAAGTGGCCCAGAGTAATCCGACGCAGGCGCTCTCGTACGCACAGAAGGCTATGTCGATCGAGCCAAGCGCCAACTCACGCTTCGCGCTGGGCGTCGCGCAGCTCGCCAATGGCGACAATGCCGGGGCGGTGGCGTCGCTAAAAGCCGCGCACGATGCCTCGATGTCGGATCCAAAAATTCCGCTCAAATCGAAAGTGAACATCGATGCCGAGCTCCTGCAGGCCTACCTTGCAAACCACGATACCGCCGACGCGCAAGCGATTGCAGCTCAAATCAAGCAGCTCGACCCCAACAGCGCGGCGGGATCCGAGGCGATCGGGGCGGGCTTGATCAAGGCCGGCCAGACTGCACTTGACGCCAAGGATTATGAAACCGCGCTCGGCGATTTCGACAAAGCCGCGGCTACCGGCGACCCGACCATTACCGTCACAGCCGATACCCAAGCCGCGTTAGCGGTATCACAGGGCCCGAAGCCGGATTACAAGCGAATGCAAGCTTATGCGGAGAGTGCACTGGCGATCCAGCCAAACAATGCGTTAGCGAACTTCGCTGAGGGTATAGCACTGACTGGTCAGTACAACACGAGCCACGACGACGGCACGAAAAAGAGGGCCGTCGCGGCGCTCGACAAGGCCGACCAGCAGGCCAAGGCGGACGGCAACATCGCTCTATCGCTCCAGATCGAATCCTTCGAGAAAAAATATCTAAATCCAACGTCTTCAGGCCAGTCGGGAGGCGGCAGCTAACGTTACCAGGACTTTAGAACGGGGTAGGCCAATGGCTCGCCCTCACGGGGCGGGAGGTCGCCACGGAACAACATATAGGGGAGGGTCGTAGACACCGTGTTTTCCGGATTTTTAGGTCTCATGCAGCAAGGCGGCTGGGACATGTGGCTGCTCTTGCTTATTTCAATCGTCGGACTAGCCGTCGTCATCGAGCGGCTCGTCTTCTTTCAGACGCAGCATTCCGATACCAAAGGCCTGCTGCGCCAGATCGGGGCGAAGGTCTCCGCGAACGATCTCGACGGCGCCATCGAAATCTGTAAGAAGAACCGCGGGATGCTTCCGAGGATCCTCGAGTTTGGTCTTCGCCGCGGTGAGAAGAATCGCGCCGATATCACCGATGCTCTCTCGATCGCGCTGATGGAGCACCTCAACTCGCTGGAGCGCAACCTGGCGATCATCGGCACGATCGCGGTTATCGCGCCGTTCGTCGGTCTCTTCGGAACGGTCTTGGGCATCATCCGCGCCTTCCAAGACATCGCTCTGAAGGGCAACTCGACGCCGGCCGTGGTCGCAGCGGGCGTCTCCGAGGCGTTGATCACCACGGCAACCGGTCTCATCATTGCGGTCATCGCGGTGGTGTTCTTCAACTTCTTCAAGTCGCGCATCAAGAATTACAACCAAGAGATGATCGTTGCCGCGAACCAGCTCGCCGAAATGCTGCACTTCCACAATACCGGTTCGCCGATTCCCACCGAGCTGTATCAGCCTTCGAGAACCAAGTAAGCCTGTAGGGTCAAGACCGTGAGCCTGCTATCGTCGCAACAAGACCAAGAAGTGATGGCGGAGATCAACATCACGCCGTTTACCGACGTGCTGTTGGTCTTGCTCATCATCTTCATGATTCTCGCAGCGCTCGTCGCGCCGCCGGGCTTTGAGAAAGAGCTTCCGAATAAAAACCCGAATTCGTCGACCAATACCAAGAACAAGAACGACATCGAAGTCGACGTCAACAACAAGGGCGTAATCTTCGTCGACGGCGTCAAGACCGATGAGACCGGCATCTATCGCGTAATCTACGACGCCGCGAAGAAGAAGCCGCACCATCACGTGGCGATCGTCGCCGACGCGAAGGCGCCATACGGAGTCATCATTAGGATTCTGGACGCCGCCAAGAACGCGGGTCTCGAAGACGTCGGCTTCGTAACGTCATAAGCATCGGTGATGCAGCGGTCGCCGGGCGCGTAAAAAGGGAGGTCTAGAACGTGGCCGTTTCCACAGGTGGAGGCGAAGATGAGGTAATGTCGACGATCAACATCACGCCGTTCACCGACGTGTTGTTGGTACTCCTCATCATCTTCATCATTTTGGCGTCGGTTACGAAAGAACCGAAACTTCCCGACGCGTTCAATAAAGAGAAGGTTCAGCCGTCGCAGATCGTCGTGATGGTCGACGAACACGATCACGTCCAGATCGGCTCGAGCCAGGTGAGCGTCGCCGACATGAAGGCGGCTTTCGGACAGCTTCAAGACGCCACCGATCACCGGTTCAAGAGCGTCATCGTCAAGGCGGATCCCAGGGCGACCTATGGGGTCATTCTCCAAGTAATGGATGCGGCGAAATCGGTCGACCTTACCGATTTTGGTCTCGCCAATCACGTGCAGAGCGCGCCCGAGGGAATGAGCCCGTAAGGATGGCAAAGCGCGGCGGCTATCTGACCACCGGCGAGCGCGTCCGGAACTTTATCGGCTGGGCGTTCGTCATCTCGCTGATCGCGCACTTGGCGATCGGGTCGGTTCTTCCGAACTTCGCTAAGCATAGCGAACAACAGGGGCCCGAGCAGGTCACGGTGCAAAAACGGCGCGTTATCGTTCATACGCCGCCGCCGCCCACGCCGACCCCCCCTCCGACACCGACACCGCCTCCTCAAGCGACGCCGCCGCCGAAGCAGCAAAAGCAGGTCCAACAACCCAAACTCAAGGTCAATCTCGTCCACACGACGAGCAATACTGCTAAGGGATCGACCGAGAATACCGTCGCGCAGCCGAAAAGCGGCTCCGAGAACGGCGCGCCGCAAGGGGAAGGGACTGGCAAGCCGGCCCCGGCCGCCACGGTCGGAACCCCCAAGCCGGCATGCGCGAATCCCAATGTCGAGGCGTCGGTCACCAATCCGGTGCAGCCCGACTACCCCGAATCGGCGAAGGATCTGGGGCTCGGTGCGGTTACGGTCAACGTCGAAGTTACGGTTGGTCCGAGTGGAAATCTCATTGGTGCGTCGATTTATAAGAGTTCGGGTAACATGTCGATCGACCAGGCGGCGCTGCGCGCAGCGCGCCAGTCGACCTATTCCCCGAAGCTCGTCGACTGCCAGCCGACGCAGGGCAACTATCTCTTCCGCGCCGACTTCCAACCCGACTAGGCTCTTCAGCCGATCCACTCGCAATGAGCCATGAAGCGCGTCCCGCGTTTACTGCTGGTCGCCATCGCGCTCTCGCTGCTGATTCATCTCATCATCGCGCTGATTCTGCACCCGCCTTCGCCAACTCCGGAGAGCCAAGCTGAGGTCGTCTCGATTCAACATCGTTCCGCGACGATTGCGGTGACGAAAACAACGCCGCCGCCCCCTCGTCCCAAGCAGACGCCCGCGCCTCGAACCCCCAGCTCTGCGCCTCCGGCGCGCAAAGGTCCCGGAACGCGCGGAATTTCCGGCGGCACCGCCGCCTCGCCGGCGCCCATCGTCGCGCGCGCTACGCC
>JBAUMX010000023.1:0-13493 GCA_049578945.1 Candidatus Cybelea sp. | reverse complement strand
GATTTACTGAGTCGACTGCGGAGGAGGTTGACCGCCGGTGATCGCGGTCGCGTAGAAGTTCCCTCCCTGCCAGTAACCGTGCGCGACGATCTGGCGACCGACGGCGACGCGGCCGCTGTTCTGGTTGTTCAAGGCCGCCGAGTCGTCGATCACGACTTGTTTGTTCGTCTGCTGCAGTGTGACGAGATGGCCCTTGACGAAGACGATCGTTCCGGCGACGATCTCATGTTTGTAAGTCGTGGCTGGACAGTTTCCGTTCGGCGTCCAGGCGTCGCCCTGCCAGCTTCCACAGGAGCTATCAACGTACGGTGCCGCTGCGGGTGGCGGTGGCGCGCCCTGCGCCCAGGCAATCGAACTAGCCGCAAGCGTCCCGCCGGCCGCTGTAAGAATTGCGATAAGAGCTTTCATCATAGCCCTGGTGTTTCCAAATACCCAGTTTCTTAAGCGCGGCCGAACGCTCGATTGCCAAAAACGAAGAACGGAATCGCGCCAAGCTGGAGCACCACTGAGAAAATGACTAAAGCGACGAGCGAACGGTCGAGAAGAAGGCCGGCGATCGCGCTTCCAATGAACCACGCCGATCCAAAGATCAAGTCGTAAAGGCCGAAGCTCGTCGCGCGCCGCCGATGTGCGAGTACGCTTGTTACCAGCGCGAGCAGCAGCGCATCTTGCACCGCGATCCCGACTCCCCACAACGCAACACCGGTTTCGGCTGCGGCACCACGTCCTAAGAACGCGAGCGGCGTCGCGGCGGAGGTCAGCACGAGCGCGAAGGCAATAACCGGTTTTCCGATGCGATCGAAGAGGCGTCCGAGAATCGGCGCGGCGATCGCGCCGACGGCTCCCGCGACGGCGAACCAAATCGAGATTGCCGCCACGCCCACGATGTGGTCGCGCTGAAAACGAAACGCGATCAGCGCAAAGTCAACGTATCCGGCAGCAACCAGCGCGCCGCCGATCGCATAACGGCGAAAGGCCGGCCAATCGCGCACCAAAGATTCGTCTGCGCTCTCGTCGAGCGGAATGAAGCTCTTTCCCGCAGGCATTGCGATCGCAAGGCATGCCAGCGTAAGCAGCGCCGGCACGATCAGGATGCCGAATCCGGTGTGAAAGCCGCCCCGCGCGAACGCGAAGGCTACGACCAGCGGCCCGAGCGTCGCACCGGTTTGGTCGAGCACTTCGTTGATCCCGAAAACGCGGCCGCTGCCTAGCGATCGGCCCGCGTGCGAAAGCATTGCCGAGGTCACCGGCTTACGGATGCCGCGACCGATGCGTTCCCCGATCATCAGACCCGCCGCGGCCGGCCAGCTTCCTACCAGCGCCAGAGCCGGCACGCAGAGCATGTTAATCGTGTATCCGATCCAAACGTCAAGCCAGTAAAGGCCGGTGCGGTCGGCGATAACACCCGCTACGGAGCGTATTGCGTAGCCGGCCAGCTCCCCGCCGCCGGCGACCGCGCCGACCGCGGCGCCGCTCGCCCCGAGATGTCCGAGAAAGGCGCCGACGATGCCGCGTCCGCCTTCGTAGGTGAAATCGGCAAACAAGTTGACGATGCCGATCAACGCGACGAAGCGCAACGCACGCCGCATCTCCATGACTCATTCTACCGCATCGAGAATAACGTCACCATGGCGGAAAAATATCGTTATGGCGAGATGACGTGGCCGGAGGTTAAAGAGGCGGCAGCGCGACCGTGCGTCGCAATCGTTCCGATCGCGACGCTCGAGGACCACGGCCTTCATCTTCCGATTGACACCGACTTGTTGCTCTGCGCCAGCGTCTGTGAGCTCGCAGCCTCGCGTGCCGCCGGCCGAGCCGTGCTCGTGCCGCCGATCAACCACGGCTATAGTCCGCACCACATGGACTTTCCGGGCGCGATCACGATCGGTCCGCACACGCTCATTGATTACGGGCTCGACGTCTGCAAGAGCCTCGTGCACCACGGCTTCCAACGCATTCTCATCGTCAACGGACACGGAAGCAACGCGCCGTTCATCGACATCATCGCGCGTCTCTGCGTCGTCCACACCGGCGCGCTGGCCGCTGCGGTCAGCTACTGGGCTGCGCCCGGCGTGCGCGAGGCGGCCGAGTCGTTTCGCGAATCGGAACCGGTCGGCGGAATGAATCACGCTTGCGAGTTCGAGACCTCTCTCTACCTCGCGTTGCGGCCCGATCTGGTCGACATGCAAAAGGCGGTGCACGAGCTCGCGCATCGCCCGTCGAAGAGTTATTGGACCGATCTCGTCGCGGGCGAAGGCCCGCTCGTCATGATGGAGCATTGGAGTCAGCTCAGCACCAGCGGCGTTATGGGCGATCCGACCAAGGCAACGGCGGAGAAGGGACGCATCCTGCTCGAAGCCGCCGCCAACGGAATCGTCGAGCTGGTCGACGAGCTCCTCGCGCGCGAACGGCCGCCGCGCACCGACCATCATTGAGACGTCTGACGGCGCTGCTGCTGCTCGTCGCAGCCCTCTCCGGCTGCACGCGCGCGCACTCGAATGCGGTAGGCCGGCGCAACTCCTGGACGATCCCGGGCGTACTGCGAATCGCGCAGCGCGAAGATCCCGATAATCTCAATCCGCTGCTCGGTACCGAAGTGGTCGTCGTCGACGTAGCGGCCTTCTGGGGCGCGTGGCTCTTCCGCTGGAGCGACCGTAACGAGCTCGTCCCCGAGCTCGCAACCGTCGAGCCGACGCAGACCAACGGCGGCATCAGCGGGGACGGGCGACGTATCACCTACCATTTGCGCCGCAACGTTACGTGGCAAGACGGTGCGCCGTTCACTGCCGACGACGTGATCTACACCTGGCAACAGATGCTCAATCCGCGCAACATGATCGTCAGCCGAGTCGGATACGACGTCATTGCGCGGATCGAACGTGTCGACGCCTACACGATCGTCGTCCATCTCAAGCGCCCGTTCGCGCCGTTCGTCAATACCTTCTTCGGACCGGCAAATCACGCCAACGTGATTCTGCCCAAGCATCTGCTCGCGCGCTACGCCGACATCAATCACGTCGCCTATAACGGTCTGCCGATCGGAACCGGTCCATTTCGTATCGTCGCCTACGACCGCAACGCGCGCATCGAGATGGTAGCAAACGACAAGTATTGGCGCGGGCCGCCGCGGCTGCGCCGGATCGACTTTCGCATCGTCGAGAGCGACGAGACGATGCTGACGGAGCTTTTTTCGCATGACATCGACGCGTTCTACCGCGCACCCGCGTCGCTCGCTCCCGAGCTGCGAGGAATTCCGGGCACGCGCCTGGTGATGACCCCGCTCGACCGCTTCACCGATGTCGGACTCAACGCGTCGGTCCCGGGCTTGCGCGACGTGCGCGTGCGACGCGCGCTCGCCTATGCGATCGATCGCCGGGCACTGATCGAAAAGGTGATGCACGGGGTGGCGCTGCCCGGCGATTCGCTTCATCCTTCTTTTTCGTGGAGCTACAATCCGAACGTCGCTCGCTATCCGTACGACCCGCGTCGCGCGGCGACGATGCTGGCGCAAGCCGGTTGGCCGCCGGGACGGCTCCACCTGACGCTCGTGAGCTTCACCGGTTCGAGCAGCATGACCGCCGCGGAAGAGCTGCTGCAGGCGCAGTGGAATCGAGCCGGCGTCGTCGTGACGATCAAAAACTTTCCGTCGGGTAAACTCTACGCCACGCTCGGCGCGGGCGGCATCGAACAGGCCGGAAAGTTCGACGCCTCGCTCGAGAACTGGGAGAACGGGTCAGACCCCGACGACTCCATTCTCGTGATGTGCACGATGGCGCCGCCGGCGGGCTGGAACATCTATCACTTCTGCAGCCGCGAGCTCGACGACGCGGAGCGCACCGCGCTGAGCACGTACGACCGTGCCATCCGCGCCGCCGCCTACCGGCGCATCCAGCGGATCGTTTCCGAACAGTTGCCCTTCATCGTCCTCTGGTATGAGGTGCAGCTCGCCGCGATCAACACCGACTTTCACGGCTACCGTCCCGCGCAGGCCGTAACGCCGTTTTGGAACGTCTGGGAGTGGTCGATTTGATAACTAGTTGACCGCGAGGCACGCTTGCGCGTGCTAGACTCGGCGTGAAAATGGCCCCCCGATTAACGGCGGTGTGTCCGCTTCGTTTGGTCCTTTTGGTTGCGGTCGCGTTCGGGCTGTCATTCGGCACGGCGCGTGCCGCGGTGCCCCAGACCTTTTCGTTCACCGTGGCGCGCGCGCCGCATCCATTGGCACTCGATCCGGCGCTTACCGATCCGGCCTGGGGCGCGGGTCTGGTACCCAACGGAAACGGTCCCTGGCAGAACGTAACGACTCGATCGCCTGCGGCCTATTCGACGACGGCCTATCTGCTCTACGACGATAAGAATCTTTACGTCGGTTTCAAAGCCGAACAGCCCGGAGTCCCGATCGTCGCCACGCAAACGACCAACGACGTCGGCTTCGGGATCGACGATTTCGTCGGCATCGGCGTCGATACGAGCGGTTCTGGAAGCCAGGTTTATTACTTCGAAACGACGCCGCGCGGTGCTCGCTACGAGCAGGCCAACGAGAACACCCGCTTCCGCCCGCGGTGGAGCGCCGCGGGAACGAGCGTCGACGGAGCCTGGAGCGCGGTCATGATTATTCCGCTCGACGTCTTGCGAGTGGCGCGTGGCGGAAAGCAAACCTGGCGGCTCCAATTCGTGCGCGGAATCGCTGCGCGCGGCGAGCACCTCACTTGGGTTTGGGACCCGATCATGCAAGATGCCGCAAGCGGCACCTGGCCGCTCTTCTCTCCCGACACCCGTTTTTGGCCCGCCGCGCTGCTGAATCTGGCGGCTTCGGCGGCGGCGCGCCCCAAGCCGCGCGCCGATATCTATGCGCTGGGGAGCGTCGGTCAAGATCGTAATCTCGTGCAACAAGCTAACGGCACGTTCTTACCGATGAACGTGCGATGGTACGGTGGCGATCTCAGTTACCCGCTGACGCCGACGATTCGCTTCGTCGGCACGCTCAACCCCGATTTCTCAAACGTCGAGATCGATCAGCAGACCATCGCTCCGCAAGAGTTCCAGCGTCAGCTGGTCGAGTACCGGCCCTTCTTTGCGCAGGGCGCTGCGTACATCAACGCCAATTCGAGCGTCCGCGCGCCGGCCGGAACGAATACCCAGCCGCCCTTTCTCGTTTTTTATTCGCCCTCGGTTGGACCGTTCGACAGCGGCGGCAAAGTAGAGGGAACGTTCGACGACAACGCCTTTGGCGCGCTGACCTTCCATGGCTACGACGTACCCTCGAACAACACGTTCAGCGATTCGGCTTACGGCTTTCAACATGCTGTTCCCGGCGGAACCTTCACCTACTGGAGCGACGGCGTCATCGCCAATCACAGCATCGCCGGCTGGGATAACACGATCGAGAATGGCTTTGAAGTGCGCAACCTCCAGAGCGGCATGATCGAATTTGCAGATTATTCGTTCGAAAACGGCTCGTGGGTTCCACAGGGTCATGCCGATCTGGCGCAGTTCTTTATCGATCGTCACAAAGGCAACTTCGAGATCAATGGCGGCTATCTCGACATTTCGCCCAACTACGATCCGATCGACGGCTTTACGGCCAACTCCGACATTCGCGGTCCACAGTTCTTTACCGACTATGCCGGTCAAGCGCCTGGGATCAAGAATTATACGCTGTTCTTTACGGCTGACCGCTTTCTGGACGATTCCGGCGCCGTGCACCAGGCCGATGTCCAATATTTCGTTACCGCGGTCTTCAAGAATCAGTTTTCACTCGACGGCGCCGGCGTAGCCGTCGGTCAACTTCGCTCGTATTCCATTCCGGCCGGACCGGGCTGCACGGGGCCGATTCTCTTCACCTCAAGCTTCACCGGTTACCCGTGCTATCTCGACGGCTTCACGCAACCGTTCAATCTCTATCAGATCCCAGTCGGTTACCGAGACGGCACGCCGGCGCCGCTCGACGTCGCCTACGACTGGGGTCCGTTTGGCGACAACTACGTGCATCTGTTTACGATCGTCACCAGCCGCCCGCTGTGGCGCGGACTGACGCTCGGCTTGGAGTACGACGGCACCTACGAGCGTGCGTTCTCCAACGGCGAGCTCGATTCGCAGTGGCTGCGGCGGATCTCGCTCGCCTACAACATCAGCAGCGAAAGCTCGCTGACGGTCGGACTACGCGACATCAACGGATTCGGCGGTTTCGCAACGCAGATCGGAAATAATCTCGCGGTCGGCTACCACCAGCGGTTCGCCTCGGGCAACGAGCTCTACGTCAACTACGGAAGCCCGGCGGCTGGAGCAACGCTCGACCGTTTCATCGTCAAGTTCGTTTTCCACGCGGGCGCCGACGCGGGTACGTGAACTACTCGAGCAGCCGAACCTGTCCGCTGCCGAGCTCATAGACGCCGCCGACGACGAGCACGCGGCCCGAGCTGACGTCCTTCGAGAGCTCCGGCGGCATCGTTTTGAGTGCTGTGACCGCGGCCCGAACGTTCGCTTCGACCGCCGCCATTTGCGAGCCGTGCGCGCGCACGACGTCGCTGATGCCGGGGGCAAGAAACCGTTGGATGGTCGAGAGGTGCGGCGGCAAGGCCGTCTTCGTTTCGATCGCGGAGTAGACAGCCGCCACCGCGCCGCAACTTTCATGTCCCAAGACCATGACGAGCCGCGTCCCGAGATGTTCGACTGCGTATTCGATCGAACCGGCGACGAGATCGTCCGGGTAGTTTCCGGCAACTCTCGTGACGAAGAGGTCACCGAGCCCCTGAACGAAGACGAGATTCGGCACGACGCGCGAATCGGCGCAGCTCAGCATCGCCGCGAAGGGCGCTTGGCCCTTCTTGAGCATCTCGCGCTTTTCGGCGATGCGGTTCGTCAGCGTAGGAAAATCGTTATGGACGAAACGGTTGTTTCCGGCCATCAACCGCTCGAGCAGCCGTTCCGGCGACGGTGCTGGGCCTGACGACGCGGGAGAGGCGGAGCCGCGCGCGACCTCGGGAAGCGCGGTGGCCGCGGCGAGCGAGCCCGCCAGGAAGGCAGCGCGGTTAAAGGCGATTCGTTCGTGTGACATGTCAGTTCTTGTTCGGCATCATGAACATGCGGCCATGCGGGTAGTCGAACACAAGATCGAAGTGCTTGAGAAAATCGTAACCGAGCAGCATGTAGTCGGCCCTGAAACTCTCTAGGCAGACCGGCTGGCCACGATAGACGATTGGGCCGATCGTGAGGCTTTCGAGGTTGCCGCAGACCGGGCTGCCGATTCGTAAATCATGGCTCTTGGCGAAGTCGAAGCTCAAGAAGGCAACGCCCGGATTTCCGGTATCGAGAAATGCGATGACCGGAAGCGAACCGTTCAGCGTTATCGGAACTGCCGGAATTCGATGAGAGAGGTCGACGAGCACCTGCAGCCCGCGAGTCGCCGAAACGTCCTGCGTGGGGTCGAGAAGCGTCATGTTCGAGTCGTAGACGTCCAACTTGACGACCGCTCCGGCGAAGAGATCGTAGCCGATCAGGCCATCGTACCCGGCGCGATCGAGCCCCCGATAATCGTGGCTGTAAAAGTCTTCGCTCGCAACGAGCGCGTTGTGAAGCGTGGATCCGCCAAAAGATATCGAATCCACGCGCCGAGTGTGAACCTTAACGTTGCCGTAGAGCGTAAAAAATTCGCTGCTTCCTTCGAGAGCCGGAGCCTTGGCACGGTCGGCGAATTGCTCGTCCAGGATGATCGTCGATGCGCCGGTATCGAGGATGAAACGTCCTGCAACGCCGTTGACGGTCGCATTGATCAAAACGCGGTTCCTCGTCAAGGTGACTGGAAACGGCTGACTCGCGAAGGTCCACGATGCCTTCGCAGCCGGCGGATGCAAATCGGCGGCCGTAACCGGCACGTTCGGCTCAAACTTGTCGTAGGTGTAGAGCGCTCGGTCGTTGCCGATACGATATGCCGAAATCATCTTCTTGCCCGGCATGACCTCGGCATACGAAACGACGTGGATCGTCGATTCCAACGAACCACCGGGGTCGATAGTCGCTTGCAGGTACGCGCCCGTCGCCGGATCGATGTAGAGATCGATCGGGTCGCCGTTCGTCAGCGTCACGCGGACGACCCCGGCGGCCCTGCCGTCAATGGTTCGTTTTCCGACATAGTTTGCGCCCAGCTCCGTCGTGCCTTCCTGTCGCAGCATCGTCAGCGATGCGAGATACTTCGCGTATTCGCCGTAGATGGGAGTCGTAAAGCCGTTGAAGTTGGACTGCCAGAAGAGGCGCCCAGTGAAGCCGTTATGTTCGGTCAGGCCGCCGCGCGCAATGTCGGTGGAGGTATCGTGATAGAGGACTCCATCAGATAGCAGCACCAGCTTTTGGGTTTTCTGTCCCTTTTCGTCGCTGACGCTTCCGGTGATTCGCATGCTCGAAAAGGTCCCGTCGCCGAGGTGCCAGCCGACGTAGGCGCGGTGTTTGGCAAGCAGCGCAGCCGCCGCGGAATCCTGGGCCGGAACTTGTGCTCGCACCGGCGCCAGCATCGCCGCTGCGGCGACGGCCGCTGCAAAAAATTTCTTCACGTAACGCGTGCGAGGAGGGCATTGGTCGCATAGCTGCGGTCAAGCAGGTTGAGCGCCTGTTCGATACCGGTGATCGGCAGCGCGGTTCGGTCGAGTAGACCGATCTGCTCGAGGAGGCAAGCTTGGTCCCAATAGATGTGTTCGTGCGCGACTTTGCCGTCGCGAAACTTTACCACGACCACCACCGGCAGAGAGACCCGTTTTCCGGTCGGCGCGACGCCCGGAAGCAGCGCATCCATCATCGTGTCGTGGGTGAAGTGCATGATCAGCTCGTCAACCAGCTGGTCGGTGCCGACCGTTCGCGAGATTCGCGTCGAGCTCGTATCCTTTGGCCATTTCGTTACGAAATGGTCGCGGTAGAAGCGGAATATCTCGTCGCGGCCGTTGCCACCGGCCATCGTCGGTGCGTGGTAGAGATGCGGATCGGCGCTCATCGTGCTCATCGTTGCGGCCGGATCGTGCGCTTCGAATTCCGCGCGTAGGTGTTCGTCGAAGACGTCTCCAAATTCGTTCGCTTCCGTCATAGGTTCACCGCCCCTTCGGTTTTTTCGTCATCATACTGTAAGATGCCGCTGTCGAGCACGCGCACGCCTGGTGTGAGCCGATGTGCTTGCGGCGGCCCGGCATGCATCAGGTGCCGAACGTCCACGTCGTGCAGCAAGACGAGCGCGTCGGCGATGAGACGGCGGTGACAGCGCCACCACAGCGTTTCGGAGCACATGATCGCCGTCGGCTGTTGCGCGCCTTCCTTTAATAGGGTATCGAGTGCGAGGCCGAAGGGTGGCGTCTGCATGTAGTCGGCGTAGCCTCGGAAGGAAGGATGGCGCAGGCCGGCGTTCGGTGAGTCCGGCCGGCTGCGGCGGAATCCGCCGAGCCCCTTGCACCACTGATAGCTCGCTCCGGCGAGATCCGGCACCCACTGCGCCATCGCCTCGGCCCAAACGTGCGGATGCGCGCGGCTCTTTGGAACGCTGCGGACGTCTGCGACGGCTCGCACGCCGGCGCCACGAAGGAGCGCGGCGATCTCGACCGTGCCGGCCGTGCCGTGCCCGAAAGTGTAAATGACCAAGGTGCTCGGCCTTGCCCAAACGGAAGGAGTACGCGTGTCCGTCACCCTCGATACATTCGCCCTCGAGCGGTATTTCGCTCGATACGAGTTCAGCACGCGTTATCTGCTCTGTTCGAGCGATGCGCAGGCGATGCCGGTCCGCGATTTGCTCGCGCTCGAGCCAGACTCGATGCAGCGACTCGCCGATCTAAGCCTCGGTTACACCGAATCGCGCGGCAGTCCCGCGCTGCGGCAAAGCATCGCGTCGCTCTACGAGCACCGCGATCCGGAGTCGGTTCTCGTTCACGCCGGCTCGGAAGAAGCGATCTTTGCATTTGCCAACGTCGTTTTGGCGCGCGGCGATCAATTCATCGTTCAATTCCCTTGCTATCAATCGCATTACTCCATCGCGCAGGCGATCGGCGCCGAGCTTTTGCGCTGGCACTCGGACTTGACGCGCGAAGGTTCGCCCGGCGTGGAGGAGCTCGAGCGGCTGGTGACGCCGGCGACTCGCGCTATCGTGCTGACTACGCCCAACAATCCGACCGGCTACGCGTTCGGTAAGAAAGAAATCGAGCGCGTCGTCGAGATCGCTCGCAAGAACGGCCTCTGGCTCTTTAGCGATGAGGTCTACCGCGGCCTCGAACGCGAAGCGGAGCGAATCCCGGCGATTTGCGATCTTTACGAGCGCGGCGTTTCGCTCGGCGGCCTTTCGAAGGCTTACGGGCTCGCAGGGCTTCGGATCGGCTGGATCGCAACTCCCGACCCAACCCTCTACGGCAAGATGGCCGCATTCAAAGATTATCTGTCGATCTGCAACAGCGCGCCGAGCGAGTTTCTCGCGCAGCTCGCGCTTGCCAACCACGAACACCTCCTGGAGCGCGTGCGGCGGATCGTCGCCCGCAACCTGGGCTGCCTCGACGGATTCTTCGCGCGCCGTACGGATCTCTTCGAGTGGACGAGGCCGCGCGCGGGGACGACCGCCTTTGTGCGGTATTTGCGCGGCAGCAGTGAGGCCTTCTGTGCTCGCGCGGTCGAAGAGGCCGGTGTGCTGCTCTTACCGAGCACGATCTACGATGCCGGTGACGAGCACCTGCGCTTCGGATACGGCCGCACGAACCTGCCGGAAGCGCTCGCCGCATTCGAAAGGTTTCTCGATTCCGCAGCGTCACCCTAACTCATCGTGGGTGCGAACGGCACGATCGTGTCACCCTGAGCGGACTCGAAGGGCGACACTGCGTACTATGCTCGTATGAGAATACTCATCGTAGGTGCGAACGGCACGATCGGCAGAGCCGTTGCCGGAGAGCTCTCGAAGCGGCACGAGATCGTAACCGCGGGGCGCTCGAGCGGCGAACTTCGCGCAAATATCGCGGACGCGACGAGCGTGCGTGAGCTCTACAATCGCGTCGGCAGAATCGATGCGGTAGCCTGCGCCGCCGGCAACGTGCACTTCGGCCCGCTCGAAACGATGACCGCAGAGCAGTTCGACATCGGCTTGCGTGACAAGTTGATGGGGCAGGTGAACCTCGTTCTCGCGGGTCGCGAGTTCGTCGAGCCGGGTGGCTCGTTTACGCTGATCTCGGGAATTCTTTCGCAAGATCCGATCCGCTACGGCGCCTCGGCGGCGATGGTCAACGGCGCGATCGAGAGCTTCGTGCGCTCTGCGGCGATCGAGCTGTCGAACCGCCGGATCAACGCGGTGAGCCCGACGGTCCTCGAGGAATCGATGGAAGCGTACGGTCCGTATTTTTACGGCTTCGAACCCGTTCCGGTGCGTCGCGTCGCGCTCGCCTATTCGAAGAGCATCGAGGGTGCGCAGTCCGGTCGGGTTTACCGGGTGCTCTAAGCGATGAGTCGAGGGGCCTGGTGGGCGGCGGGGACGGTGGCCGTCGTCGTCGCGGTCGTCCATTTCTCGGTCGCGGCGCAATACGACGCCTTTCGCAACGAGCTCTACTTCATCGTCACCGGGCGTCACCCGGCTTTCGGGTATGTCGATCAGCCGCCGCTCGTGCCGTTGCTGGCGGCTGCGACGCAACTCGCCGGCATCAATATCTGGCTATTGCGGCTTCCAGCGGTGCTTGCGGCGATCGCGCTCGTACCGCTTACCGTGCTTCTCGCGCAGCTGCTAGGCGCGAGCACGCGCGGAGCCTGGCTTGCGGCGGTTGCGGCTGCGAGCGCGACGCTCGTGACCGCGATGACCGCGACGCTATCGACTTCGACATTCGAGCCGCTCGCGTTCACGGCCCTCGCGTACTTCGTCGCGCGCGCGTTCGTGTGCAACGAGCCGCGTGCGTTCTGGTGGGCGGGCGCGGTCGCCGGGGTCGCCTTTGAAGCCAAGTACGGCGTGCTCTTTTGGGCGATCGGTCTGGCGGTCGGGGTCGCGTTGACCGGCCCGCGCTCCGCGTTTGCGTCGCGCGACCTCTGGATCGGCGTGCTGATCGCCGCCGTCCTGGCTCTACCGAACGTTCTTTGGCAAGCGGCCCACGGTTTTCCGTTCCTCGAGCTGGTGCACAACGACAATCCCGGCAACTTTACCGGCTCGCCCGTCGGTTTCACGATCGGGCAGATCCTCTCGGTGAACGTGTTGCTGGCGCCGCTCTGGCTGGCCGGAATCATCGTGCCGTTTTTCTCGGCTAGACTCGCGCGTTTCAGGTTTCTCTCGGTTGGGTTCGTCGTGACGGCGATCCTCATTCTGATAACCCACGGCAAGAGTTACTATCTGGCCGGAGCCTATCCGACGATGTTCGCGCTCGGTGCCGCCGCCTGCACGAGGCTGCCCCGGCTGCTTGTCGCGTTCTGGGCGGTGGTGGTTGCGGTGAACGGAGCGTTATCGCTTCCGTTCGTGCTGCCGGTGCTTGCGCCCGATCGGTTGGAGCAGATGCTCAACCGCATGGCCTATCGTCCGCCGCCCATCGAAGCCGCCGGCATCGGCGCGCCACTCATGCAGATGCTCTCCGACGAGTTCGGCTGGCGCGAGCTGGCAGGCGATGTCGAAGCGGCGTACGGCGCGCTATCGCCCGCCGATCGCGCGCGAGCCGCGATCTATGCCTCGAACTACGGCGAAGCGGCGGCGATCGACGTCTACGGTACCGGCCTTCCGCCCGCGCTCAGCGGCAACAACCAATACTACCTTTGGGGACCGCGCAAGTACGACGGCTCGGTCGTGCTTGGCGTCAACGTCGATCCGGCGAAGTGGTCGACGATTTGCGACTCGGCACAAGTCGTCGGGCATTTCGGCACGTCACCGTATGCGATGCCGTACGAACGTAATCGCCCGATCGTGCTCTGTCGCGGCATGCACCCGTCGCTGGCGCAGCGCTGGCCGGCCTTCAAGCATTACGGCATTGAGAACCTCGGCAGCCGCATGCCGTAGCAGCTGCTACGAGGGTACGGCTACGACTCCGATCGTGTTTCCTTGCGGATCCTTGAAGAGTCCGATGACCGGCCCGTTAGGAACCTGATCGGGTCCCAACATCCGCATGCCACCGAGCTTTTCGACCTTCTCGAGCGCGGCGCCGACGTCGTCGACTGCAATATAGAAGGTCACGTGACCGCCGTAACCCGGCGGCAGGACGCCGAACCCGCCGTTGATGCCGGCCTTCGGCGGCTGCTCGCCGTCGGGCAGCACCATATAGTAGTCGGGCACGCCGGCTCCGCCCGCAACCGGCTGCTCGGGAATGGTCCAATCGAACGCCTTGCGGTAAAAGGCGCCCAACGCGACGGGTCTTTGCCGATGATTTCAAAGTGAACGACCGGATGTGGCATATCGTCCTTTCTAACGCTTGTTTTCGGTAGAGTTTTGCATCCATGCGAGAGTCGTTGCGATTCCTTGCCGCATAGGGGTTTTCGCGTAGCCCGTGAGGCGTTGCTGCAGAGCAGCGTCGTCGAGGACGAAA
>JBAUMX010000022.1:0-7534 GCA_049578945.1 Candidatus Cybelea sp. | reverse complement strand
CGCACCGCTCTCACCGCGCGCCCCGGGGGCGACGCGCGAGACGCTGCCGGTTGCGGTGATGCGTGCGTTGACCACCTCGACCGCTTCTGCCGGCACGTCGTAGCCGTAACGTGCGCGGTGCGCGTGATGAAAATGCCGCGCGACCTCGGCCGGCGCACGATCGTACGGCGTGCGCAGCTCGAAGCTTTGGCCGTGGTAGCGCGCATCGTACTCTCGTCGAAACGAGATTGTCGCCGGTTCCGCGCCTTGCTCGACGAGGGTGGTGCGCGCGCGCGTTTCGTTCGTTGCGAATGCCGTCTCTTCGAGTGCCGGCTCGAGCTCCTCGACTCGCCGCAGAACCGATCGAATCGCGTTGAAGTGCAGCTGCGCCTCCAGTAGACCCATCGCCGAGAAGAGTCCGGGATGGGCGGGGACGACGACGCGCGCGATGTCGAGCTCGTCGGCCAGCGCGCAGGCGTGCAGCGGCCCTCCTCCTCCGAACGCGACCAGCGTAAAATCGCGCGGATCGAGACCGCGTTCGATCGTGACGATGCGCAGCACCTTCGCCATCGCGTCGTCGACGAGCCGCACGATTCCGCGCGCCGCCGCTTCTACGCCCATGCCCAGCGTTAGCGCCAGCAGTTCGATCGACGCGCGAGCGCGCGACGAATCGATCGGAAACGTTCCGCCCAGCAAGTGCCGAGGATTCAAACGTCCGAGCACGACCTGTGCATCGGTGACCGTGGCGCGATCGGACTTTCCGTAACAGGCGGGGCCGGGATCCGCACCGGCGGAGGTCGGACCTACGCGCAGCGAGCCGGCCTCGTCGAGCCACGCGATCGTGCCGCCGCCGGCGCTCACTTCCGCCAAGTCGACGAACGGAAACCGCACCGGATAGCCGCTGCCTTTGACCGCACGTCCGCTATGCGTTTTGCCGGCCGCTTCGAACTCACCGGCGACCTGCGCCTCGCCATCGAGGATCGTACCGGCCTTCGCCGTCGTCCCTCCCATATCGAATGAAAGCAAACGCTGTGCGGCGATGCGGCGTCCGAGCGCCGCGGTTGCGATCGCTCCGCCGGCGGGGCCGCTCTCGATGATCGCAGCCGGCCGCGAGAGCACGTGCTTGGCGGCAGCCATGCCGCCGTCGCTGCGCATCACGTAGAGCGGCGTTTCAACTCTCTGCGCGCGGAGTTCGTCGACGAGCCGTTCCAGATAGCGCTCCACGATCGGGCTGAGCACCGCGTTGACCACGGTTGTCGAAAAGCGCTCGTACTCGCGGTACTGCGGATCGACCTCGGACGAGCACGTCAACCGCAGCCCGGGGATTGCTTCTTCGATCGCGTGAGCGAGCCGCTGCTCGTGTGCGTCGTTGACGTAGGAGTGAAGCAAGCAGATCGCGACGGCCGCGATATCACGCCCTCGCAAATCGTTGCAGACCCGTTCGACCGATTCGTCCTCGAGCGGGAGCAGGACGTTGCCGAGGAAATCGATCCGCTCGTGCACCGTCAGGCGGTCCTTGCGCGCAACCAACGGGCGCGGCCGCTCGACGAAGAGATTGTAGACTTCGCTGCGGTTTTGGCGGCCGATCTCGATAACGTCGCAGAAGCCGTGCGTGGTGACGAGCGCGACGCGCGGGAGCTCGAGGCCGAGTTGGCCGAGCAATGCGTTGGTCGCGATCGTCGTGGAGTGGCCGAGGAAGTCGAAGGTGGGCGCAGTTTCGTAGCGGGCGCTGAGCGCGGCGAGCGCCTCGATCACGGCGCGGTGCGGTTTCTGTGGAGTGCTGGGCACCTTGTGGGTGACGATTTCTCCACTCTGCCGATCGACCGCCACCAGATCGGTAAACGTGCCGCCGACGTCGATACCCACGCGTAACGCGCGCTGCTGCGCCATCAGTGCGGCTTTCGACACGGGCGGCTCGGCGCGCTTGCGGCGGCGAAAGAGTGCGCTTTACGTCGAAACAGAGTAAACGAGCGGCCTTCGTGCGTTGGGCCGCTCATTCGCCTGACGCGAAGGTCATCGCGATCGATCCTTCGCGCCATTTCGTCAAGTTCGATCAACCCGAAGAGTTCGCGAGCGCGCTTGGCGCTTGCGACTCTTTCTAGAACGTCAGGTGGAACGTACCGCCGTTGGTCGGTTCGCAGTTCGTTCCGTGAACCATCCGCATTTTAAAAGTGAACGTCGTCGACCCGGCCGCCGCTTCGTGCGCCCGAGACCAGTTATACGTGAAGTGGAAGGTTCCCGAGTTTGAGAGCGGCGGGATACTGCGAGAATCAAGCTTCTGCGAGCCGTCGTAAATATCAACGAACTGCAGGGTGTTCGCCGGCTGAGCGGCCGTCCCCATATTCTGTACGGTTCCGACGAGACGATACTGATTCATCGAACCCGTGTTGTGGGTCGTCTGCACCGCGACGTGGGTGATGGCGGGGTTGCCTCCGACGCACCTCTGTGCGGACGCTCCTACCGGGACGAGCGCGAGGACGAAAATGCCGAGGATGAGGGTACGGATCACTTCATGCTCCTTCCTATACGCGTTTGATCGCGATGCTAGCGCTGCCTTGCTAAGCTCCTATACCGTATAAGCCGGAGCCCGAAACATTCCCTGTTTGCCCGGCGTAGAGCGGCCATGAAGGAACGTACGCTTGCCGCTCTGGCGGCCGCGCTTGTCATGTTCATCCCGCTTGGCGCGCCGGCCCAAAGCTCGCCGGCCGAGCAGATCGCCGCCCTGCAAACCCAAGCCATGACCGAGTTCTTAGCGGCGTCGCCCGAGACGGCGACCTTCCTTGGCGACTACAGCCACGACTCGGAGTGGAGCGATCCGACTCCGGCCGGTATCGCGGCCTTCAAGGCGATGCTGACGAAATACGAGCAGAGCCTCAACGCCATCGATATGACCGGCGCGACGCTGCAGGATCGCGACGACGTCACCCTGATGCGCGCGTTCGTCACCGGACAGCGCCGGCAGATTCGCGAGCAAGAGGCCGGTAAGGATCCGTCCGCGCCGCCGCTCGCGGTGCTCGGCGTAACCTTTACGATGATCCTGCATAAGGACGAGCAAGATCCTTCGGTATGGTGGAACGACATGATTTCGCGGCTCGAGAAAGCGCCCGCGTGGATGGCCGCGCAGCGGCCGCAGATCGTCAACCCCGGCCGGTTGCAGGCGGAAGTCGCCGTCAAGCAGCTGGCGATGGCGCCGGCGCTCTTCAACTACATTTTGACACCGATGGCGGCGCAGCTCCCGGCCGATCAACGCGCGCGTTTTATCAAGGCGCGTGACGCCACGGTCGCCGCGATCGGCGAGTGGACGAAGTGGATGAACGATAACGCCGCCGGCTGGCCGATCAACTATGCAATGGGCGCCGATGCCTACAACGCGATGCTGCGTGACGAGCTGCTGCTGCCGTACGATGCCGCCCAGATCGAGGCAATCGGTCAGAAGACCCTCGATGCGGCGATCGCACGGGAACGCGAAATCCAAGCCGAGGCAAAAGCCAAAGGCGTCAATCTCTCGGATCCGGCTCAAGCGGCCGCCAACGGCGGCGGCATGACGCCGGCGACCAGCAGCGCGCAATTCGCCTTCTTCCAAGCGCAGCTCGACACGCTGCGAGCCTTCATCGCCCGCAAACGCATCGTTGCGATTCCCCCCTACGTCGGGACCATGAAGATCGTCCCGACGCCGTCCTTCCTGTTGCCGGTTCTGCCGGGCGCGTCGATGAATCCGCCTCCGCTGCTCTCTAAACAGGTCGATGGAATCTACTTCATACCGCCGCCAAATCCGCAGATGGCCAAGGCCGCGGCGACCGGCGCGATTTTCGAGGATTTCGATCGGGACCGCGTGCTGATGACATCCGGTCACGAAGGTTTTCCGGGGCACTTTCTCCAGTTCTCGATCGCCAAGCACAACGCCGACCCGGTGCGGCGCCTATCGTTCGATGGGGTCTTTTCCGAGGGCTGGGCGTTCTACGAGGAATCGCTGCTCGAGCGCGATGGTCTTTACGGCAACGATCTCGACGGCCGGTATGCGGTCGCGCAGTTCGAGCGGCTGCGCGGCGCGCGAGCGATCGTCGACACGAAGCTCGCAACCGGGGCATGGGGCTACGAAGATGCCGTAAAGTGGTTTATCGCCAATGCCGGTGTCGATCGAGAGACCGCGGTCGGAGAAGTTAGCCGCTTTGCGCTTGGGCCGGGTCAGGCATTCGACTATGCAGTCGGTAAAGTGCAGATCGAGGACTTGCTCGCGAAATACAAGGCGAAGAAGGGCGGCGCATTCGACCTGGAGGCGTTTCACAACGACCTTCTCTCACACGGCACTGTGCCCGTCGCCATCATCGCTAGCGAGATGCTCGCCGAGTAGCGAGATCCGCTCGCGCAGCGATCCGAGCTCGCGGGCTTGACGACCGGCGAGCTTGCGCCAACGCGCGATATCGCGTTCGACTCGCGCGGTCTCGAGATGCTCGTAGGCGATGCCGGCCGCTACCCCCATTTTCTCTAGCGAGGCGGCCTCATCGGGATCGATATCTTCGCCGTTGACGTGCGCGCCGTAGACGGCAACGGCATCGAGACGAGAGCGTACGAAGACCGGCACCGCTAAGACGGCCTCCCCGTCGTGCAGGCGTAAGGATCGACGACGTCCTTGAAGCTGGAGCGGAATGCCGCGATCGAGCCGCCGGCCGTCGTGCACGTATTCGCCGGAGTCGCACCGGGAGAAGAGATTTGCCGAACTGAGCGCATAGGCACGCACCGGTTCACGAACAAGCGATTCTTCGACCGCGACGGCGTCTTGAGCGAAGGGAAGACCGGCGGCTACGTCGGCGAGATGCTGCTCGGCCTGGCGTCGCCGGCGAAAGAGCGTCCCTTCGACGAGATTCTCAACGCGGCCGTAGACCGCATCGATCGAGAACGAGACGCCGATTGCAGCGAGCGCTACCAGAGCGATTGCGACGCCGCTGCGCTCGATGAGCCGCCCGGCGAGCCACTCGATCAAGGCGAAGAGCCCGAAGAGCGTCGCGCTGACGATGGTGTAGACGAGCGTTCGGCTTACCACAAAAGAGATTTCAAACACGCGCTGGCGCACGACCGCATAGGCAATCGCAAACGGAGCGCACGCATAGAGAATCGCCGCCGTCCAGACCAGCACGTCGGAGCTGGCAAGCGAATACGTCGGCGACCAATAGCGCGCCCACGACGACGCGTAGTTGAGAACGGTGAACAAGACTCCGGCAATCACCCATTGGAAGCGCTGGCGCTGCCGCGGCTCCGCGGCGAGGTAGGTTACGCAGAGGATAGTGACGGCTGCAAGAATCAGCACGAGCGCGCCGAGGATCGAACCGTACGTCATCCACCCGGCCGGGCTCTCGCCGGCGAAGAGCGATACGCCGTCCCAGGCAAGATTTGGAACAGCAAAGATAAGACCGATCGGAATTGCCAGCCGGTCGAGCCGAGCGCGCCAGCCCGTTGGCCGATCGTCGGGGAATCGTGCTGCAAAGACGACGAGACCGACCGGTCCGGCGATGTCGAGCAGGTCGGAGCCAAACTGGACAAACGGAAGGATCGCATCCGGGAAGTGTGAGAGCGTGACGTCCGTTGCCGAGACGAGGTAAAAGAAGAGCCCATACGTCATCCGGCTGGGACGTCGCAACAGAATGATCGCCGCGATCGCGATGTAAGCCAGGCCGGCGAGCCGTATGAAGGGTGCTAGCGGCGAGAAGAGTGCGTGGCTCGATTCGGCGGACGTCGGCCGGGCGGCGCGCAGGACGACGGGATGCGTGCCGTTCCTCCCGGCGACGACGAAACGAACTGACTCACCGGGTAGCGCGGACCGATAGGAGAGTCCTACGATCCGGTCGTGCAGGCTCGAACGCGTGAAGTCGAGGTAGTCGCCGGCGGCGATCCCGGCGCGCGCCGCCGCCGTATCGGGATCGACCGCAACCACTTCGAAACCTCTCGTATAGACGAGCTGATACCCGAAGGTTGTTTGTGGAACGAAGAGTTGAATCGTCGCCGCGACGTTGAGCGTAAGGGCGATCGCCGCCGCAAGTACCGCTGCGAAGCGTGCCACCAGCAGGCGATTCTTCGATGCCTTCGATCGGCTCCTGTTGCGGTATGACCCAAATGACTCGCAGGCGGCTGTGGGCGTCACAACTAACGCAAGAGGCGAATCGTATGAAGATTGGCATTATCGGCGCGGGGGGCATCGGTGGAACCCTCACGCGCCGCTTCCAAGCACTCGGCCACCAGGTCTTCGTAGCGAACGCGCACGGCCCCGAATCGCTCGCCGATTTGGCAGCGGAAACCGGCGCAACGCCGGTGACGGTCGACGCGGCGGCGCGCAGCGGCGACGTCGTCGTGGTCACGATCCCCGAGCGAAATATCCCGGCGCTGCCGCCCAAGCTTTTCGCCAACGTACCGGCAAGCGTCGTGGTCGTCGACACGGGTAACTACTATCCGCAGCAGCGCGACGGTCGAATCGAAGCGATCGAAGCGGGAATGCCCGAGAGCTGCTGGGTCGAAACGCAACTCCATCGCCCGGTCATCAAGGCCTTCAACACCATGTATGCGTCGCATCTAATGGATCTGGGCAAGCCGGAGGGAAGCCCGGGCCGGGTCGCGCTGCCGGTAGCGGGCGACGATGCTGCAGCAAAAGCGATCGTGATGCGGCTCGTTGACGAACTCGGTTTCGACCCGGTGGATGCCGGCGGACTCGATGAATCGTGGCGGCAGCAGCCTGGGACGCCGCTTTACCTGCAAGACGACGACGCGAACCGCCTACGCGCCGCCCTCGCGCAAGCCAGCAAAGACCGCCCGCCGCATTGGACCGCGACGGCCAAGAGCCCGGGCACGTTTGAGAATCCCGCGTGATGGCGACGCCGTACGAACGTTTCCTCGAACTGCACCAGCGTGCGCAAGCCTTTGTGATGCCCAATGCGTGGGACGGCGCGTCGGCGGCGTTGCTCAAACGGGCCGGCTTCGAAGCATTGGGGAGCACGTCGCTCGGATTAGCGTTTTCGCTGGGGCGGCAGGACGGCTGCCACGCCGTCTCGCGAAGCGACGCGATCGCGCACGCCGCGCTCTTGGCGCGCATCAGCGGGTTGCCCGTCAACGGCGATCTCGAAGACGGCTTCGGGCCGGAGCCGCAGGAATGTGCCGCAACAGTTCGCGCCGCGATCGATGCGGGGCTAGCAGGTCTGGGGATCGAGGATACGACCGCCGATCCGGCTCGCCCGATCCACGAATTCGACACCGCCGTCGCGCGCGTTCGGGCAGCCGCGCAGGCTGCTCGCGGACGCATCGTGCTGACCGGCCGCACCGACAACTTCATCAACGGAAGACCAGATCTCGACGACACGATCCGTCGTTTGACCGCGTTCGCCGAAGCGGGTGCCGACGTGCTCTACGCGCCGGGCCTGCCCGACGTCGCGGCGATCGTTAGCATCGTTCGCGCCGTCGCGCCCAAACCGGTCAACGTATTGATCGGTCCGGAGGACGGGGCCGTCCCGCTCGCGCAGCTCTCGGCCGTCGGAGTGCGGCGGGTAAGCGTCGGCGGCGCGCTCTATCGCGT
>JBAUMX010000021.1:0-7494 GCA_049578945.1 Candidatus Cybelea sp. | reverse complement strand
GCGTTATCCCCCACGATTGCCTCGCAAAGGATATACCGGCGATTCCGACCTTTGCCGGTCGCAGCAATCCCAGGGGTCTTCATAGCCGCGAGAATCTGCTTGCGCGAAAGTTTCGTTTTCTCGGTAAGTTGCGTTGCCGTTAACCCTCCCGCATCGTCCTTGAGGTAAGGCTCAATAAGCTCCCGGTGGCGCACCGCTGCGTCGACCTTTGCCACCTCCTCGCTCAAGGGTCCGACGTACCTGAGCGTTACCGATTCCGGGGACCATTTCGCCTCGATCACGAACGGCGCGAACTTCTCTGCCTCGCCTTGCTTCTCGCATACGATCTTCGCGCGAATGATCGCAGGGTCGCCCCCGGCCTGCCGCAGCCGTTCAACGAACCACATTTGCCGGGACGCTGCTTTCTTCTGGACGTTTCCGTAGTAGCGTTCGACTGCGGCCGGGTCGCCCGGTTTAGGACGCCGCGAGTGGTCAACAATCACCCCGTTGCATTGATGCGCTTCGTAGAGCTTTCGCGCGCCCCGCACCCACTCGCGCATGGCTTGTCCTGGTTCGGTTTTCGGATCGGCGGAGTACGCGTCAGCGAAGCAGTCGATTGTAATAAAAGCCGCGCGATACTCGGCGAGCGTTGCGCGCAGCCGGTCGGCCTCAAATATCTCCGGCGAGTCGAAAAGGAGCTTCGCCATTGCGTCACGGCGAGCGCCTTGCTTGATTAGTGCGACTCGACGTTCAAAAGCCGACCCAGGAGCGTCGAAGTTCAAGTATACCGCCTTAGGCCTGGGGGTCACGGCGAAGTGCCCGAATACGGGCTCCCCCGTGACCATGCAGCGCGAGAGGTGCAGCGCAATCCATGACTTGAGTGACTCCGGCATTCCGAAGATGATGACCGGGCCGCTTTCGCGCTCGATCAAGCCCTCCACGTCCCACGCAACCGGAGGCACGCCATCCAATGCGACGTCAGCCGCCGACCGGAGCGGCCACGCGCAGAGAGCGTTACTGCTTCGCCCGTCGCTCGCCGAACCGTTCGTCATGCCGTACTTTACGAAAGCCGATTCGGCAATCCGTCGAAGCTCGTCGATCTCGGCTTCCGAATGCGGCGGGTTAAAGCGGGTCTTACTGTACGCGATCAACGCCGCGAGGATCTGCTCGGCATCCATTCCGTCGTGCGCGAGCCGACCGGAGAACGTCAAGAGCACTTGATGGCGCTCGCCCTCAGCGACAATCGAGTCGTCGTCGATACCCTGTATCGTCTTACGCTCGCCCTGTGCTCCGTTTTGCGGCGCGAGCAGCCGCTTAACCCACGCTTGCGGTAGCTCGACGACGCGATCTCCGCTCGCATCCCATTCGTAGGTTCTGCCGTTAGGATGAATGCTCGGCGGTAGAATCCCGTAGCCGCCTTTGCAGCGCACGTCAATGCCAGGAACGCCGAATGTTGCAGCGTTTGACGAGCAGATTACGCCTACCGGCAACCAGAACCACCGCTGCTCACCGTAGCCGCCGGTGATTACCGTCGCGGTCGCTGGTAGGGGGCCGTAGCGCCGCTCGCGGTCCCCAAGTACCTCGAAGCCGTTGACGCCGCGCTCGTCGTCAACGTCGAGGTCGAACACGATTGCGCGGGCACCGTTCCTTTGAAATGCCGCCGGTTCGCAGCCAATGTTGAACGGACCATGCGCCCATAAACGCTCGATCATCGCAACGTCGGCAGTCGCATTGTGGAAGCCGCCCTTTTCGAATGGCTCCTTCGAGCGGGGCTTCAATCGAAATATTGGCAGGCCGCGTTGCGCATATCTGACGGCTTCTCTTTGAAGCTTTTTTGCGAGTTCGAAGTTCTCGAAAGTGCGGGCGAAGTCGTTTGCGTGGTCAGTCATGCCGCGCTCGGCGGATGCGGAAGGATGCCAGTACCGCCGCAGTCCTTGCACTGAGGCTTCGGAGCAGGCGATTTGCCCTTATTCCGTTTACGGCAGCCGCACCAGCGATGCAGCGGTGCGTGCGTCTGCTCGGGCAGTTCGCCCCGAGCAAAGCGCTCCGCAAGTTCTTTCAGCCGTTTGCGGCGGGCAAGGGGGAAATTCTGATCCGGGGGAAACAATTTATTCATCATATTCATCTCCTTCGATGCCGGGAGGCGCGAAAAAAAGCGCGGCCCGGCATCTCGTTTATTTAGAGTCGTTAACGCTTTTAGCGCGGCGCTTTTACCACCTCAGGCTCGTTCCGCTCGCCGGTGAGTAGCGCCATCGCGGGACGCCGCAAAATGCGGATGCGATTTCTTTTTCCGACGAGGATATGGGGGATGCGCCCTGCGGCCAAGTCGTCGTACACGCTCCGCACGCCGGTCCCGCGCGCTTGCGCGTATTCCAGCGGCGTCATCGTCAGCGGTACCAATGTCGCGCCGTTACGACCAGGCATAGGCCCGCGCCGTGTCGTTTATAACCTCGAAAACGTCGTCAAACCGGCAGCGCAGGAGCCGCTGAAGCCTGCGCCGGGCTGCCGGACGCATCGCCGCGTTCAGCGTCATGACTTGGCCAAATTGCTGGCGGGTCATGCCAATCCGCTCGGCCACCTCGTAGTCGGTGAGGTTCAGGCGAGCGGCGAAGTACCGAATTTGCTGGGGTTTTGCAAGCACTCTCACGGGCCAATCCTAGCAAAAACCAGACTTTTAAAACCGGCGTGACTTTGCTAAAATCTGCGCCATGCGGAAGGGGCGGGGCCGATCCGATTCTGGGCTCTACGATAAGCCGGGCGATTCAGAGTTCGGGCACGCGGTCAAACGCTTTGCGTGGGCCCGTGGCATGACCAGCATCGCCGATCTGAAGCAGGCGATAGGGGCGCCGTCGGAGGCAAATGTCGTGCGCCATCTGCAAGCTCGTCGGCGCGGCCCGCAACGCGCCACCGTGAAGTCTTACGCCGACGCCTTGGGCGTCTCGGAGCTCTACCTGCTCGCGCTGGCTGGTCACGTCGATGAACCGATGATCGAGGACGCGCAGCGCGTGGTCGCCCGTATCCTGCGCGACGCGCGGCCTCTGATTCAGCCCAATCTCGCCGACGATCTCTATGCCCGCATTACTGCCACGCCTGTGTACGGGAGAATCGCGGCGGCCGTGTACCTGGCCGTGCAGCGCGACCGTGCGGAGTGTGATACCGGCTTGCGCGAACGCGAGCGCCACGCGCTCGCCCTGCTGCGCTCGGTCGTTGAGCCGCTTGGAATCGATCTGCAACGCTACGTCGTCAGGCCTAAACCGGACGTGCTCGTCGATCTTGCCGTGTGGCTCGACGGAAAACACGATCTCGCGCCGTTCGCAAAACTGATTCGCGCATTCGCGCGCGCGCTCTATGAGCAATGCGGCGTCGATTGTAAAGCAGCTGACCGTGAACTCCAGGCGTTCGACCGCGATCCGAGCGCCTGGATCAAAAACTACGAACCTAAGGAGAACCTTAAGTGAAGAATCATCGGCTCGGCGCGTGGATTGGACAAGAGACCCGTGTCGATTCAAGGACGGGACGGCGCGTCAAAAACTCGACGTGGTCGGTGAAGTATCGGCCATTCGACGCTACGCCGGGCGACTATCGCACGAAACGCGAGCGTGGTTTTGCAACCCGCGACGCCGCGATTACCTGGTGGATGCTGCAAAAGCAGAACCAGCATAGACCGGTCCGCAAGGCCGAGGCGGTCAAAGCGGCGCCGCTGACATTGACGGAGTTTTCTAAACGGTGGCTGGCCTCGATTGCTAGCACGGTCACGACCGGCGCACGAAGTACCTACATCAAGCACGTCGAGCATTGGATTGTCCCGTCACTCGGCGACGTGCTCCTGCCCGATCTGGAACGTCAACCCGAATTGATCGAAGCTGCGCAGGCGCGATGGTTGACCGCGCCGCGACGCGACCACCGCAAAGGCTGCGTGACGCCTGGTTACGTCAAGAGCATCCGTAATACACTCACCACGATTCTCAACCGCGCCAAGAGATTGCGGCTGATCTCGATCAATCCGACCGAGGTCGTCGATCAAGTACGTGCACCACGCAACGAGATGCGGGCGCTGGGATCGGCCGACGTGCAAGCGTACCTCGCGGCGTTCGATCATACGGAACTCGGGTGCGCCGTCGCGGTCGCAATTGGCTCCGGATGCCGTCGTGGCGAACTGCTGGCATTGCGCTGGCGCGATCTCGATCTCGACGCGGGAACGCTGCGCGTGGCGCGTTCGTTAGAGCGCGTAACGATCAAGACCGCAAAACGGGTCCGCTATGAACTGCGCTTCAAAGAACCCAAGACGAAGCAGTCACGCCGCACCGTGGCGCTACCCGGCTTCGCGTTAGAGCGGCTCAAGCGGCACCGGCTCGCTCAAGCCCAGCGTTACATGAAGGCAGGCGCGCGTCCCGACGCCGATACGTTAGTCTTTGAGCGCGACGGGGAACCGTGGAATCCCAATTCGTTCGGGATGCAGTTCGCCGACCTCGCAAAAGACGCAAAACTCCCGCGCGCGAGGCTTCACGATCTCCGCCATTCGTTTGCGAGTTTGCTGCTTGCTGGCGGCGCCGATCTTAAGACCGTCTCGACCGCGCTTGGGCACTCGACGATCAGCGTGACTGCCGACACGTACGCCCACGTATCGCCCGCCATGCTTCACGGCGCTGCCGATCTGCTGGAGCGCATCGTGGAGTCGGGCAAGAAACCCGCAACGGCAGGCGATTAGTCCGCCTTAGTCCGCTTTGAATTCTAACTCTGGCGGGAGCGTGTAGGAATCGAATCAAGCCGATTAGGGTTTACGTCGGACGCTGACGGTCGCCAAGTGCAGCACTTACAGGGATTTTTATCACAGTTCGGTCGTGGACGGGCGGCCTAGGTCGCCTAAGACTGCAACCATTTTGCAACCGCCTTCATTTTCTCCCGACGAGCGCGAGCCGCGTGGCTTGCACCTCCGCGATGGTCGTCGTACGACGCCAACGGTTGCCTGGCGAGGGGCACCAGATGGCAAACGTATCGCGCGCGTCGGGCGTTGCGCACCGCGCGCGTCGGGCATTGCGCACCGCGTAGCACGGCGTTGCGGATCGACCCTCTCAACCGTGTACTGCGCTTTTCGCGGTCTGGCGGGCAAATGAGCGGCACAAGAGAGCTATCGACGAGCGCAAGCCGCATAGCTTGGCGAAGACCAGAGCGCATGAGCGACTTCGACGCGATTTTCCGAGCCCGGATGCGGGCGCTCGCGCATCGCGGCGGGGATGCGACCAGGAAGCTCGTCGCCGACGACCCGGGCTATTACGAGCGAATCGGGCGGCTTGGTGGCGAAGCGTCGGTCGCTGCGCGCAAGAGGCGAATCTACGCCGAACTTGACGGCGGAGTTTGCGAACCCGTCACCGTGCCACCGTCTGCGCCGTTGCCGCAATCGCCCTCGCCGCCGCAGACCAAGAAGCACCTCACGCTCTCCGACATTCTCGGTGAAGACGAGATGCTTAGCCTCGCGTTCGGTCCGGCAAGCAGCCGAACCAGCCGCAGATAGACTCACGATAGCGGACCTCTTGCGCGCGGACGCGCGGGCGCGCGCGCGCGAGGCATGATGCATGACCACCAGGGGCGTTACGAGCGCCTGCGCGACGAGTGCGAAGTAAGGCCCATTACGTCGCTTTCGCAGCGTAGCGCCCTGATCGCGTCACGACATGCTCAACATGAGGCAACCCCTGCGCGACGCGCAACTCGCCACCCCTCGCGGGCTGACGATCTCTCGCGCGACTCGTTTTGTGTCGGGACGCGCGCGAGGGCGCGAAGCGCAATCTGCCATCCCTCTGCGGCGCGTCGATCCCTCGCGCGACTGACTCTTCAGATACGCCGGGCAAAAATTTTCGGTCGTCTTTTTCGAGCAAGCGGGAGCACCTAACGCGATGCCTTCGCGAGCGCGGCGGGGACCATGGCCCGACGAACGGCAACGCGGCGGCTTAGCGGCATTTCGAGTGTCCTTAGTGCGCGCGCTATGGGTTTTAATGAGTCAGGCTCCCTCGGTTGTTTTCCCTTTCAAGGGAGGCATGGTTCGTGGCATCCGATTAGGTAGACCGCGAGCGCAAGAAATGGGGCTGCGAAAATGACAAACGCGAGCCCGATGGAGAGCATCAAGGTGTTTCGCTTCCGGTAGCCGCCAATCGCCGCTCCCGCCAAACTTACCGCCATCGTGATTAGCACCCCTATATAGATGGCGTAGGCCACTTAAATGTTGCTCTGCGGCGCTGACGACGCCGCATCTAAAAGTTATCCACGAGCGCCGCGATTGGCAGGTCAACAATCGCGCGGCTTTGCGGCACCGCACCCGGTGCGCTGATCAGCGGCTGCGATCCGCCGCAGCCTGCAAGCGATGCGGAAGCAACGGTGAGACTTAGCACGCAGCAACTAAGATTCAAACGAACCATGCACTTTGCTCCCCATCTCATGGTTTCAGCGAGAAGACAGTGCCGACGTTATGCGTGCCGCCGAACATCGTCGTCCCATAGAGGATGCCTTCTACGTTAAGCAGATCGCCTTGCGGCCAATCTCCGTCGGGAGTGTCCTCAAAACTGTAAAGAACTTTCTCCCTGCCGTCCGGTGTGATACTAAAAACCGTTCCGCAGCCGTTGTAATCCCCGCTGCAAGGACCTGAGCCTCCGGCCAACGTCGTGCCATAGAACTTGCCCTTAAGCTCGGTCAAGGGTGCGTGGGGATGAGCACCGTCGGTTCCTTTACCGAAGCTGTGAAGCACTTTTTCCGTGCCCGCCGGTGTGATGCTGAAGACCGTACCCACGCCACGTGCGCCGCCCATCGATGTCGTCCCATAAAGCTCGCCTTTTAGCTCGATCAGAGTTGCGGCTGGATGAGCACCATCGGTTCCCTTGCCGAAGCTATGGAGCACTTTCTCTCCGCCCCCCAGCGTAATGCTAAAGACCGTTCCCCGGCCGTTGCGGCCGCCAGACGTGGTCGTTCCATAGAGCTTGCCGCCTACGTTGATCAGGCCCGCCAATCCGGGGCGCGCGCCATCGTGATGTGAGCCGAAGCTGTGCAAGACCGTCTCCGTACCTGATGTCGTGACGCTAAAGACCGTCCCGAAGGCTGCGTAGCCGTGGCGACTAAAAAAGTCGCCGCCTCGGTTCGTCGTTCCGTATAGCGTACCGTCGACGCCGATCAGCCCTGCCAGAGGGTAGGCGCCACCCCCACTGTTCCCGCCGAAGCTGTAGAGCACTTTTTCTGCGCCGCTCGGCGTGATACTGAAGATCGTACCACAGCTGGCATAGGACGAGCCGTAGCACGCATACGAGCCGCCAAAGTAGGTCGTCCCATAGAGCGTTCCCTTGAGCCCGATCAAGGGTGCGTACGGCGTAGCACCATCCGCTCCATTAGCGAAGTTGTGCAGGACTTTCTCCGTGCCGCCCAGCGTGATGCTAAAGGCCGTTCCGCAGCCGGAGTTTTCGTAATAATCGCAGGAATACGAGCCGCCGGCGGAAGTCGTGCCGTAGAGCGTGCCGCCCATATCGATCAAGCCTG
>JBAUMX010000020.1:0-2367 GCA_049578945.1 Candidatus Cybelea sp. | reverse complement strand
CCGGCAGGAAAAGATGACTTAAGGCCGCATTGACGGGCACGGGCACCGTGCTCCGGTGCCCATCTCTATACACCTCAGCTATGAAGGAGTTCAAACGTGCGTTTTTCGCTTCTCTGTGCGAGTAGCGCGCTCGCGGCGAGCCTGATCCTGTCAGCATGTTCGAGCGGCAGCATGTCGCAGGCCATCCCGGGCGGCTCGCAGTCAACGATGGGCCGTCATGCGGGAACCCCGATGCTCCAGCTTAAGGGTGGTGCGGTTGCCGATGCATCATGCCCCTCGTCGTATTACGAGTGCGTGACCGTATCGAAGGCTTCACCGCTTCAACAGCAGTGGTGCATCGTCTACTCGGGTACCTCGGGTTGCAGCGATCTGTACCCGGGCACCTTTACGTGGGCGGCACCGGTTTCGAAAGCCCACCACAAGAAACATCATAAGAAGGGCAAAGTCGTTACGAAGTTCAGCCCGAACCCCGGCAACCCGACCGAACTGACGATCTCCCTCAAGGGGAAAGTTAAATCGACGAAGGGTAAAGTCGGATACATTGCCGCCCTCCAGGCCTGCAACAGCAGCTCTTCGTGCGTCGGCCCGGTTGACATCGGGATCATCGTCCAGTAACAGCGCTTCTCGACTAGAAGCTCCGTTAACGAAAGAGGCCCGGCAGTTGCCGAGCCTCTTTTCTTTTTAGTCGCCGAACTCTGCGGATGGCCAATATTGAGCGCGCGGCGTTTGCTGCGCGCGCAGCCAGTACGACGCATCTTTGCCGCCCGCAATCTTGCTGAACTTGCGCGGCGACTGACTAAAATCGAACGCGTCGAGATCGTTTGCGGGATCGTTCGCTCGCGCGTCGCTGGCCGCGAGCTGTCCAAGCTTGAAGTTGTCTTCGATAAAGCGCAGCACGCTTGCGGTTTCGTACCGCACGTGCGTGACGCGACCATTGCGCGCGTATGGCGAGATCGCGATCAGCGGCACGCGAAAGCCGAGCCCGTCGTAATCTTCGTAGACCGGCGGCACCGGGTCGAACCAGCCTCCCCAATCGTCCCACATCACGAAGATCGCCGTCGAATTCCAAAACTTGCTTTCGCCGATTGCGTTGACGAGCGAGGTCACCCAGGCCGGCCCTTTGTCGCCGAAGAGCCCGGCATGATCGGAGCTATCCCAGCTCGGCGGCGTGATCCAGGTGATCGCGGCGAGTTTTCCGCGGCCGACGTCGGTAAGGAAGCTCGGCGCCGGGCTGATCACGTCGGCGCTCCAATCCGGTCCTTCGAAAATTTTTCGGTCAGCTTGGTACGACGACCAGATGCCGCCATCGTCGTCGACGCCGCTCGCGTAGAAGCGCCAGCTCACACCCGCCGCGTCGGCCTCGTCGGCGATCGTTGGATTGTCGAAGCAGACGACGATCGGCTTCCCCTCGGTGCGCCGCTGCGTCAAGGTTTGGATCGTATCGCTTTTCCCACCCTCGCAGCCCCAGTCGGCATACGGCCCGTCGACCGAGCTGCTTGCGTATGCCGCGACCGCGTATTGATGCGAGACGAAGCTCGCATCGAGGTTCGACGTAAACATGCGATCGGCGAGCACGTATTGCTGCGCCATCGTCCAATACGGTTCGATTTGTTTGCGCGGCACGTAGGCGTAAGCGGCGTTGGGCGGGTCGTTCGACTCGCGCTTCTTATTCCAGCCGTCCATTTTGCAATGCGTGCCCGGCAGCTTTCCGTCTCCGTCGCAGTCCGCGAAGAATGCGGCCGCCGAATGGTTGAGGTCCCAGCCGGTCGAGAGGTTCTCCGCGTGGAGCTCGACCTTGCGCCCGCGCGAATCGTAACCGTACGAGGCAGTTGTCGCGCCGGGATAACCCATGAAGAGATTGTTGAAGCTCCGGTTCTCCTGCATGATAAAGACCACGTGCTTGATGGGCGTGCTGCTGCGTCCTTCGACTCCGCTCCCGGCGGTCGCTGCGCTCAGGATGACACCTTGCGACGCAGGTGATGCTGCGGAGCCTCCACACGCGGCGAGCGCGCAGATTGTGGTGATCGCGTAAAGCGGTTTAATCATCACCGATGATGTTTGCCGTGCGCGGCGGCAAAGTCTGCTCCAATCGTTTCCAGTACGCTGCGGGCTTGCTGCCGGCAATCTCCTTGAACTTGCGCGGAGGTTGACTGTAATCGAAGACATCGGCATCGTTGGCCGGATCGTTGGCTCGCGTGTCGCTGGCCGCAAGCCGTCCGAGCCCAAAGTTGTCTTCGATGTAGCGCAGTACGCTTGCGGTTTCGTACTGGACGTGCGTGACCCGGCCTTTCTTCGCGTACGGCGAGATGACGATCAGCGGCACGCGGAATCCGAGCCCGTCATAATCTTCGAAAACCGGCTGCACCG
>JBAUMX010000019.1:0-6303 GCA_049578945.1 Candidatus Cybelea sp. | reverse complement strand
CGTCGCAGCGCCGCGCTAGGGGCGCTGGTTATTCCGAGTCGGGCGGTTGATCGGAGGGCGGCTGGGAAAGAAAGTACGCGGGCGGATAGGGCGCGGGGATCGGTTTGAACGCCCGCGGTTTCTGCTTGAAGTCGAAGCTGTCGGCCAGGCTGTGGGCGCGCGTGTCGGTGTACCCGCGCGAGGCCGGTCCCAGCGACGGCAGCGCAAACGTTTCCTCGATAAACTTCAGAACGCTGCCGAACTCGTACTGCGTGTGCGAAACGTAGCCGGCTTTTGCGTATGGCGAGATGATGATGCACGGGACGCGGATGCCCAGGCCGACAAAATCGAGTTGCGGCGGCGGCAGGTTGTCGTACCATCCGCCCCAGTCGTCCCAGAGGACCACGATGGCCGTGTCTTTCCAATACTGGCTCTCGCCGATCGCATTGACGACGCCCGCGACCCAGGACGGCCCCTTATCGCTTTGCGAGCCGGCGTGATCGGAATCGGCCGCATCCGGTATCACCCACGAGACTTGCGCGAGCTTTCCATCTGCGGCGTCCTTGAGCACGGTCGTCTGCGGCGAGATGATGTTCCGCTTCCAGTCGGGCCCGTAGCGAACGTTGCGAATCGCCGCAAACGGCGACCAGAGCCGCCCTCCGGCGTATTTGACCGCAGGGGCGTAATACTTCCAGCTCACATTTGCGCCATCGAGCGTGTCGGCCATCGTGTCGTACTGCGTAAAGCACGGAAATGGACCGTCGCCGGTCTCGACGCGCTGCGGATTCAAAAGATACGTCGTTGTGTTCGCAGGCGCATCGCAGCCCCAAGGCTGACCCGTCGGGCCGTCCACTTCGGCCGCGTCGGCGGTAAGGTTGGTGGTGCTCGCGATCAAATCGATGTGGGCGGTGAACGTCGGTCCGAACATCGTCGGAAACATATGGTCGGCCAGCGCGTACTGGCGCGCCATCGTCCAATACGGAGCGACCTGCGAATGCGCGAGGTATGCATAGGTGTACGTTCCGGCCGGCTTTCCGTTGGTGTAGAGGCTTTTGTCGAACCCGTTCATCCGGCCGCCGTTCCAATCGGCCATCGCGTTGCCCCAATTGTGAAGGACGTCGGATCCTTTAAACGTGATGGCCCGCAAGCGTACCTTGGTGCCGTTATGCGTGTGGCCGTACATCGTCGTATCGGCACCTTTAAAACCCGCAAAGATGTCGTTGAACGTGCGATTCTCTTGAACGATGACGACGACGTGTTTGAGATATTTTCCCTCCGGTCCGGTCTGCGGCGGCCCTTTCGTCGGCGGCGGCAGAATCGGAAGCGAGGACGTACCGCCGCCGCCGGAAGAACAGGCGGCGATGGGAAGCGCCACGAGAAAAACGAGCGCCCAATATCGCATCGTCAACCCTTCGCTTGCCGCGCGGCGATCCATGGCGCCATGAAATAGCGCCAGAGGATCTTGATCAAGGCCGCGACCGGAATGCCGAGGATCAAGCCGGGAACGCCAAATAGCTCGCCGCCCGCGAAGACCGCGAACATCGAGCCGATCGGCGAAACGCCGACCGATTTACCCATGATCTTAGGAACGAGCACGTTGTCGCTAATGCGCGCCATTCCGAAGATGATGATCTGCACCCAGATGACCATCCACAGCCCCTGCGGCGCGGACATCGGGATCGCGATGATCTGAGCGATCAGCATCCCGACGATCGGGATGGCGTAGGCGACGCCGGAGACGATGCCGACGATCAGCGATAACTTGAAACCGATGATCGCCGAAGCGATCGCGATCACCGTGCCGGTGATCGCGCAGACGAGCACCTGGCCCGAAATGTAATGCCCGAAAAGCTCGGTGACCTCGGCGCTCAGGTTGCGCGCCGTCTCGCGCCGGCTTGGCGGAAACATCGAGGCGAAGCCCTCGGCAATCTGCGAATCGTTGAGCAGGAAGAAGAACGAGAGAATAATCGCCGAGAAGGCGATGAAGAAACCGGTCGCGGTGTTGACGGCGATCGCTCCGAACGAAGCGGCTGCCAGGCTAACCCAGGCCGAGAGCTGCGCGCCCGTGATCTTGCCGACGTTGAACCCAGCAGTGGGAAGATGCAGCGTCGGAAAGTGCTGGGCGAGCGAGTTCTCGATCGTTTGCAGCCAGTTCTGCGTGAGCGTCGCGTAGGTTGGAATATTCGCCGCCAGGAGCTGCGTTTGATTGATCGTCAGCGGTACGACGATCACGAAGAAGAGCGCGACGACGATGAAGAGCGCGAGAAAGACGAGCGAGATTGCCAGCGGCTTTGGCATATAACGCTCCAAACGGCGCGAGACCGGCTGCACGCCGAACGCGATGAAGGCGGCGATCACGAAGATTGCGATCGTCTTTGGGATGCGCCGGATGATCAAAACGGCGACGATTAGGAGCACGATAGCGCCTGCGATCCACGCGACGCGACGCCATACGTCTACTCCTAGAGTGGTTTGCATAGGAGCCTCCGTTCCGTGCGATAGCCGCCGCGCTCGTAGAGCCGCAGCGCCGGCGCATTCTCCTCGGTGACCATCAGAGCCATATACGGTAAACCCCGCCGTCTTGCCTCATCTTCGGCGGCCGCCAGCAGCGCCGCGCCGACCCCCGCCTTCCTGACGCTCGGTTCGACCGCCATGTATGCAACGAAGGCTTGCGGGAGCAGCGTCACCTCGTCGGGGAGGTTGTCGAGCATGAGCAGGAACCCGACCGATTCGCCGTTGCGCGAGGCGATGAGCGTCACGTGCGATTGACTATCGACGACCTCGCAGAGGCGATCGAAGGCTTCGCGTGCGTTGGCGCTGGGCGCGGGACGCAGCGAGCCGACGCTCGACATCACGCAGCGCCGCCCAAGATCTGTTACGAAGGCGCGATCGGCGGCCGCTCGCGCACCGCGTCGCTCGGCGCGCCGGACCTCGATCGTCACGAACGGCGCGAGCCCGGATCGGAGATCGGTTCGCCCGCGCGGCACTGCGGGCACTCCGACTCGTCGTACGAGCGCAGCGGCAGATCGAGCAGAACCTGCACCAACCCTTCGCCGTTCGACAAACTTTGGCTGACGTCGCCTCTCGCCACGATAACGCCCAGACCCACGATCTGTGCGCCGGCTTTGCGAACGACGCCGATTGTTTCACGCATCGAAAGCCCGGTTGTCAGAACGTCTTCGACGAGCAGCGCTCGATCGTCTGGTGAGAGCGTGAAGCCACGCCGCAACGAGGGGACGCCGTTCTCCTTCTCCACGAAGATCGATTTGGTACCGAGCTGACGCGCGACTTCGTAGGCGAGCAGGATGCCGCCGACCGCGGAGCCGACGACGACCGTCGGCTCGAGCGAACGAAATCGCTCGGCGATCGCGCGTGCCACCGATTCGAGCAGCACGGGATCCTCGAGAATGCGGAACTTCTGCACGAACCGATCGCTGTGACGTCCCGAGCTCAGCCGGAAGTGCCCCTCGAGCAGCGCGCCGCGCTGCGCGAGCGCCTTTCGCAGGTCGAGTCCGGTGACGCTCACGCGCGAACCGCCATCTCCTCGAGAATCGCTTTGGTAGCCGCGACCGGGTCGTCGGCTTCGACGATCGGGCGCCCGACGACGATGTAATCGGAACCGGCCGCAACCGCCTCGGCCGGGGTCGTCACGCGCTTCTGGTCGGCATGCGCGCTGCCGGCCGGACGAATGCCCGGCGTCAACGTGAGAAAATCGTCGCCGAAGAAACGCTTGAGATCGCGAACCTCGTGCGCGCTGCAGACGACACCGGCGCAACCCGCGTCGCGCGCCAGCGCAGCGAGACGTATCGCGTTCTCGCCCGGGCCGCCTTGGAACCCAAGCTCGTTGAGATCTTCGGGCGCGATGCTCGTCAACAGCGTTACGGCAAGGACGCGGGGCGGCTCGATGCCCAGCTCGGCCGCGCGTTCGTTCGCAGCCTCGACCGCGACGCGCATCATTTCGAGACCGCCGATCGCGTGCACGTTGACGAGATGCACGTTGGGGCGCACGAGCTGTGCCATCGCCGCGCCGACTGTGCGCGGAATATCGTGCAGTTTCGCGTCGACGAACATGCGGACGTCGCGCGCCTCGCAGTACGAGAGAATCCGCTGGGGATATCCGCAGAGCGCTTCCAAACCGATTTTGACGATTACGTCGAGCTCGTAAAGCCGATCGACGAGCTCCTCTGCGCGCTGGGCGCTCGGCACATCGAGGGCGACTATGAGCTGTGGCATCTCGAGTCTCTCAACCTTCGTCTCCTTCATATTGATGCGGTGTCGTAAACCCGACGTTTGCTTTTCCGATCAGCGCGTCGACGCCCGGCAGGCCATGCCGCGTGAGATAGCCCTCCAGCTCGGCCGCGATTCGTTCGGGGACGCGCGGATCGGTGAAGTTCGCCGTTCCGATCGAGACCGCGGCCGCCCCGGCCAGAAAGAACTCGAGCGCGTCGGTGAGCGTCTCGATCCCGCCCTGCCCGACGATCGGAATCTTCACCGCCTGCGCGACCTCATAGACGGCCAGTACCGCGACCGGACGGATCGCAGGCCCGGAGAGGCCGCCGCTCACGTTGCCCAGGCGGGGGCGCCAGCTCTCGACGTCCACCGCCATGCCGCGAAGAGTGTTGATGACGGCCAAGGCGTCGGCACCGGCGCGCTCCGCCTCGCGCGCCACGCTGCAGATATCGGTAACGTTCGGCGAGAGCTTCACGATCAGCGTCTTGCCGGTGGTCGAGCGGGCCGCCCGCACGACTGCGCCGGTGAGGCCGGGGTCGCAGCCGAACGTCTCGCCTTCGCTCGCGACGTTCGGGCACGAGACGTTGAGCTCGATCGCAGCGATTTCGTCGCGCGCCGCTAGGCGCTCGCAGACGTAGGCGTAATCGTCCACCGAGAACCCCGCGACGCTGCCGACCAGCTTGCACGGACGATCGGCATACTTGTGAAGCTCGCGCGCCAGAAACCAATCGATGCCGGGATTCTGCAAACCGATCGCATTGAGCATCCCCGACGGGGTGTGAACGATGCGCGGCGTGGGGTTGCCCAGCCGCGGCAGGCGCGTGAGGCTTTTCAGCACGATCGCGCCGATCTTTGCCAGATCGGCAAACGGCGCAAACTCTTCGCCGGTGCCGTAACAGCCGCTGCCCATGAGCGTGGGATAGGCGAGCTCGAGCTTTCCCAGCTTGGTCGCGAGGCTCGGGCGTACGCTCACCATCGCAGCTCGTCGGCCCAAAAGACCGGGCCTTCTCGACAGATGCGCGCGTAAACCACGTCGCTTCCGCCGGCCTCGGGCGGCGGAAAGCTCGGCGCCTGTGCGCTGGTGCGCGCGAGTGGAACGACGCATCCCCAGCAACCGCCGATTCCGCATCCAAACGTTTCTTCGAGCGCAAGCTGCGCGCGCACGCCGAACTGCGCGGCGACGCGCGCGACGCCGCGCAACATCGGTGACGGACCACAGGCGTAGATCACCTCGGGTTTACGCGCGCGCGCCAGCGCGTCGGTAACGAATCCGGGCTCGCCGCGCGTGCCGTCATCGGTCGTCACGATCAGTTCGCATCCCGCATCGGCAAAGCGTTGCGATTCGACGAGCAGCTCCGCGGTTCGCGCGCCGTAAAAGAGACGCACCCGCGCTCCGGCGCGCAGCAGCGTTTGCGCGCAGAGAAGCACCGACGCAATTCCGACGCCGCCCGCGACGATTGCAACGTCGCGCGCACCATCCGAACAATCGAAGCCGTTGCCGAGCGGTCCGACCACGTCGAGGCGATCGCCGCAGCGCAGCTCCGCAAGCTCGCGCGTACGCTTGCCGGTTATAAAGAAGAGAAGGCTCGCGCGCTTGCCTTCTGCTTCGTAGATGGCGAGCGCCGTTGCAGCCGCTTCTCCGGTCGGCGGAATCGCCATCACGTATTGGCCGGGTCGCGTTGCATTCGCGAGCTTCGGCGCGTCGAGCGACAACAAGAGAACGCCCGTCGCGAGCTCTCGTCGTTCGATAACCGTGGTCTCATGTACGCCGCCATTTGGGTCGAGCATCGCCATTTCTCGCGCCATTTTCAACAAATTCTTAGGAAAATCTCTGAAAACGGGTTCACGGCCTTGCTACTGCAGCCGTTATAATGTATAGAGAGCGTAAATACAAAGGGAAAGGAGGCTCCGCAGATGGCAGGTCTTATCGTCTTCAAATCGCTAGCCGACGCACTCAGAGCGGGCTATCAGGTTTACGATCGGACTGCGGACGGATATCTGGTCAGGACACGCACGGCCGCTGGCTGGGCCATGGCCTTGGTCTCCTGCAAGTAGTATCGTCTTTATTCGATGAACAATGCCGCCGGTCAACCG
>JBAUMX010000018.1:0-20642 GCA_049578945.1 Candidatus Cybelea sp. | reverse complement strand
AATCAAGACAAAGAGCTAGACTGGGAAAGTGCTCCCGATTCGCTAACGGTTAGGGAGGCTGCATCCCTACTTCGGATCCCGCGAAATGCGGCCTATGAGGCTGTACGACTCGGCTTGCTGCCGGCGGTAAATTTCGGGAAGCGCCGGACGCGAATCTCTAAGACCGCGCTTCGGAAGGTATTCGGAGCGACGCCGAAGGAAGCAGCCTCGACCGCCGCCTTCAACCACCTTCCAGGAGGCGAAAAATAACGTGGAAGGTCATCTATATCAACGCGGCAAGTCGAAGATCTGGTACTTGCTGTATGATGCGCCGTTGTCGAATGGCGAGAAGCGCAACCTGCGCAGCGTGCGTATCGGTAAAATGTCGAAAGCCGACGCGGACGCCAGGAAGCGCGAAATCCTATCAAAGCTCGACAGAGGACTGCTCCGCGAGCGAGCGACGTCGTTGAGCGTCGAACAGTTTCTTAATTCATGGCTCGATGCGACCCGCGACCGATTGGCGCCTAGAACGGCGGAGCGATATGCATCGATCGTTCAGCTTCACGTGGTTCCAGTCGTCGGCACCGTCAGTCTGGCCAAGCTGGCCCCAGAGCACCTTCGTAAAGTTTACCGGGCGGCCCGTGATAAGGGTCTCTCCAATCAAACGTGTCTGCATCTGCACCGGGCACTCCATACCGCGCTTCAATATGGCGTGCGTGAGGAACGGATCCTAAGCGAGAACGTGGCCGGTCGAGTAAAGGCTCCAGCCGTTGAAAAACGCGAGCCGACGCCGGTCAATCGGGAGCAGATTCGCTTCTTGATCGAAGCAGCGAAAAATACGCGACTCGAGACTCCCATCGCCATCGCGGCGGTTACCGGTCTACGTCGAGGCGAGCTGCTCGCGGTGCGCTGGCCGCTCGTTGACCTCGACAAAGGTTCCCTGTTCGTTGCCGAGTCATTGGAACACTCAAGGGCTGCGAATCAACGGATTCGGTTCAAAGGACCAAAATCGAAGACGTCGAGGCGCGTCATCCCGCTCGCACCTGAATGCGTCACGCTCTTACGCGCGCACAAGGCGCGACAGGAAGCAGAGAAAACTCTAGTCGGCGGGGCGTATACCGACAATGACCTCGTTTTCCCGAACCCCGACGGTCAGCCGTGGCCTCCCGACACATTCTCGATGCAGTTCGCAAAGCTGGCCCGGTCGGTTGGCATGCGAGGCTTTCGGTTCCACGATCTGCGTCACGCATTTGCGTCGATCACGCTGGCGGATGGTGTCTCGATCAAGGAGGTGCAGACGCTCATGGGTCACAGCTCACCGGTCGTGACGCTCTCCGTCTATGCCCGTTCGATCGAAGGCCTCGGGCGGCGGGCGGTCAACGAGCTCGCTCGTTCGCTCCTGGTTCCGGAGAGGGCCTAAGTTTACGTTAGCAAATGTTAGCAAATGGCTCTGCTAGACGTTCTCCGTTAGCAAGCCCATTTGCGGAAACCGCATATAGAATCGACGTTAGCGGGCACTTGGAGAGGTGGCAGAGTGGTTGAATGCGGCGGTCTTGAAAACCGCTGAACGTGATGAACGTTCCGTGGGTTCAAATCCCACCCTCTCCTAGAACTCTCTCAACGCCCTCCAGCAAAAGCACCTGGCCGAGCCTTCCATAAGGTAGGGTCGCCCCCCATACCGCACGCCGCGCCCGGGACGTACGATTCCTGAAAGCCCGCTTCACTCGGGCGGGGTTCACCTATCAAGGAGGTACGGATGCTACGCTTAGGTTTCTCGGTCTCGCCGCGTCGGAGATTGCCAGCTGCCGTAGTCGCGATCGTGTTGCTGGCCGGCTGCGCCGATCGCGGGACGCTCGTTCCACCCCAATCTATTTCCATAGCGCCGAACGCGCTTTCGGGTTTGGCAACCGGCTTTAAGGCCGCGGCGCCTCCGAAATGCAAAGACCAGAAAAGCACTAAGGAATACGCAACCGTCGCCAAGGAGGCGATGAAGAAGGGGGGTGGATCGTTATGCGTTCCCTCGTTTGGCGATTGGGGCGGCGCGCTGCAGTACCCGCAAACCTACGGCAGCGCACCATATACGGTCGCTTTGACGAGCAGCACAAAGGAGTACAGCGGGCCGAGCTGGCCGCCGAAGGGCTCGGAACCGCCGATCTTCAATTTGCAACTCGCGTTTAACAGTTTTCCCGGATTCTATCCGACTCTCCCTAAAGGTGACCCGCTCGTCAGCATACATTTGGTCCCAAAGAAGCCGTACACAGTCACGCTATGGTTGAACGTGATAATCGGCTGGTCGAACTTGGGCTCGTGCTACCAGGTAGCTGCCAAGTCAAAATACGGTGGCCAGCTCGCCGATGTTGGCGCGGTCTTCGAAAAACAGACCTTCCTCGAAATGAACGGCGTCCTTCAAGTGTCTAAAGGTAAGCTTGTGACCAACAAGTGCGAACGAGGTAACTAAGCACGGCAAGGGAATGCGCGACCGCATGATGGTATCTTCCGACCATCATGCGTATCGTAGCTGCCCTTGCGTGCGCCCTCTTGCTCTCAGCCTGTGCGCACGTCGGCCAATCACCGATTCCCAGCACATCGCTTAACAACGCTTCGGCGATCCGGCCGGCAAGCGCGTGGCTATGCGGCGAGACACCCTTGTCTCCAACGGCAAACGCCGAAAGCGAACCGTTGACCGGCGTTGGTTATAAGTCGGTCTACAAATTCAAAGCGCAACCGGACGGCGCTTCGCCGTACGGCCCACTCATCGCGCTCAACGGTAAGCTTTATGGTACGGCCGAGGCCGGCGGTCAAACCGGTTTCGGCGCGGTCTTCGACGTTACCGCGACCGGAATAGAGCACGTTCTCTACAGTTTTAAAGGCGGCAAGGATGGCGCATATCCATGTGCCGGGTTGACCAACGTCGGCGGCAAGCTTTTTGGCACAACGCCGGAGGGTGGCGCAGCCGGCTGGGGCACGATCTTTGAAGTAACCACGTCGGGTCAGGAACGCGTTATCTACAATTTTAAAGCCAGACATGACGGGGCCGCGCCATATGCCGGTCTGCTGGATTTCAAAGGGAAGCTTTATGGCACGACCGTCGAAGGCGGCGCGACCGGTTGGGGAACGGTATTCGACTGCTCGACATCCGGTCCGGCCCACGTCATCTATAGTTTTAAAGCCGGCAAAGACGGCGCGTATCCTTACGGTGACGTGATTGCCGTGAACGGAAAACTTTACGGTACGACGATGGAGGGCGGAAGCGCCGGCTGGGGCACGATCTTCGACATGAGCGCAACCGGCGCGGAACACGTGCTCTATAGTTTCAAGGCCGGCAACGACGGCGCATATCCTTTCGACGCGTTAAAGTACCTCAACGGCAAGTTCTACGGAACGACGAAAGAAGGCGGTACTGCGGGATTCGGAACCGTCTTCGACGCGACGACGTCGGGTCAGGAGCACGTGCTCTACTCATTTAAAGCCGGGAAAGACGGCGCGTATCCTTACGCCTCGCTAATTGATTTCAAAGGGGAGCTCTACGGCACGACCTATCAAGGCGGTGCGCCGAACTGGGGTACGCTTTTTAAGGTCGGAACGTCAGGTAAAGAAAGCGTTCTGCACGCGTTCCAGGCGCAAGATCACGGTGGCACCGATGGCGCCTACCCGTTCGCTCGCCTGACTGAGCTCAACAGCCGGCTCTTTGGAGCTGCCCAAGGCGGCGGCGTCGATAGCGGCTGGGGAACCCTCTACAGCATCACGCCGTAAGGCTAATCACTGCTTGGCTTCCGCAAACTTGCCGATCGACATCAACCTCCGTTCATGTCGAGAAAGAGCTCCGTGGCAAGTGCGATCAGAAAGCCTGCGCACATCGTGGCGGTGACGAATCCGGTGAGGCCGGTGCGCCGCAGTACGCTCCAAAGCTCGCCGATCACGAAGACCAACGCGCCAACTGCAATCGCGAGAAAGAAAACCGAGAGTGTCGGTGAGTAAAAACTATAGCCGATGATCGTGCCGAGGAAGGTCGGGCCGCCCGCGATGAGTCCGGCGAGACCAATCTGGGCCCAGGTCGGAACGACGCGCCCAACCAGCGGTGCCGCGACGCCGAAGCCCTCGGTCGCGTTGTGCAAGCCGAACCCGACGATCAGCGCCAGCGCAACCGCCGTCGCTCCTGCCGCCGCTGACGCGCCGATTGCAAGCCCCTCACCGAAGTTGTGCGCACCGATGCCGATCGCGATCAGCGCCGCCAGCACGATTGGATTCTCGGCGTGCGCCGCGGCCCGACGCGTGAGGTGCGTCGCGGCACTCCCCAGGCCGACCAATCCGATCAGAAGACCGGCGATGAAGACGGCGACGAGCGCGAGCGGGAACGCTCCGGCACCCGCATGCCAGGCATTGAGCGCCTGCGAGATTGGGCCTATCGCGTTCTGAGCGATCTCGATGACGAGGTAGAGCAGAATCCCGATCGCCAGTGCGTTGAGCAACGCCACCGTTTGAGGTGAAAGCCGGCGCGCGCGCGCGATCGGCAAGCCGAGAAAGATCGTGAAGCCGGCGATCGCGCCGAGCAACACCGTCGTCCAGAAGCTCAACCCTTGCGGGCCCGGAGCCGAGGCAGGCGTCATGGCATGGTACATCGCGACCAGCGTGTTCGGCGTGCCGAGGTAATGAATCGCGGTGATGAGTCCGGCCGGCATGCCGCTTGCGTCTTCGATATGGTCGAGCACGTGACAGTGAATCAGCCAGGTTCCGGGGCGAGCGTTTGCGTCGACGACGACGTCGACGCGCTGCCCGGGCGCGACGAGGACCGTGTCTTCGATGTCCTTGTAGTCGACCGGCTCGGCGTCGCGTGCGACGATTTGCTGATAATGTCCATGCGTGTGCATGGTGTGGAACTCTTCGGCGGAGATGTTGATCCAGCGAATTCGAAAGCGCTCTCCTTTTCGCACGTCGAGCGCGCGCGTCGCGGGATACTCTTTGCCGTTGAGCGTGAAATGGTTCTCGGTGCCGCTCTGGATCTGCCACGACGAGATCATCTCGAGAAAATCGTGTGCGAGTCCGCGTTCGACCGGTCGCGGAGCTGACGGTTCGACGATGATCGCGCCGTAAAGACCGGAATCGAGCATCGCCTCGTCGTCATGCGTGTGATAGATGAACGTGCCGGGCTGATCGGCGACGAAATGGTAGACGAAACGTCCACCCGGTGGCACGAGCGGCTGCGAGATGCCGCCGACGCCGTCCATCGCCACCGGGATGTCGTGCACGCCGTGGAGGTGGATTGAATCGGGGGTCGAGCCGCCGTTGGTGTAGTCGAGCACCAGCGTGTCGCCTTGCCGCACGACGAGCGCCGGTCCGGGAACGACGCCGTTGTAGGTGTTTGCCATGACGGTGAGTCCGGGCTTGAGCGTCCACGGCGCCGGGCGCTCGACGATGTGAAAGACCTTCGTTCGCCCGTGCCCCGAGGGAATGGCTCGATACGCTCCGTCGGGGCGCCGAACAACGCTCGACTCGCCGGGAGCCGGCGTCGCGAGCGGGATCGCCCCGCGAATCGGCTGCATTCCGAGGCCCGTAGAGTTGCTCGATGGCGCCTCATCAGCGTCAGCACGAGCCTGAGCGGGCGTGACGACGAGCAAAAGCGACACCAAGCCGGCGGCGGTGACAAGCCGAAGGAGCAGATGGCTCATTTAGGTATGCCTAAGATTGGAGATAGGCGTACCTGCCTCCTCGCGACCCGGCGAAGCCAGGCTCGGCCCTTTACGAGTTCTTGCCGATCTTGGGTTAAAGCATAGTCAACCGCTGCTGATTTGCAGGCCCGACCGCGGCCGTGGCCATCCAAGGCCTAGGAGTGAAGGAGCTTACGATGTTTCGAAGGTTTTGCGCAGCGGCGGCGGTCGCGAGTCTTTTCGTTTTGGGCGCATGCACGTCTGGCGCATCGGTATCTCAAGCGGGTTCCACCGTGCCGCAGGCGCCTCGCGCGCATCTTCTTGCGACGGTCACGCCCGACAAAGACTGCGGTGGAGCGAGTGGCGTCACCGTCACGCCGTGTCCTATACGATTAACGAAGCACTCGAAACGAGGCATCGTCGTGACCGTCAGCGGACCCGGCGTCGTCAGTTCCAACCTGGGCAATATCAGGTCGTGTTTCAGCGGCCAAGTTTGCTATAAGGTGCAACGCGAAGGCGGCAGCCAAACGGAGTGGCGAATTACCTCCGGCGCGCACTGCAGTGCCGCCGACGTCGAATTTAACGGTTACAATGCGCGCGGCGTTCGCGTCGGCTATTTCTTCCTGAAGGTGACGAACAAGTATTGCCCTTGAGTCGTTGACCTCGCTCTAGCTGCGGAACGCAAAGTATACGGCGCCGACGATCAATAGATAGCTGACGCCGTAGTTCCATTTGAGCTGCTGCCCGAAGACGACGAACGCGAAGATCGTGAAGACGACCAGCGTGATGACTTCTTGCAGTATTTTTAGCTGCATGAGATTCAGCACGCCGTATCCGATTCGGTTTGCGGGAACCTGAAAACAATACTCCAGCAAGGCGATCGCCCAACTCACCAGGATGGCGATTACGAGCGGGCTCTTGGTGTTCTTGAGGTGGCCGTACCAAGCGATCGTCATGAAGAGGTTCGAAAAGCTCAACAGCAGGACCGTAGCGGCAATCGGATAGCGAGCGATGATCTGCATCACGGTCTTCACATTTCCCCAAAGTGGCGGGGTTAAGCGTTCGCCTTACGGGGCGGTCCTTGCGGCCACGGCGAAGGGTAGGCGCTCGAAGGAGGCTTTGACGTGCCGGACGTACGGCTCGAGCGCACCCTGCGGGTTCCGGCGGACCCCGCGACCGAAGCGTTGAGCGACCTGCTAAAGGCGATCGCCGGCCAGGAGGGGCCCTGGCGAGGGTTCGCGCTGCACATCGCACTGGGCGACCTGCGTCTTCCCGACGTCGGTTATGTAGCCGTGCCGATACGCCTAAGCGTAGAGAGGGAGCCCGAGGAACGCCGAGCCTTCGGAATCAGCTTTAACGCCGCGAGCCTGCCGGAAGCGTTTCCAGGATTCAAGGGAACGATGAGTCTGCGGCCCGCGGGCCTGGGCGAGTCCACGCTTCATCTCAACGGCCACTACGAGTTGCCGATGCATTTCCTCGGCAAACTGCTCGACGCGACGCTGACGCCGCACGTGGCGGAGCGCTCGCTCGAAAACTTCATCGAAGAGATCGGTATCGCGTGCGAAGCTCGCGTCAACCAGCGCGAAGCCGAATTCGCTCGCTACCGCTTTTACGCTAGAACGCTCCAGTGAGCGATATTCGCGCCGGCTGTTGCGTGGTCGGCGGAGGTCCGGCCGGAATGATGGCCGCGATGCTCTTTGCGCGTGCCGGCGTTTCAACCGTCTTGCTCGAGAAGCACGCCGACTTTCTGCGCGATTTTCGGGGCGACACGATCCACCCGTCGACACTCGAGGTGATGAACGAACTCGGCGTGCTGGAATCGTTCCTGGCGCGTCCGCATCAAGAAGTTACGACGCTGACGGGAAATCTCGGCGATACGCAGATCACCGTGGCCGACTTTACCAAGCTTCCCACTCGCTGCAAATTCCTCGCGTTCATGCCGCAGTGGGACTTTCTCAATTTCTTAGCGCAAGAAGCGAAGCGCTTTCCAGAGTTCGACCTGCGCATGCAAGCACACGCGCAAGAGCTGATTTGGGAGAACGGAAGAGTTGCGGGCGTGCGCGCGCAGACACCGGCCGGACCGTTGACCGTACGTTCCGAACTTACGATCGCCGCCGATGGCCGCGAATCGATGCTCCGGCCGCAAGCGGGCCTCGACGTCGTCGAGCTCGGCGCGCCGATGGACGTTCTTTGGCTACGGCTAAGCAAACACCCAAGCGATCCACACGAGACGTTCGGCTATATTCGGGATGGCCGCATCATGGCGCTGATCGACCGTGGCGCCTACTGGCAATGCGCCTACGTCATTCCGAAGGGGACGCTCGACGAGCTGCGCCGGCGGGGCTTGGAAGAGTTTCGCGATCGAGTCAGCGCAATCGTGCCGTTCCTGGCCGATCGCGTCGGCGAGCTCGCAAGCTGGGACGACGTCAAGCTGCTGACGGTGCGCGTGAATCGTCTGCGGCAATGGTATCGGCCGGGGCTGCTCTGCATCGGCGATGCCGCGCACGCGATGTCCCCGATCGGCGGCGTCGGCATCAATCTCGCGATTCAGGATGCGGTTGCGGCCGCGAACCTGCTTGCACTCAAGCTCTCGCGCGGCGGCGTCACCGTCCGCGACCTCCGTGCGGTTCAGCAGCGCCGAGAATCGGCCGCCAGGCTCACGCAAGCGCTGCAGCTCTTCATCCAGAGTAAGATCATCGGCCGCGTCCTCACGAACGGGCGCGCGCCGTTCTTGCACCGGCTCCCCGGACTGCTGCGGTGGCTGCCATTCTTGCCGCGCATTCCCGGGCGGCTCGTCGGTCTCGGCTTCCGCCCGGAGCGCCTCAGGCAGACTTAAAAACGATCCCGGTTTTCTGAACCTCTTGGTAGGGCAGGAGCCAAACGAGAGACTCATCGTGCAAGTCTACGACCTGAACTCGATTGCCGAACGGGTCGATGAAATCGCAACGGAACGGCCGGATCAGCTTGATGCCGTACTTGTTCGTCAACTTTTCGCGAATCTCGGCGATCTGCGTTTCGTCCCGGACGATCAAGCCGAAGTGCCGCGTACGGCTTGGCTGCGCCTTTTCAACTTCGAACATTGCCAGAAACTGATGCTCGCCGATCTTGAAGAATGCGTCGCCTTCACCTTCGTCGAGCTTCTCTAGATCGAAAACGTCGCGATAGAATGCGACCGCCTTCTCAATGTCGTTGACCTCGATCGCGATGTGGTTGATCCCGTATACCTTGACGCTCATGCCGGTCTCGACCCGCGCGGAAGCGAGATGGTTACCGTCGTACCCGCGTCGGGGGCACTCTCGAGCGCGACGGTGCCGCCGATCCGCTCGAGCGCGCGCTTGGCGATAGCCAGACCGAGCCCCGAACCTTCGCCACGCCGATCGCCGCCGCGATAGAAACGATCGAATGCATGCTCGACGTCTTGTGCCTCCATGCCGGGCCCGCTATCGCTTACGGTCAGCGTGGCGCCCTCTGCAACGCACGACAGGTCCACGCGGATCGGCGAGTCCGGCGCATAGCGGACGCCGTTCTCGATGACGTTCTTGATCGCTTCGTAGAGCTCGCCTGCGTCGGCCTCGACGCTGCATGGCGACGTGGGCGCCGTCAGCACGATGCGGCCGCCTCCAGCAAGCGGCTGGAGTTCATCGGCCGCGCGTGCCACGACGCTTGCGAGGTCGAGGCGCTCCAATCGCGCCGCCGGTCTTTCGAGCCGTGCCAGCAGTATCAGCTTCTCGATCGCGGCGCGCATTCGACGGCTCTCGGCTAGCATCGTGTCGTAGACGTGCGCGATGCCCGCGGCATCGCCGACGACGCCTTGTTTGAGAATCTCGAGATAGCCCATGACGATCGTCAGCGGCGTGCGTAATTCGTGACCGGCATCGGCAACGAACTGGCGCATTTGCAACTCGCTGCGCTCGCGCTCGGCGGTCGCGGCCGTCAAACGGTGTGCGACGTCGTTGTAAGCCGCGGTAAGCTCGCGCAAGCTGTTCTCAGGTGAGGGTAACGGCTCGGGCGCGAAGTCACCGGCCGCGATGCGCCGCAGCGCGGATGCGACCGCTTGCAGCGGCGCGACGGCGCGTCGCGTGATCGTGCGTCCGATCAGCCAGGCAGCGATCACCGCCAGCGCGCCGATCGGCAGGACGAAAGCCAGGTAGCGTTCGAGAAGACGTACGAAGCCCTGCAGGTCCGGTACGACGGCGATCGTTCCGCCGATAACGCGTACGATCGCCGGACGAAGCCCGAAAATCGCCGCTGCCGCACGCGTGAACCGGCCAGTCGAGCTGGTGGCGCGATCGCTCGCGGCCAGCAAGTTGTGCTCCTCGTCGTAAACGCGCACGCTCACACGCGGGCTGCCGATCTCGCCGGCCAGGGCCGGCGCGTACTCCCGCAACGGCTGGTGAAGCCCTTCGTACGAAACCGCGCGCTGCGCGGCTCGATGCGCGTCGGTTACGATTGCGTCGTTCAAGGTGCCGACGTAGAGAAGAAATGCCAGCAGGCTGGTAGCCGAGACGACGACGGCGATCAGCGCGAGCGCGAGCAGCACGTAACCGTTGGTCAGTCGTCGGGCAAAGGGCGCGAACGACTCAGGCACGCAGGGTGTAGCCGGCGCCGCGAACGGTCTGAATCAACGGCCGGTCGAACCCTTCGTCGACCTTGCCGCGCAGATATGAGATGTAACGCTCGACCGCACCGGTTCCGACGTCGGCATCGCGCCAAACTTCATCAAGCAGCTCTTCGCGCGTGAACACCCGGCGCGGGCGACGCAGCAAGGTGACGAGCAGATCGTACTCCAGCGGCGAGAGGTCGAGACGGCGCCCGTCGCGTTCGACTACGTGCTCGTCGAGATCGACCGTCAATCCTTCGTACTCGAGCGTCGCGCGCGTCTCCATGTGCGGACGGCGCAACTTGGCTTCGATTCGCGCCAGGAGCTCCGAAATTTCGAACGGTTTGCTGAGGTAATCATCGGCACCGTGTGCCAGACCCTCGACTTTGGAGTCGACTTCGCCGCGCGCGCTCAGCATGATTATCGGTGCGTCGGTGATGCGGCGAAGCGACGGCAAGATTTCGATGCCGCTTGCCTTGGGCATCATCACGTCGAGCACGACGAGATCGGGCGACCACTCGCGGACGAGCGCAACTCCGGCCGAGCCGTCGGCGGCGCATTGCACCGCATAACCGCGGTGTCCGAGCGCCAGCGAGAGCAGATCGCGAATGTGAGGTTCGTCGTCGATGACCGCAATGCGGGCGTTCACTCGAATCGCAGAGCCTCGATCGGACTGAGTTGCGCCGCTTGACGCGCCGGATAGTAGCCGAAGAAGATTCCGACGAGCGCCGAGAAGCCGACCGAGGCGACGATCCACAAGGGCGGTATCGCGGTCGGCCAGTGGGTCAACACCGCGACCGCAAGCGTGCCGATGCCGCCGGCGACGACCCCGATTACTCCACCGATCGTCGAGAGAACGAGCGATTCGGCAAGGAACTGCCGAAGGATCGTCGCGGCCCGCGCACCGATCGACATGCGTAAACCGATCTCGCGGGTTCGCTCGGTGACCGAGACGAGCATGATGTTCATGATGCCGATTCCCCCGACCAGCAACGAAACCGCGGCGACGCCGGCCAGCAACAGCTCCATGACCGTTCCGGTCTGCGAAGCGGTCTGCGCGATCGCCTGTAGATTGCGCACTTGAAAGTCGTCGGTCTGGGGCGCAACGATGCGGTGGCGCCGTTCGAGCAGCTGCGTGACGCGCGCCGTCACCGAATCGATCTGATCCTCGTTGGCGGCGGAGACCATCAGCGCGTTGACGGTCGTTAGCCCGCTAAGGCGCTCCATCGCCGACGTATAAGGGATTAGCACGACGTCGTCCTGGTCTTGTCCCAACCCGCTCTGACCCAGCGGAGCGAGCGTACCGATTACCGTAAACGGCGCGCCTTTGATGATGATCGTGGCGCCGACGGGTGAGGCATCGTTCGGGAAGAGTTCGCCGGCGACGGTCTGACCGAGTACGGCGACCTTCGCGGCCGCTGCGACCTCGTTCTGGTTGAAGAATCGGCCGCCGGCGAGTGGCCAGGAGCGTATCGAGGTATAGGTCGGGGCGACTCCCGTGATCGTGGTCTGCCAGTTGTTGTCACCGGCGACGGCCTGCGTCCGCAGCGTGACCGTCGGCGAGACGGCGGCAACGCCCGGGAGCTTCGCAATCGCCAAGCCATCGTCAGGCGTAAGGGTTGACGCGCCTCCGAAACCTGTGCGCACGCCCGTTTGCGTCACGCTTCCCGGCTGCACGACGATCAGATTCGAACCCAGACTCGCGATGCTCTGCTGCACCGATGCGCGCGCACCGGCGCCGATTGCAACCGTAACGATCACCGCCGCGACCCCGATCACGATCCCCAGCATCGTCAGCAGCGAGCGCACCTTGTTGCGAATCAAGGCGCTCAGCGCCAGCCGAAACGTTAGTTTGAGATTCATGCGGCCCGCCTTTCATTGACCGTATCGTTTGTGATGAGGCCGTCGCGAAAGGTGACGATTCGACGTGCGTACGCCGCGATGTCGGGCTCGTGCGTGACGAGCATGATCGTGATGCCCTCCTCTTCGTTCAGCCGCGTGAAGAGGCGCATGACCTCTTGGGAACTCTTCGTGTCGAGCGCACCGGTCGGCTCGTCGGCGAGGATGAGTCCGGGATCGTTGACGAGCGCCCGGGCGATCGCAACGCGCTGTTGCTGACCTCCCGACATTTGGTTTGGATGATGGTTTGCCAGTGCGCCGATACCGACCATCTCGAGCTTCGCAAGCGCGCTTCGTTTGCGCAGCGGCTCAGAGACGCCGGCGTACACCATCGGCAGTTCGACGTTTTCGAGCGCACTGGTGCGGGGCAGCAGATTATACGCCTGAAAGACGAAGCCGAGTCGCCGGCCGCGAGTGTCGGCGCGCTCGTCGGAAGTGAAACGTGAGACCTCGGCGCCTTCGAAGCAATAGGTTCCCTCCGTCGGCGTGTCGAGCAAACCGACGAGGTGCATGAAGGTTGACTTTCCGGAGCCCGAGGGTCCCATGACCGCAACGAACTCGCCCGATTCCAGCGTCAGGTCGACGCCGCGCAACGCGTGAACGCGGTCGTCGCCCATCGCGTACTCCTTGCGCAATCCGGCGACTTGAACTACCGCAGCCATTAGTGAAGCCCTCGCATGCCGCCGCCGATTGTGCCGGCGCCGATGGGAGAATGCCCGTTCTGATTGCTCGGCCCGGACCGGTGCGAGACTTTCGTGCCGACAACGACCCGATCGCCGGCTACCAGCCCATCGGCCTGCAGCGGCTGCACCGCTGCCTGCGTCTGGTTCGTCAAACGAACGTAGACGTTGACGGGCAGCGCTTTGCCGTTGCGATCGACCATTATTTGCGCCGTCGTTCCCGCTTCGACCGCGCCACCCGATCCGCTCACGTTCCCCCAAGGGGTCGTCGCGGCAGCCGCGCTGCGGATTGCGTCGAGCGGAACGGTCAGCGCGTTGGCAACGTTTGCGACGTCGATGGTCGCGTTGGCGGTCATGCCCGGTAAGAGCTTGCCGCCGGCATTCTCGGCAAAGACCACGACGTCGTAGGTTACCACGTTGTTGAGCGTCTGCGGATTGATCCGAACCTGCGAGACGGTTCCGTGGAAGACCTCATTGGGATAGGCGAGAACCGAGAACGAGACTGCCTCGCCTGGTTTGACGTTGCCGATGTCCGGCTCGCCGACGTTGATGTCGACTTCCATTTTGGCGAGGTTCTGTGCGATCGAAAAGAGCGTTGGCGTCTGCAACGATGCGGCGACGGTCTGTCCGACCGAGACGTCGCGTGCGACGACCGTACCGTCGACCGGCGAAGTGATGATCGCGTGCTGTAGGTTCAGCTCGTCTTGACGAACGACGGCCGCGGCTGCCGCAACGTTTGCCTGGGCTGCCTGCGTGCTCGCCACTTGACCCTGCGCCGTCGCCGAGTTCTGGCTTACGGTTGCGTTTCCGGCAAGATCCGCAGCTTGAGCTTGCGCTACCGCCGCCTGCGCTGCCGCTACGTCGCTTTCATCCTGTGCGACGTTCGAACGATCGGTGTCGACGGTGCTTTGTGCTACGTACCCTTGCGCCAGCAGCGCGCCATCGCGCGCCTGTGTCTTTCGAGCGAGCGTGAGCGCGGCTTGGGTCTTGCCGACGTTGGCCTCGGCCGAAGCGACGGCAGCCTGCTGGGCCGCCGCGTTCGCGCTCGCGACGCTAACGCCGGCCTGCGCCCCATTGGCGCTCGCGGCGGCTTGGCCGACTTGCGCCCGAGCCTGCGCGAGTGCTGCTTGGGCTTGTTCGAGCTGAGCCTGGAGCGTGCTCGGATCGAGCCGAGCCAATACTTGGCCTTGTTTGACCTTACTGTTGTAGTCGACCGGGATCGAGGCAATCGTGCCCGAGACTTGCGTGCCGACCGAAATGAGATTTTGCGGATTTACGGTCCCCGAGGCCGTGACGGACGCGACGACCGTCGCTTGCGTTACCGGCGCGGTCATCAGATCGTCGCTCGCGCGCGAGCGCACCACCAGCCACGCGATCAGCGTAGCGGCGAGCAACAGCGCCGCAGCGAGCCAGACCCGGCGAGGAATTTTGGCGAAGATGGCGCCGGTTCCACCGGCGAGACCGCGCGAGGCGGGAACTGTGGTCGTTGACATGACGCTCCCAGCATAGCGACGGCAGCTGACAACCAGTGGAGAGCGCGAATCCGGCGGTTAAGGCTCGATTAATGTCGAAACGCGGCGCATGGCCCGTGGGTTCGTTCTGGGAGTCGTCGCGACGCTGGTTGCGCTCGCGCTCTGCGCGTATCTGGCAATCGTTTCCGGGCTCGTGCCGGCGAACGCCGACGCGAAACCTTCAAAGCTCGAGCGCTGGATGGCGAAACGCTCGTTGCGCGCGACGCTCGAGCGTGAAGCGCCGAACGGGCCTAATCCGGTCGCGTTGACCGACGCAAACTTGATCGCGGGGATCCATCTCTATGCGGCAAACTGTGCGGTCTGTCACGGGGCGGCCGACGGCAAACCGTCAAGAATTGCGCGTGGACTCTACCAAACTCCGCCGCAACTCGCTAAGGACGGCGTCGAAGACGATCCCGAGGGCGTTACGTTTTGGAAGATCAATCACGGCATCCGTCTGACGGGAATGCCCGCCTTCGGTAAAACTCTCGAAGACGAACAGCTGTGGCAGGTGACGCTCTTCCTTAAACATATGGACGCCCTTCCGTCTGCGCCGCAGCGCGCGTGGACGTCCGCTAAGAGCGAAGCGGCGCGATCCTAAGGATTCGGTGTCGCCTCGACGTCCGTCGCCGGGGTTGCCGCGAAGAGATACTGGTCGGAGTTCTGCGAGTTCGGCGGCGGGCTGTTAAACTGATACTGCATCGAGAGGCCCGAAAGCACGGCGGTAGTCTGCGGGTAGACTTGCCCTTTGAGCGAACCGTCGCCGTTTACGGTCGCGACGACGTGGAGCTTTCCTTGAGGACCGGCTCCCAGACCGAGGTCGATGCTGGACGGACCGATATCGAACCAAATGTAGTCGCCGTCGCGGCCGCCGGCAACCGGAATGAAGAGCTTGTCGAACGTGGTGTGATAGAAGCCGCGAATGGTGCCGCTCGAGGACAACTCCAGGTCGAGACGGCCGGTCAGCGGATACGTCGACCCATAGACTTCGGTGATTGCGGTTTTGAATTGTTGGCCGGTCGCCTGGGCGGACGCCGTGCTCGGCATCGCCGCGAGGCTCATGCTTACGAGCGCAACGCCGCTAACGAACTTTAGAACCAAGGACCGTACCATGCAAACTCCTCTCGATTGACCTTTCACAGGGAGTAGAGCGCTCAGCCCGGCGAGAACGTGACGAGAGTGGTACAACCAGCCGAAATCGACCTGCGGGGTCTCCCCGTCTGGGAACGTCCCGATCTTGTCCGCAAAGCACTGGACCGTCTTCCATCGGGAGGCTCACTTACCCTTATAACGGAGAACGAACCGCGGGCGCTCTCGTCGCGCATTACGCAGGACCGGCCGGAACGCTTCGTCGTCGAGACGCGCCGCGTCGCGAGCCGCGTCTGGCAGCTGCGCTTGACGCATCGTCCCGGCGAAGGGGCCGACCGAAACTCGGCCGCACAGCATCTTAGCCGCTGCCCGCCGTTTGCGGCGCTCGATGTGGGCGTTCGCGCCGAGCTCGTTTCGGCCGCGGCCTGGCAGACGGGTCGCCGCGGACAGACCCTCGTCGCGGATAACGTCGATTGGCCATTCATCGGCATGGTCACCGAAGGCATCGTCGCACGAGCCAATGGCGGTGGTCGCGAACGAGAGCGTATACTTTACGAGATCTTTCCATACGAGTTGTTTGGAGTCGCCGAGTATTTCGACCGCGGACTGAAGATGGCGCGCATTTCGGTCTTCTCCAAAACGGCACACGTGCTCAAACTGCCCTGGGACGTTGTCTCGCGCGTCGCGGCGCGCTATCCGGAACTGACGAACGCGCTCGGGATCGTGATGGCGCAGCGCGTACGGCTCTTAGCCGATGCGTTGAGCGTGCAAGGATCGCTGCCGATTCTGGGTCGCATCGCGCGGGTGCTGCTGCCGTACGCGATGCCGGAGCGCGGTCTCGTACCGGCTGCCACATCGTTGTCGACGATCACGCAATCGCAGATCGCTGCGGCGGGAGGAACCGTCAAGGAAGTTGCAGCACGCGCGATTGCCGAGCTGGAATCACGCAACGCGCTGCAGCGCGAGCATGGCCACATCCGTTATCTCGATCGCGAAGTACTCTTAGAGCTTATTCAGGACGTTTCGTAACCCTCGCCCTTCGACGCTTAAAGACGAGAGAAGCCCGCATACGGTTGGAGCGCCGGTGGAACGATAATCGTGCCGTCGGCTTGCTGGTAGTTTTCGAGAATCGCGAGCAGCGTGCGACCGATGGCTAGCCCTGAGCCGTTGAGCGAGTGAACCAGTTCGGGTTTGCTGCCGGGTTCGCGCCGGAAGCGGATCGAAGCGCGACGCGCTTGGAAGTCGGTGCAGTTCGAGCACGAGCTGATTTCCCGGTACGCCTTGCTGCTCGGAATCCAGACCTCGATGTCGTGGGTTTTGGCTGCGTTGAAGCCGGTGTCGCCCGCGCAGAGTGTGACCACGCGATGCGGAAGCTCCAGCTCTTGGAGCAGCGATTCGGCATCGCGCGTCAGCCGTTCCAAGGTCTCAGACGAAGCCTCCGGGACCGTTAGCCAGACCAGCTCGACCTTCTCGAACTGGTGCAAGCGCATCAGGCCGCGCGTGTCTTTTCCGGCGGCGCCGGCCTCCTTACGGAAACATGGCGTATAGGCCGCGTACTTGAGCGGGAGTTCCTCCGCGTCGAGTATTTCGCCGCCGCGCAGCGCGGTGAGCGGCACTTCCGATGTAGGTATCATGAAAAGGTCGGCGCCGTCATCTCGAAACATTGCATCCGAAAACTTGCTCAGCTGTCCGGTCGACCACATCGTTTCGCGCGAGACCAACAGCGGCGGAGCGATCTCGAGATATCCGCGCGATACGGCGCGATCGAGAAAGAAGCTCGCGAGCGCGCGCGAGAGACGCGCGCCGGCACCACGCAAAACGACGAAGCGGCTTCCGGAGAGTTTCGCAGCCCGCGCAAAGTCGAGAATGCCAAGCCGTTCGCCGAGCTCCCAGTGCGGTTTTGGCGTAAATCCGAACTCCCGCGGCTCCCCCCAGCGGCGCAGCTCGACGTTGGAAGCTTCGTCAGCTCCGGCCGGAACGGAATCGTCGAGAACGTTGGGCATATTCTGGAGCAACGCGCGCAACGGCGAACGCTCGTCCGAGACGGAGAGCGCGCGCGCCACCTCCTCCAACCCTTCGATCTGCCGCGCAAGCTCGTCCAGCTTCGGACGCAGCTCGCGCGCCGCAGCCGCCTTATCCGCTGCCTTGCCGATTTCGCCCGACAGCCGGTTCTTCTCGGCTTTCGCTCGCTCGACTGCGGTAAGCGCCGAGCGGTACTCTTCGTCGTAGCGCAGAACCTCGCCGACCGGTGAGGGATCGAGACCGCGTCGAAGGAGAGCGTGTCGCACGCGGTCGGGATCGTGCCGAATCAGAGCGATGTCCAGCATGGAGAACCGCGCCCTTATGCAGTCTGTAAATCCAGTCCTACCGGGGACGGGTTTTGCGGCAGAACGATTGCTTCCGCCGCGTCAGGCAATTGTCGCGTTCTTTGCGCGCGTAACGATCGCGGCACCGGCGATCGAACGGGTGCCGCTCGACGACGCGCCCGGGCGCGTGCTCGCCGAGCCGATCGTTGCCGACGACGATTATCCAAACGCGCCGCGCTCGCTGATGGACGGCTTTGCCTTGTGTGCGCAGGCGTTGCCTGGTGAGTTCGAGATCGTCGACGCAGTGCGGATGGGCGAAGGTGCGCGACGTGAAATCGACGCCCGATCTGCGGTGCCAATCCCTACCGGCGGCGTGTTGCCGGAAGGTGCCGATGCGGTCGTGCCGATCGAAGACGCGCGCGTCGGAGAACGCACGCTCGTGGTTGAGACGCCGATTGCCCGCGGCGAGAACGTCGCGCAACGCGGGGCCGACATGCGTCGCGGCGAGACCGTCCTGGCGGCGCATACGCGAATTCGCGCGCCCGAGGTCGGCGTGCTCGCGACGCTTGGCGTCACCTCGGTTCCGGTCTATCGCCGGCCCGTTATCGCGGTATTCTCGAGCGGAGACGAACTCGTCGATCCCGCCGTTTCCCCTCGCCGGGGTCAAATCCGCGACTCCAATCGTCATGCGGTCGCAGCGTCCTTGCGCGCGATGGGCGCCCTGCCAAGGCAGTATCCGACGTTGCGCGACGAAGCGCACGAGTTCGAAGCGGCCCTGGCAAGCGCGCTCTCCGAGTGCGACGCGGTCGTCGTAACCGGCGGATCCTCGGTCGGAGAACGCGATCGTCTGCCACGCGCGGTCGCCAAGATCGCCGATCCGGGCATCGTCGTTCATGGATTGCGGGTCAAGCCGGGCAAACCAACGCTCTTCGGCGCCGACAATGGCAAGCCGATCTTAGGATTGCCGGGCAACCCAACCTCGGCGCTGATGATGCTCCAAGCTGTCGCGGCGCCGATCGTCGGCGCGCTTGTGGGCGCGCCGGTCCTTAGCCCAACGCTTCAAGCGCGTCTTGCCGAGCCTGCGGTCAGCCGCGCCGATTGGACCTGGTACGTTCCGGTAGCGCTGCACGACGACGGCGCGGTGCCGCTTGCGTACCCGCTCCCGCTGCGCTCCTTCTCGGTCAGCCTCACGGCGCGCGCTGACGGATTCATCGTCATGGAGGAGCGCGACAAAGAGTGGAAGCCGGGCACGACGGTCACCGTCACGCGATTCTTGGGAGGCTGACTTCATCTTGATTCGCCCAACCTCCGCGGTCGAAGCGATTCCGGCGACGACGCCATTCATCGGGCCCGAGCAACTGATGCGCGAGACCGGACGGCGCGATTTCATTCGCCTCGGTGCCAACGAGAGCGCCTTTGGCCCGTCGCCGAAGGCGGTGAGCGCGATGAGCGCGGAGCTGCCGCGGCTCTCGTGGTACGGCGACCCGGAGTCGCTCGACTTACGCGACGCGCTGGCTGAAAAACACCGCTGCGCCGCCGCGCAGATCGTCGTCGGTTCCGGCATCGACGACCTCATGGGCTTGGCCGTGCGCGCGTTCGTTGCGCCCGGCGACGTGACGCTTGCGACGCGCGGTACGTACCCGACCTTTGCCTATCACGTCGCAGGCTACGGCAGCAAGTTGATGCAGCTGCCGTACCGCGTCGACGGTACGCCTGATTGCGAGGCGCTGCTGGCGTCGGCGCGCCGCGCGATACCGCGAATCGTCTACCTCGCTAATCCCGATAATCCGAGCGGGCGTTTCATCACGCGCAGCGAGCTCGAAGCCTTCTACGAAGCGCTGCCGCACGACACGCTCTTGTTGCTCGACGAAGCCTATGCCGATTTCGTAGAGGACGCCGATCTGCTGCCACCGGTCTTCGAAGATCGGCTGATCAGATTGCGCACCTTCTCCAAGGCCTACGGCATGGCCGGAGCCCGCATCGGTTACGCGCTTTCGACCGAGAGCGTCGTGCAAACGTTTCAGAAGATTCGCCTGCACTACGGCATTAACCGCAACGCGCAGGTCGGCGCGCTGGCTTCGTTGGGCGACGACGAGTTCCGCCGATACGTCGTCACCGAGACGGCGCGGGCCCGTGAAGAGTACTACTTGCTTGCGCGAGCCTTGGGTCGCGGTTACCTCGAATCGCGCGCGAACTTCGTCTGCATCGAGATGGAGACGGCCGCGCGAGCGACCCTCGTGATGGACGAGCTGCTGGCGCGAGGGGTCTGGATACGTAAGCCGGGCGCCCCGCCGCTGGACTCGTACGTTCGCGTCAGTGCGGGCACCGCGCCGATGCGCCAAGCCTTCGCCGAAGCGTTACGCTCGGTCTTGGCCGAAATCTTGGTCTGAAACGATGCGCTACGCGATCGTCTCGGACGTTCATGGCAATCTCGAATCGCTCGAGCGCGCTCTCTCAACCGTCTCGGAAGACGATGCGTTGATCTCGCTGGGTGACGTCGTGGGATACGGGCCGAATCCGAACGAGTGCGTTGCGGCATTGCGCGGCCGCAGCCAGCACGCGGTGCTTGGCAATCACGACTTGGCGGCGGTCGAGAACTTCGGCGTGGAGAATTTTAACAGCGCCGCCCGTACCGCAATCGCCTGGACGCAAGGCGTGCTCGACGAGCCAAGCCGTTCCTGGTTGAATTCGCTGCCGTACGAGCTGCGGCTGCCGGAGTTTCTGCTCGTGCACGGCGCCCCGGTGAACTACTTCGAGTACGTTCTTGACAAGGGTGCGGCGGCGCGAGCGTTCGACCGCACCGACGCGCGCATCGTCTTCGTCGGACACACGCATATCGCCGAATACTGGACGCTCGACGCAAATGGAAAGGTCGGGCACAAACACATGCAGTCCGGCGGCGAGCTAACGCTCGAGGAAGATAAGCGTTACAT
>JBAUMX010000017.1:0-12976 GCA_049578945.1 Candidatus Cybelea sp. | reverse complement strand
GCGCCGGCCTCGCTGTTCGCTGTCGCCTTACTTCGGTTCGGGAGCGCTTGGCGCGCCGCTAGACGCGCCCAGCCGCCGCTATTTTGCCAGCGCTTCCTTGAACCTGACGCGGGGAACGGCTCCGCCCCTTGCCTTGCAGGTCTTGAGATTCAGGTTGTTGGTCTCGCCCGTCGTGCCGTCATGGGCCTTGCAGGTGGGTACGGCGTCCGTTCCGTCCGTCAGATCGATCTGAACCGTTAGTGCGGTTCCGGCATTGAAGACCGCTTCCGATCCACCGCCGTCACCGATGATATTGAACTCGGAGCCGGTCCACCCGGCAGAAAGGAACATGACGCTGTCTTGCCCCGTCGTGCTGTAGGCGTTCGCACCGTCCATAAACACGAGCGTGTCGAGCCCGCCGCTAACGGCGTTTCCCGAGAGATTGATCTGCGGGAGGTCCGTGACCACCTCCTGCGGCGCGACGATAGCCGCGCTGTTTTTCCAGCAGTCTGGGGTGGCTGTGTTCCAGCCGGCCGGGCAATGGACGGTGCCGCCCGTATAGCGGATCAGCCAGTACTGCATGAACGCGGCATGCTCGCTGCTCGAATATACGTACTGCAGCCAGCCTAAACACTGGCTTGGATTGCTCGCGCCCGCGCAAGCCTGGTCGCCCGACATGAAGTTCGAGTTGAGCTGGAGAGAATAGACATTCGCCCGGCCACCATCCGTCTCGGACTTGAGACGCCTGACCACCGGAAACGAACCTACGGCGTTCGAGGTGAGCGTTGAGGTTACGGCGGCATAATCATTGCCGTTACCAACGGTCTGCGAGCGGCCGCCGCCGATTCGCGGAATGTAGGGACGATTCGGCGCTGCTACGCAGGCGACTTTAACCCACGTGGTCAGCGGATAAACTGCGGTATAGCATCCTTTGCTGGGCGTAGGTGCGTGCGCGATTGCCGATCGCCAGGATTGTAATTGCGCGCTGTTTGGAACTGCGCCTCGGAAGTGCGCCGCACTGCCGGCGACTTGGGGCACATTGGGCGCCCCGGAACTCGAGCATCCCGCTGCAAGCACGGCTGCAACGCCGGCCAGCACGAGTTTGTAAGATACCTTCATTACTATTCCTCCAACGGACGAGGGGGGCGCCGTGTTTCGGCTCAAGTAGCAGCAATGGGCGCTCGATTCCTCTCGCGCCGCCCAAATCCACGCCGCTAGGCGCCTTTCACGGCGACGGATGATGGCCTTCGCGCCAACGCTCTCACCTGACGGCCCGTCGACACTGATCGGCGAGTGACCCGCCAAACTAGAGATTAGATAAGCGAAAGCCGTGTGATTTTATCGCGGCACACAGTGGGCATTTTTAGTCGCGCTTGCCACAGGTTTCAAGAGGCCGTGAAGGCAAGGTGCCGGCTTTAACGCTTAGAAATAGCGCAGACATGCTGGCGCGCCTCGCACTTCTACTAGCACTCTCCGGGCCGCCGTTTCAAGACATCGCGAAGTGGAACTTGATCTGCTATTGCGATGCGACCGCAGCGACGCCGCATTCAATCGTTCGCATGGACGACAATGGCGTTATCCTGTTCGCGCTGCGTAGCGGCGGAACGCTTGAAGATCTGCGTCGGGCCGGAGTAGCCGCTACGCAGAGTCAGTTGTCGCTTTTGCAAGCTTGGCAGCTTCTCCATCGCCGCGGAGAGCTCTATACGACCGCGATGCCGTTGATCGACGATTCGACCGAGCGCGCGATCCATATATTCGTCGACCCGCTTGCACTGGATTTCGAGCGCTCTCACGCGGCCGGCATTCGAACCTTGGCGGCTAGCATCGCTGCAGCCGGCTTACCTCACAACCAGTATGCCGTGCTCTTCTCTTACGTCTTGGACGGGCAAACGTGGAAGAAACTCGACGCGGACGGCGCGGTGCTCCCGACCAAACCCGACCTTTTGCATCCTTTCTGGAACGGCGCTTTCTGGGCCGTCCAAACGGCGCGGCAAGTTCCCGGTACGAATACCTCCACGGTACTCGGCGTGACGACGTACCGCACCTGGAACGATCTGGTCGGCAAAGCCGTTTCCGCCTACCCAATGGACAGGTTTCCCCCGCCGTCGTTTCCGGACAAACCGGGCACTACAGTGCACGACCAAGGCAAATCGTTAGCCGATGCCCTCGCTGCGGTGATCGAAACGGCGACGCCACGGGCCGCATTTCCAGCGCTCCGTGAGAGTGAACGTTCGGTCGCGACGCTGATCTTGGGGCATGAAATCATCTGGACGCTGATGGATCGGATCGTCCGTGACGGAATCGTCGAAAAGCCAACAGCGCTCAGCGAGCCAAACGCCACCACGAGCGAAGTAGGAGCGCTTATCTTCAGGACGACACCGTAATGCTCGTCATCGCGGCGGCGCAGAATCGCCGCCGCCAGGATTGATGATCGAGTTGCGGCCGAACAGGATGTAGTACGGGTCAAAGCGATAGCCAGCCGTCGTCGTCGTGTCCTTTAGGATGGCGTAGGCAAAGCCAGCGAACAGGCTGGTCTGCGGGCTGGCCTGACGGGCGGTGACGAAGTCGCCCCAGCGCACGGTGGAAAACGTGCTGGCCTCAGGATACCAGACGATGAAGTCGCCGAGGATGCCGACAGCACTGTTGGCGTCGAAGGTCGTACCGCCCCAGCCTAGTGCGATACCCACCTCAGCGCGGTCGTTTGTTGCCAGCGCCGGATAGGCGAACGCGTAGTCGTTGTTCCAGATCGCGAACTGGTCGATGCGATTGTAGTTGTTGCTCGGGTCGATCTTGACCACTTGCACGTTGGCGTTGGGGAAATTGAAGCCGCCGGGTGTGCCCGATCCGGCGCTGGCCATCCAGGCGAACCAAACCTCGTTGCCACGCCGGGCGGCGCCAATCACGCCGGCATTCGGAAAGCTTGCGGCCTTCTGCAGCCAGTCGCTGCCGCTCGCCCCGGTGGAGCTCAAGGTTCCGTTCGGCCAATTGTTGACACCGACGTCGCGCCAAAAATAGGACGTGGAATTCTCGTTCCAGCTGAATACCTGCAGCGTGCTGTTGTTCCGGTTACCCGCCCAGTAGGCTTCGTCACCGGTGTTCTGGCTGACGTGGCTCGAATAGGCGAGGCCGGCATCCGCCCAATGCGTATAGCCATAATTGATGCTGCCGCCGGCAGCGATCTCGGAAAGCGGAATACGAACGACGATCCGTCCGCCGGTCGGCGGTGACGCCGAGCCGCTGCCAACGTTGTCGACGCTGACGTATAGGTAGCCGGTGCCCAGTGACATGTTGGGATAGTCGAGCCAATGTATGGGATTCGTCAGCGCCGCGTCAGCCGCGGTCGTGACGACACCGAGAGCGTCCGAGGTTAGGTCCCAATACGTCCAGGACGTGCAATTACTGCTACGGACCGTTTCGGGGCTGGCAGCGGCGATGCGGAGGCGATTCTTGCCGTCAGCGCCAGAGTTGAATTGCATGAGCCAAATGAAGCGATCGATGCTCGGCGCGTACTGCACGATCTGATCGCAGCAGAAACCCCCATCTGCCGTGTTGTCGAACACGGTCGTGGGGTCCAGCGTAGTGAACGTGCTACCCGAGTCGATCGAATACAGAAGGTACCAGTTGCCCGTAGCGAGCACGACGCTGCCGCTCTCGGCGCCGCTGATATCCGCCGCGACCGTCGATGCGGGCGAGGCGACGCCTCCTGAGTTGGTGTATTTGCTAAACACCACCGGGTCATCGCCCCCTTCACCGCCGCCGGACTGGAAATCCAGCGGGCGGTTGGCGGCGCCGGGTGTTAGAAAGCCGCGAAATGGTCCACGCGGGACTTTCGGCGCCGGGAACTCATTGGCGTCGCATTCAGGAGCGACCGTCCTGACGACCGGCGGATAAGGCGCGCCAAAAGCGTGCTGTGCCGACGCGGTCCCCGTCGCCGAAACGGCCGAGCCGCCGGACTCCTCAGCGGGCTTGCACGGCTCGTATGTGCACGGCGGCTTGGGTTTGAGTGGCTCGTGCGGGAGTGCCGCCGGAGGCCGGTGGCTACAGCAGTCGGTTTCCGCTTCAGGCGGATCCTCGCAGGGGTTGTGGCAGCAGGTGGGCTCCTTGCACCGGGCGAGTGCGTCGATCTCGTTGACGGTTTCGCAGGTGTTCCGGGATATGTGTTCGAGCACGCAGATCGCAGTGTCGAGCTTGCGGCATACGGACGCGAGCAGTTCGTTGCCGGTGACCTCGACCTCAATGAGAGTCTTGAGGAGCTGCGCGATTTCGTCTTGGCAGTACTTTCCTCGGTCGTCCTCGTGCATGGGAGCGGGCTCCTTCCGACGTGATCGTCGTCCTTACGTCATGCAGTCTCGTTTGGCCGCGGCGGTGTTTGTGGCCGTACCCGAGATTAGGACGGCAACGACACTGAGCACGCTGCGCGGGCGGCCTGACGTATTGCGCAAGATTAGCGTCCCGAGAACACGCGCGAGTACAACTGGAGCAACCTCACCATGGCATATCCTTTTGCGCGAGCGTCGTGCCCCGCTTAACTGCCAACCCGGTAGTCACGGAGGGCAATAGCCATAGAGACCGAGCGTCCCTTTTGGGATTCCACCGCTGGAACAGGGCTCCTGGTTCGGGTTAGCGGCGGCTGAACGTATTTGGCGCCGCTGGCCTGCGGCGCGAAGTTAGGAGATTAATTCGGCGCGAAGCAGGCCGCGAGCCGAGCTTCCGACGCAGATCGCCTCAGCGCGTCGCAGCTCATCAGGTGTAACCGCGCGCTCGTGCGCCCTGCCTTCGGTTATTATGCGCTCGCGAAGAATCCCCGGAAGCACACCGCACGCCGCGGGCGGCGTCCACAGGGCGCCATCGGCTTCAAAGAATAGCGTGGTGCGCGAACCCTCGGTCAACTCGCCCCGCTCGTTGCGGAGCAGCGCATCGAAGCAATCACGGGCCTCTGCTTCGCGCATCGCGGCGTTATGCGTTGGGCGCCACGAGGTCTTATGGCGCAAAAATGGATCGCTGCGCCGCACCCTTTCATTGGAGATGCATATGCACACGAGTTCCGGCAACTTTTCCATAGCATCTCGTGACATTGTGGCGCCGCCAAGGCCTAGCCGCAATCGCACTAGTTGCCGAACGTTGGATCGACGACGAACGAAACCCTCGATCTCCTGTCGATCGACCGCTATACCGAACACCCGTGCTGACCGCTCGAGCCTCGCAAGGTGTGCGCGCAGCGTGGCGTCATCGGCGTCGTCGGCGAAGGTTTCCAATAACGCAAACGAGCTGTCACTAGAATTATCCTCGAGGGCACACTGCAAGAAGCGCGACTTGATTGCAATCTCGTCCCACTCATCGTCAGCTCGTGAATCCGCGACGATCGCACCACCTGCATCATAGCGGCCCAGGCCGGATACCCGATCGAGTTGCGCTGTCCGAATTGCGACGTTCCACCAGCCTCGTCGCCGCGGCGAGAGATACCCAACCGAGCCGCAGTAGACGCCGCGCATCCGTCCCTCGGACTGCGCGATGAAACGCATCGCGGAGCGCTTCGGTGCGCCCGTCACGCTGCCACATGGGAACATCGCTCCGAAGATTTCACCCAGTGGGGTGTGAGGGCGTACCTTTCCCGCAATCGTCGAGGTCATCGTGGCATAGGTCGGATAGCGCTCGATCGTCTGAAACGCTTCCACTTCAACGTCGTCACAAACTCGATGCAAGTCGTTACGTAAGAGGTCGACGATCATTACGTGCTCGGCGCGGTTCTTTGCGTTGCGCAGGTCATCGACCCGATCGAGCGACGCCGTGCCCTTCATCGGCCTGGCAGTGAGCCGTTCGCCCTCGAAGGAAAGAAAAAGTTCGGGCGACCAGGAGAGAATTGCGACGTCCCCGTCCTCGACATATGCTTGGTACCTAGCGCCGGAGGAGCGGGCGTGCCGTGCGTAGAGCTCCGACGGGTTGCCCGCGGTGTTCAGTGCAAAGGGTACAGAGTAGTTGACTTGGTAAACATCGCCTTCACGAATCGCCGCCTGCAGAGCTCGAACGCCGGCACCATATGCCTCGCGCGACATTAGCGGCAACAACGGCGATTGTTCCACATTTTGCATCGGCTCCGGTAAGCCCGTCGCGCTTGGGGAGCCGAAAATCCCGATCGCGCTGGCGCCATCGTACGCAAGATATCCGGCTATCCAGTATCCGTGGGCGAGCGCATCCTCAGCACGCGCGAAAGCCCCCAGCGCCTCGTTGGCGTTTGACCAACGTAGCGTTTCGCGCGAAGGCTCGAAGAGCAACGCCGGCTCCGTTCCGACGATTAGACGCAAACCCATCTGCAGCGAACTTAGTGACTTAGAGTAACTTCTCGATCTCGATGGGCAACGCGCGCACACGCGCGCCGGTCGCGTGATAGACGGCGGACGCGATGGCTGATGCCACTCCAGCAAGCCCGATCTCGCCAACGCCGCGAGCACCCAGCTCATTCACATTCGTGTCGGGATAGTCGAGGAACGTGACGTCCATCTGGGGCGTGTCGGCGTTCGTCGCAACGATGTAGTCGGCCAAGTTACTGTTAATTGGAGCGCCCGAGCGCGGATCGTAGTGCGTTTGCTCGAAGAGCGCCATCCCGACGCCCATCACGACGGCGCCCTCGATCTGGTTACGCGCAGTGCGCGGGTTGATTATCCCGCCGGCATCGATGACCGTAACGACCCGATTCACGCGGAGTCTGGCGATTTCGGGCTGCCACGCAATCTCGACGAACTGCGCGCCGTACGAGTGGAGAGAATATTGCGGATGCTCTTCGCCGACGGTTCGCGCCGCTTTTCCACTTCCCGAGACCATCGCCACCGACGCATTTTGCAAAACCTGGTGGAAGTCGATCTGCTCGCCGCGCGATCCCTGACGCGCAACGATTTTACCGCTCTCAAAAGACAGATCATCAGGCGACCAATCCTCAAAGGGCTGCTTTGGCACCGTCGTCGCGAGACCGATCGCCGACTTCATCGCGGCCCGCGCCGCCTCCAGGACGGCCGGGATGACTGAGGACGTCACTAACGAGCCTCCGGACGTAGGTCCGGGCGGCAACCGCGTGTCGCCCAACTCGACCACAATGCGGTCGATTGGGATGCCGGTTGTTTCGGCGACGAGCTGAGCCAGCACGGTGTACGTGCCGGTGCCGATGTCCTGCGTTCCGATCGCAACGCGAGCCGAGCCGTCTGCGTGAAGCTCGACACGGGCTTCCGCGGCGAAGCGGCCCGCAATCCAGGAGCACCCCGACATTCCCCATCCAAGCGTAACGTCGTCTTTGCGCATCGATCCGACCGCGGGCGAGCGCTGCGACCAGCCGAATTTCTCCGAGCCCACGATCAGGCATTCGGCGTAATGCCTCGAGGAAAACGGAACGTCGAGTGACTGATCTCGCCCCGGTTCGTTGTGTAACCGAAGCTGCACGGGATCGATGCCGAGCTCGATCGCGAGTTCATCGTACGCAGATTCTGTTGCGAACAGGCCTGGGACTGCGCCCGGCCCACGCATCGCGGTCGGCGAGCCAACGTTCCGCCGAGTCTGTGCCGAGGTCACGAGCAGGTTCGGCGTCCCGTAGAAGTACGGCGTCGCCTCGCCGCAATTTTCATCGTATTCGTCAAGCATGCTCGCATGGTTGACGGCTTCGTGCCGCAACGACGTGAGGGTTCCGTCACGCTGCGCGCTCATCCGGACGCGCTGCTGCGTGCGCGCACGGTGACCCACGGTTTGGAACATCTGCTTACGCGTCACCACGAGCTTTACCGGGCGGCCGAGCTTGCGCGCAGCCGCTGCGGCAAGGGTTCCATGCGTCCAGGGCCAGAGCTTACCGCCAAAGCCCGAGCCAAGGAATTTCATAACGATCCGCACGTTCTCGCGAGGCACATCGAGGATCTCGCTGACGACGTTGCGATGGTTGGCGATCGCTTGCGTCGTTTCGTAGAGCGTGAATCCGTTGCCGTCGTAGATTGCGAGCGACGCGTGCAGCTCGATCGGGTTGTGCGTTTCGGCCGGGGTCACGTAGGTGCGATCGACTTTCACGGGCGATGCGTCGTAGGCAGCCTCAGGGTCGCCACGCCGGCTGGCCTCGGTTGGCTCGTTGTCTCCCACGAGTTCGAGTTCTACGTGGGGAGTGGCTACGTCCGCGTATGCTATCTCGATGAGCGCAGCGGCCGCCGTCGCATCTTCGAACGTCTCGGCAACGACCAGCGCCACGTATTGCCCGTAATAGCGAATGGCGTCGTCGGCAAATGGGGGACGTGCCTCGTCGATTGCGCCGGCTTCCGGCGAGGGCTTGTAGAGCGCCCCGACATTTCCACGATGATAGATCTCGATGACACCTGGCATCTCCCGAGCCTTGGAGATATTCAGTGCGGCAATGCGGCCGTTGGCAATGGTGCTGCCGACGGGCACCGCGTAGGCCACATTCTCCCGAGTGTGATCAGAAGTATAGGCCGCCGCTCCGCTTACCTTGAGCGGCCCGTCGACGCGCGCCAGAACTTGACCGACGATTTTCATAGCATCGCCTACGCGACCGTCGCGGCCAGGCTCAAAGCGTGAAAGAGACAGCGCTTCGCTAGCTCGACTTTGAAGCCGTTCCCCGACTGGGGTTTCGCATCGCTCAGAAGAATCCGCGCTGCCTCGATAAAGCGCTCGTGCGTCGCCGGTTGCCCTTGTAGTGCCATCTCCACGTCCAGGTTGCGCCAAGGTTTGGTGGCAACTCCCCCCATCGCGATCCGTACGCGTTGCATCGTACCGTCGCTGACCGTAGCCACGACCGCGGCGGACGCAAGCGCAAACTCGTACGATGCTCGATCGCGCAGCTTGAGGTAGATCGATCTCGCGCCGGCGGCCGGCGGAGGCAGGCTTACCGACGTCACCAGGTCGCCCGGCTCGAGGATTGTCTCACGCTCCGGCGTTTCTCCCGGCAGGAGATAGAAATCGCCGATCGGCACGCTGCGCTCGCCGTTTGAGCCGGTGAAATGAACCGTCGCTTCGAGCGCGGCAAGTGCGACGTTCTGATCCGAGGGATTGGTGGCAATGCAGTGCGCGCTCGTACCGAGAATCGCGAGGTTACGATTGAATCCTCCGATCGCCGCGCAACCGCTCCCCGGCGACCGCTTGTTGCAAGCCATCGCTGGATCGCGAAAATAGACGCAGCGCGTGCGCTGCAAAAGATTACCACCGGTCGACGCCATGTTTCGCAACTGCACCGACGCGCCCGAACGCAACGCTTGCGAGAGCAGCGGATAGTCGCGTACGACGTCGGGGTGATGAGCGACGTCGGAGTTACGCGCGAGCGCACCAATACGAAGCCCACCATCCGGCGTTCGTGTCAGCTCGGTCAGCGGAAGAGCGTTGATATCGATGACCTCCGCGGGACGCTCGACGTCGAGCTTCATCAAATCGATCAGCGTCGTGCCTCCGGCGAGAAACCTGGCGTTGTCGTGCGAATGTTGCAGTGCATCCGCCACGCTCCGGGCACGGCTGAACGTAAAGGAGTTCATGCTTTCGCCTTGCGCACCGACTGTATCGCAGCAATGATATTTTGATAAGCACCGCAGCGACAGATGTTGCCACTCATACATTCAGCCACGTCGGCATCCGATTGCCCGCAGGGCTCGGTTAATAACGCGACGGCCGACATGATCTGTCCCGGCGTACAGTAACCGCACTGGAATCCGTCGCGTTCCAGGAAGGCTGCCTGGATCGGATGTAAGTTGTCGGGCGTCCCTAGGCCTTCAATCGTGTCGATCGTTGAGCCCTCGTGCATGGCCGCAAATGAAAGGCACGAGTTGACGCGACGCCCATCAACATGTACGGTGCACGCGCCGCACTGGCCGTGGTCGCAGCCTTTCTTCGTCCCGGTCAGGCCCAGCGTGTCTCGCAGCGTATCGAGCAGGGTCGCGCGCGGGTCGACCACCAGCTCGACCGGCCTTCCGTTGACCGTAAAGGCAACCTCCACACGGCCGCTGCGACGCTCCAGACTGCCCATAAGAAAATCCATTTTGTTTAAAAGGCAGTCGCTCCTATCCGATTCGCGCTACCTTCCGAGCTCAAAACCTAGACGTGGCGAATGAGTCGCGCTGAAACGTAAACTCGCGATTCGATGCGAAGACACGCTAAGATTCGATTTGCTTTCGGCCGGTTCAGGCAGCCGTAGAACGCTCGGCCCGGCGCCGAGGCCGGGGCCGGGACAAGGTGTAGAGCACGTTGCCGGGGCAGGACCTCAGAAGAGAGCCTGCTACTCAAGCATTTGACACCGATGGTGCCTCCATGACATAGTGAGGCCAACCCCGCGCGATCTTTCGGATGAATGCGATCGAGCCGCGCTCACCCTTGAAAGATCGTTACTCATTTCCACCTTCGAAAAACTCGGCTTGCGGCCGCCTTTGCAGGCTGCCCTGCTCGACCTTGGTTTCTCCGAGCCCACTCCCATCCAAGCCCTCGCGATTCCGCCGGCCCTCGAAGGCCGCGACGTCCTCGGTAGCGCCGAGACCGGCAGCGGCAAGACGGCTGCCTTTGGCCTTCCGATACTGCAACGTCTCATGGATAGGCCACGCGGGAAGACGCGGGCACTAGTGCTCGCTCCGACCCGCGAACTCGCCGATCAAATCGCCAAGCATCTCACGTCGCTGGCTAAACATACGAACGTCACGGTTGCGGCGATCTATGGCGGCGTCGGCTTTCGACCGCAACTCAACGCGCTCAAACGCGGTGCGGACATCCTGGTTGCGACGCCCGGGCGGCTCCTCGACCACCTAACCCAAAGAACTGCGCGGCTCAACGATATCGAGATGCTAGTCCTCGACGAAGCCGACCGAATGCTCGACATGGGATTTCTCCCTGACGTTCGACGCATTATCAGCCAGCTGCCGACGAAGCGTCAAACGTTCTTCTTCTCAGCAACGCTGCCGGCGCAAATCTCCGGCCTCGTGCGCGAGATTCTCCGCGATCCGGCACGGGTAGAGCTGGCCGCTAAGATCGCTCCGGTTAAAACGCTCAGCCAAACACTCTACGCCGTGCCTCAAGAGAAGAAAACCGATCTCCTTGTGGAGTTGCTGAAAAGCAACAGCATCTACTCGGCAATCGCCTTCACGCGAACCAAAGCCCGTGCCAACCGGCTGGCCGCCGCACTCCAAAAGCATCGCGTTCCCGTCAACCTGATTCACGGCGATCGCTCGCAATCGCAACGGACGCACGCGCTCGAGAATTTCAAGCAGGGTCAGTATCGCGTGCTCGTCGCAACCGACATTGCGGCTCGTGGCATCGACATCTCAGCTCTCGGGCACGTCATCAACTACGACGTCCCGCTGGTCGCTGCCGACTACTTTCACCGAGTCGGGCGAACCGCGCGCGCCAAAGCTTCGGGCGACGCGATCACCTTCGTCTCTTCCGACGAAGAACCGCTGATCAAACAAATCGAATACACACTCGGAAGGCGCCTAGAACGCGGCAAGAATCCGCTCTTTCCCGAAGCCAGCACGGAACCGCCCAAGCCGCGCGTCGTCTACCGCTCCCGCCCGCGCCGCCGCTGATCTCGCTTCCCTACCTTCGACCGGGGGTACGAACCGAGCGCATCCGAAGGTACGGATGCGCGGGCAGATTGCTGGATGCAAAGGAGACTGAGTGGATCAGACGGAGCAAAATGAGGATTTACGCGAGGCACGCTTGCGATATTCTGAAACGTTTCCGTTTCCGCTGTTTAGTCACATCGATCTGCGCGTGAGCGATGCAGATGCCGTCCGTCCGTTCTACGACGCCCTCATGGCGCCTTTCGGTACCGAGCCAACGACGCCACGGGTCGTGCGCTACGGCTATACTCGGCGCTACGGCAGCATCCGGGCGGATTTCTTCAATATTTTTGCGGATCCCGACGCGCGCCCGACAGCTACGCGTATTGCCTTCGCTGCCCCAAGCACCACCTTTGTTGACGAAATCGCGGGCATCGTTCGGACGCATGGCGGCCAAAACATTGAAGGTCCTCAATACTTCGACGAACACCACCCAACGTTCTATGCAGTTTTTTTCGAAGACCCCTTGGGCAATCGCTTTGAGGTTTGCCATCACCGCATGGATAAATAGTAGCTAAGACGCTGCTTTGCTACATCGAGCCAATACGGCTGCGTCTGTCCGCCGGCGATATCGATCGGTTCCGCGCGAATGCGGCTCGGCTTGGGCGTCTTCTCGGTAAATTCCGGGATCCAAGCTCTTCGGATGGCCGTGGACCGGGCTCGCCTTGGTCACCTTCGAAAAGTGCTCGCGGTACAGCGCCGTCGAGATCGTACTCGTCTTTGCGCCGCTTCCGTTGCGAAACGATGACGCCCGCAGCCGCAGGCCGGTCAGACCCCCGACTGGAGCGGTCACTTAGGTGCACCAGGCTGGGTCGCCGATTGCACGTAAGCAGGGCTTTTTAGATGCACCCGTGGTATCATCGAAAGCAAGGCGTACGCTCGCCGAACGGTCAGCTCGTCTAACGCCTTTCATTACTGCCCGTGCCCGCACTTTGCGTGAAGTGAGAGGAGCTAAAAATGCGGCTGAATCCCGCCATCGCCTTGTCGTGTCTAGTTGCGTGTGCCAGCTGCTCGCGGATCGGCGGCGCTCCTTCCGCGCTACCGGTTGCCGCGACATTCGAGCGGCAGTCGAGCGCCAACGTCACATACAAGACCGTCTATAACTTCAAGGGTGCGCCCGACGGCGACACGCCCAATGGCGATCTGATCTATATGGGCGGCGCTTTCTACGGCACGACGACGACGGGCGGCAAAAGCGATTTAGGAACGCTGTTCAAGTTGATGCCCTCGGGACAAGAGACGTCACTGTATAGCTTCGTCGGCGGCTCCGGCGGCAACAGTCCAGATTCGGGAGTCATCGCGCTTCCATGAGAAGGCCGATTTTGTCAAGGCCGACGTGGCGGCCAGGCACGTTCAACTAAAACAATTCGTCTCGCCCCGCTTCCATACGCACTCAGCTGTAAGCCATTGGCGGCTCGGTGCAC
>JBAUMX010000016.1:0-15446 GCA_049578945.1 Candidatus Cybelea sp. | reverse complement strand
GCCAATGGCTTACAGCTGAGTGCGTATGGAAGCGGGGCGAGACGAATTGTTTTAGTTGAACGTGCCTGGCCGCCACGTCGGCCTTGACAAAATCGGCCTTCTCATGGAAGCGCGATGCGGCCTCGCGGGCGCGGTGGGCTTACGGCTTCAACGCGAAGACCGTTCCGCCCCCGTGCGTGCCGCCGCCAGCCGTCGTGCCGTAGAGCTTGCCCTTTACGTTGATCAGGGCGGCCTCGGGCATAACGCCGTCGGTTCCGCCGCGGAAGTGGTGGAGCATTTTTTCCGCGCCGCTCAGCGTGACCCTAAAGACTGTGCCTTTGTCTTGCCTGCCGCCGTATTCCGTCGTGCCGTAAAGTATGCCATTTACGTTGACGAGGGAGACGACAGGATTATCGCCGCCTCGGCCGCTGAAGCTATGAAGCACCTTCTCTCTGCCGTCCGTCGTGATGCTAAAGACCGCTCCACATGTGGCGCGGTGGCAAAAATGCGAACCACCATACGAAGTCGTGCCGTAAAGCGTGCCCTTTACTTTGATAAGCGAGGCGACAGGAGTAGCGCCGTCTTTGTTGCTGAAGCTATGAAGCACTTTCTCTGTGCCGTCCCTCTTGATGCTAAAGACCGTTCCACAGGTGAAATAAACTGTCGAGTAATAGCACGCATCAGACGAGCCGCCTTTGAACGTCGTGCCGTAGAGCGTGCCGCGCGCGTCGAGGAGGCCTGCCTGGGGATAATTTCCATCGGGGCTTTTGCCAAAGCTATACAGCACTTTTTCTGTGCCGCCGGGCGTAACGCTGAAGACTGTGCCGTCGCCGTCCACGCCGCCCCCCGCAGTCGTACCGTAGAGCCTGCCGTCCACGTTGATCAGGCTTCCTTGAGGGTTGTGCCCATCGGGGGGCGCACCAAAGCTATACAGGACTTTTTCCGTGCCGCCGGGCGTAATGCTGAAGACTGTGCCCTCGCCGTCCGCGCCGCCCCCCGCAGTCGTGCCGTAGAACGTGCCGTCCACATCGATCAGGCTTGCGTGGGGGTTGTCCCCTTCGGGGGGCGCACCAAAGCTATACAGGACTTTTTCCGTGCCGTCTGGCGTAATGCTGAAGACTGTGCCGTCGCCGTGCGCGCCGCCATAATACGTGGTGCCGTAGAGCGTGCCGTCCACGTTGATCAGCCTTCCGTTAGGGGTGTTCCCATCGGGGGGTGCGCCAAAGCTATACAAGACTTTGTAGTTCGAACTAGTGGTGCGTGCCGCAAGCGCCGTGACTTGCGGCGCCGCGCCCGGTGCGCCGATCGGCGCCGGCGATCCACCGCATCCTGCGAGCAATGCCGCGGTGACATAGCTGCTTATTGCATAGTGTCTAAGATTCCAACGTCTCATTTGTGCTTGCTCCTTGCGTAGGAAACGCCGCAGGCTCGACCTTGGTGAGACCCCTGCGTTCATAGGGTCAACGCGAAGACCGTTCCGTACCCGCTCGTGCCGCCGCCAGCGGTCGTGCCGTACAGCGTGCCATTCACGTCGATCAGGCCTGCGAAGGGCTGTTTGCCATCGGTTCCGTTGCCAAAGCTGTGTAACACTTTCTCCTCGCCGTCCAGCGTGATGCTGAAGACCGTGCCATTGTCGTTGTATGCGCCGCCGCCTTGTGTCGTGCCATAGAGTTTGCCGTTTACGTCGATCAGCGTTGCCGAAGGGTAATTGCCATCGGTTCGGTTGAACTTGAGCAGTACGTTTTCCGAGCCGCCCTGCAGTGGGACGCTAAAGACGGTCCCACAGCCGCTTAGGTAGGCGCCGCACGTATACGCACCACCCCAGGCTGTCGTCCCATAAAGCCTGCCATTTAGCTCGACCAGGCCGGCGAGAGGGAACGCGCCATCGGCTTCGTTGAAGATGCGGAGCAGTTTCTCCGCGCCGCCCGTCGTAATACGAAAGACCGTACCAAAGCGATCATTGGTGCGCTCGGCGGTTGTGCCGTAGAGCTTGCCATTTACGTCGATCAGGCCAGCCTTAGGGCCCAAGCCGTTGTGCCGTCTGCCGAAGGCGTATAGCATCTTCTCTTCGCCTTGCGTCGTTATGCTGTAGACTGTTCCGCAACCATAAAAGGAGTAGCAGCCGCGATAGTACTGGAGACCCCCTCCTACTGTCGTTCCGTACAACGTACCGTTCACGTCGATCAGGCCGGCCCAAGGGAACGCGCCATCTGGAGATCCGGGCGCGCCGAACTTGTGGAGCACTTTTTCCGCACCGGTCGGCGTGATACTAAAGACCGTCCCACAGCTGCCGGACGAATATGTGTAAGAGCACGGCATGCCGCCTGATACCGTCGTTCCGTAGAGCGTGCCGCCCACATCGATTAAGCCAGCACGAGGGCTACTGCCATTGTGTCCTGCGCCGAAGTTATGCAGCACTTTCTCCGTGCCGCCCAGCGTGACGCTAAAGACGGTCCCGCAGCCTTGGTATGACGGCGTGCTGCAGGAATTCGAGCCGCCTCCGACAGTCGTGCCGTAGAGCGTGCCGCCGACATCGATCAGGCTTGCGTAGGGTGTGTTCCCATCAGGGGGCGCACCAAAGCTATACACGACTTTGTAGTTCGTACCAGCGGTGCGGGACACGAGCGCCGATGCTTGCGGCATCGCGCCCGGCACGCCAATCGGCGGTTGCGATCCACCGCATCCTGCGAGCAACGCAGCCGCTGCGGCCATGGTAATCGGGAAGCGTCGCGCGCTGGAGAAACTCACCTGCGCCCCGGCTGTGATCCGACGCTTATAGCAAGGTTGTAAACCTGCAGAAACCGATCGTTGATCACTTGAGAAGGCGCGCCGCCCTTCGGGTACTTCCAATAAGCAACCTCGAATGGTTGGCGGTCCTCCCGCCCATATGGCGAGATCAGCCTTCTGCCGTAAACCACCCAATGATTCTTCAAACCTTTTGCGGCCGTCTTTCCAACGATCGTTCCGGTCGTGCCCGAAATGGCGATGTGCAAGATCGCTCCTGCATTGGTCAATGCGAGGTAGGACCCGAGCCACTGTAAGGTCCCACCATTTCTTGTTTTTTTGAGCGACTTGTTAAGCGTGATGTCGCTGAACGAGCTACTGCCAGCTGACAATTCGGTGAGCTTCAAGCTTTGCTCTTGGCTCTGGGAGTTCTCCCCGTCAACGAACAGGTTACCGTTGTTGTCGTACCCACAGTAAAAATAAGTATCCATCGTCGGATCGCTGTAATACGTTGGAGGATCCTGCGCGTTAGGGTAGATTGCAATAGCATCGCCACTGGCTACTGCAAGATTTCCCGTCGTCGGATCGACCGAACAGGCGGAGGGATATCCGGTAACACTTAGCGTCGCAATCGGGCTATCGCCGCCGTGAGCGTACTCGAGGATGCCAGTGTTGGGCACCCCAACAAAGACGTTGCCGTGCTTATCGGAACACATGCTCGCCGGGGTGTCCTGCAGGTCGAAATGATCAATATACTTTCCCTGGGGGTACGTAACTATGGACACCTCGTCATCACCGCCGATGTATAGCAGGTCCCCGGAGGAACTCGACGCCGTGTGTACGCGTTGCTGTGGAAGCGTATCGGGCGCGGAAGCCGGCGTTTGCACTGCGCCGCACCCGGCAAGCAGCCCAGCCGCTGCACTGATGCTAAACGCGTAGCAGCATAGTGCTACGATCCTCATATCGACCCCCTTGATGCCGGAACGGAACCCGGCACCCGGAGATGTTCGGCGCGGTCGCGCTCAGTCCCAGCGAGTAAGCATCTACGGCTCCGTGAGCTTGTTCAAGGCATCCCAATGCCTCGCGTGCGGTACTCTCGTATCGGCTCGGATGCGCGAGCAGGCTGCGAGCGATAGCCCCGTAGCGTCCGCGATCTCCTTAAGCGAGAACGCATCGAGCTTCGGCGCGACCTCGCGCTTGAACCACGCCTCGTCGCGGGGGCCCGGATGCTCGCGTGCCCAGTTGCGATTGCGGCGATGCCCATCGCTGATCGCTTCGCCTCGCACACGGTTCACGGCAGCGCTGCGGCGCGGATCGTTGCCAGCTGCGGCTTGCGCTGCGAGCGCCTTGCGTGCCGCTTCGATCGCGCGTACGCCGTGCTCGCGCCGTGCCTTGGGCATGCACGCCTCGCAATGCCGACGCCTGCGCTTGAGCACCGGCCCGCCGCACATCGCGCATGCGATCGGCGAGCTCGGCCGCGCTTCGATCGTTGGCGCACGCCATTTGCGTGTCGTGTACGGTCGCGGCTGCGAGGCCTTGCGAGGCGTTGCGAGCAGCGGTGATCGCTGCGGACCGGGAACGCTACGGCGCTTATTTCCATTTTTAGCAGCGAGCGTACGACGTTGCGCGCAGCCGTTGGCCAGCGATTCGCGGAACCTTTGCGCGAGATGCGCCGCGATCGGCAGCAAGCATTCGCGCCAATGCGGCAGCGTGAGTGCGAGTTCGTGCGTGAGCGGTGCTGCAATGCGGCATATCCCGTTCGAGAGCTCGGCAAAGTCTCGCGTGGTGAAGACGCGATCTTCGACCAGATCGAGCAGAAATGCGTCCACGTCCGCGCGCACCGGCTCCATTGCATCGAGTGCGCGCGAGTCGCGATTCCGCTGATCGGCGTGCAAGCATCCCATTTGCGGATCGCAACCATGTGCGAGTAATGCGAGCCGTGCTTCCGATTCGACGCACGCAAACAAGTAGTTTCGCATCGCGTTGATTGGCGAGGTCGCCGCGCGAGGCGCTCCGGTTAGCACCGAAGCGCGTGAATCAGCGCGCAGCCAGCGCGCCGGGATACGTGCGAGCTCGCGTTCGCGGAATCGAATCTGAACGTCGCACCACGCTGCGAAATACTGCGCTGCGGCAGTGGCCTCGATCACGCGCACGCCCTCAATCGAATCAGCCGCATCGAGCGTGGCTCGCATCCCGTCGAACTCGCGCAGATCGGCGCGTAGCCGAACGAGAACCCGGCGCTGGCCGTCCAGCTTGTCAGCGATCAGCTCGCGCGCGATCGCCAGGTCTAAGCCGTTCGTAACTGCGAGGGCCTGCGCGCGGCGAATCGGATGGCCGTCGTAGCCGAACGGCACCGAATGTGCGAGCGCCTCACCATCGCGGCCGATCTGCACGCGGCACCGATCCCGCGCAGCCATGCCAGGCTCGCGAGGCTGACAAAACCTTCGTGTCCGATCAGGACCAAACGTTCTAGGCCGCTGCCCGCGCGGTCGAGCACGATCGAGCGGCGCTGCCTGCCGATCCCGTCCTCCACGCGCAGCTTGCCGCGCCTCTCAACGCGCAGCGCAATGCCGTAGCCGTCCACGACCAGGACGCCGGCGCGGACTTGCAGCGGCGGATATAAGGGCGTAAAGTTCTGCTGTTGCATCTGGAGCTAACTCCTCCATGGTGCGACGCCTCCGGCTCGTTATCAGCGGGCCGGGGGCACCTAAAATAGTGCTTTTGTATTTCGTAGCAGCGTGACGTTTCGCTTGCTCGGCGATGCCTTTTTCCGAGGCGGTTCAGCTAGCACTTCCTGGCGCCTGAGTTCCGCGTTCATGAGGACCAGGCCGCTTGGCACGGGGTCGGTCACCTTACCATCTGCAAAAGCTTCATTGATGCCGGCTGCGACCATCAGATTGTTAGCGATCGCGAGCGCATTCAACGTGCCTAATATTTCCTTACCGGCTTCGGTCTGCAACGGCCGCTCGGCAAGGCCGAAGTAGAACGATAGAAACTTGACCAGCTTACGGCGGCGGCTGCGACCGATCGCCCCAAGAATCCGCTCATCGTTGATTTCGTCTGCGAGAGATTCCGCCACCGCCGGGGCGCTTCCCGGAAGCACAAACACGACCGAACCTGGGAACGCTCTCGCATATCGCTCGACTGTACGCGTGGCAGCGAATATCAGATGAAGATATTCGAGCGTCGGTGTTTGATGCAACGGACTACCTTCGGGGTCCAGCGTGTGGTCGCGGATTGCGTTCTGTGTTTCCGTTAGCGAGGGTCCCTTCGGACGCTTCTTCCCGATCAGGCTAATGTCAGGCTCTTGGACAAGCCTAAAGAGACATTCCGCGACCGTCGCGCTCAGACTGCTTTCCGTTCGCATTGCGGTGGCAACCCAGCTTGCGCCGCCGTCCAACTGCCCGATCGGAATGCCAAAGTAACGGGTCGCCGCCCGGACCGCGCAGCGTATCACCTCCGCATCGTTCGGGCTGAGCTTAGTTGAGGGTGGGCGCCCCATATCGGAGTCAGTCATGCCCACCTAGCCCCAGCAGTCGAATGGAATTCGTAGAAAAAGTAGCGGTCTAGCCCGCTAGTTTTTGTGCGATGGAGGTTGCCGCTAGCCACATCGTAGTCCTTACTCATGCGCAAAACCACGCGTCAATACTCATGGAGGACTACATGCTTCGACTCAAACTCTGGAGGCTCCAGCAAGGCCTCACGCAAGGGCACGCGGCGTCCTTGCTCGGCATTGGAGAATCGACGCTCGCGCTCTTGGAGAGCGGACGACTTCGACCAACACCGCAGCAGCTGGAAACCCTCGCTCGCAATTTCGGCACAGAGACCCAGTCATTGTTCGAGCCTGTCCGAGAGCGCGTGGAGAGTGCATCGTGATGTCCGCGGATCGCGCCCGTATTGAGGAATTGCTCCAAGATCCATCGCTCTCGTTCCGGGCAATTTCCCGCGCCACGGGGATCTCCGACTGGTCCGTCCGGCGCCTCGCGAGACTTCAGAGCGGGGACGCACGACCGATGCGCAAGCGTCGTGCGGGGTCGCACGACCTACCCTCTAAGGACCCCTCGCCGCCAGTCGGCTGGCTCGTCTTCGGCGGATTCGTCGCCGCGCTCGGCCTCGCCGTTTGGGCCGGCGTCCACTGGGCGCCGCCTCTCGATTCTTCGTACTTCTTCCACGGTTTCTATTCCGATCCACTGACTGAAAGGACGAACGATGAAACGCAGTTCCCCGAATAAACCCAAATCCGCGAATGGAAATACCGGTATCGCGGAGACTTCCACAAACTTTTCCCTCGGTTCCGGACGTTCGTTCGCGGACAATGCGGAATATGCGGAAAAGGGTCTCGCATTCGACGTACTCGCGATCGAACGCGAGACCGGCCGCGGCTTCGAACCCGGAAAGACCGCTGGGCGTTGACCGTCAAAGCGACCGATCGCGACTGCGAGATTCTCACGCTGGGCTGCAATCCTAAGCGCGATGAGGAACTCGCAAAGGCGCAGGCACACCTCGAACGCGGCGGCACCATCACCAACAAGCGACTGCGCCTCTCGGGCAGCGCATACTACCTCGCGGATGCCGATTGAAGGTTAAAGGCCGAGACCTGCCAGTCTCGGCCTTCCTTGGTACTAACCTATGGCCAAGATACCAAAGCATCCGCGCATCGGTCAACGCGTGCGACTGCCCAAGACGCTCGCAGCTTTCGACAAGCTACCGCGCCGCTCGCAAGCGACATTCCAGAACGTCACGCACGTCCTTACCCGCATGCGCGAGGGCGCGTCGCTCAAGAGCGCGGCGGCCGAGTACAGAGTCGATCCGCGCAGCGTTGTGCGCATCGGAAAATCCGGCTTGCGCAAGACCGCGAGCGGACGGTACGGGGCCAAACCCTGCGATCCGCTGCTGCGGGTCCTTAGTGTTCCGGTACATGGCGGTCGTATCGAGGTTGGCGTGGCGGGGTCTCGCAAGGCCTCCGCGGTCTCCGATCGCTCGAACGCGCAACGGCGCTTCGTCAATACCGGCGACGATTCGCAACTGCGAGCGCTTGAAGACAAGACGATCTTGGATGCCTCGGGGCGCGAGGTGCCGTTCCTCACGGACGAGGGCGAGCTCGCGCGCCAGGGCGACCTCGGGGCGCTATCCTTTGAGAGCATCTACGCGCGGCGTGGCTGATGCGCTACTGCGATCCGATCGGAGCATGGCTGCGCGACAAGCGTGCCGAGCGCCGCGTCGGCAGCGCAGCGGCCTGCGCCTGCGGCGAAGCGCGCCCGTACGCCCTTCTTCCCGGGCGTACCCCTTCGCGGTGCTACCGTTGCGAACGCCTCGCGCAAGGCCGCGAGCCGTACGAGGACAACCATGTCTTCGGCAAGCGCAACAGCCCGCGGATGATCCGCTATCCGATCAATGATCACCGGGCGATCTTTAACGTGAAGCAGCTGGACTGGACGCCCGAGACGCTCAAGAACGTCAACGGCGACCCGTTGCTCGAAGCGATGGCGCGATTCCATGGACTCGATAATAACGTCGTGCACATGCTCGCTGATTGCATAGACTTTTTACCCAAGATGAAGCTAGTTCGAGACCAGCTGGTCGCGGTGTATGGGCCGAACTGGCCAAAGAAGCTCGAAGTGGCGGCAGCCAGGAAACGCGCCGCTGCGGCCAAGAGAGGGCAGAATGGCCGATAGTCTGCCGATCGCAGTTCGAGTCTATCCCGATCTCAAACCGGCGCAGCCGGAGCGCAAGGCGCCGCAGATCGACGGTATGCTCGTTTTCGATTGCGAGTGCCGCATCGATAAGGCACAATCGATCACCTTCGGCAGCTATCGCTTTCTAGTCGCCGGCCGATGTCTCGAAGAGGGGCTTTTCTGCGCGGACGATCTCGCAACGCACGAGCGGGAAGTCCTGGAACGCTACGTGCGCGAGCATGCTGCGGACACTGATCCGCGCGGCATTCCCGAGCGCGGTATCCCCAGCAACCCGGAGCTCCAACTGCTGCCGATCGCGGACTTCCGCACGCTGCTCTACCGCGTGGCGTACAAGGGACGCGGCCTTCTTTGCGCATTTAATTTTCCGTTCGACGCGAGCCGATGCGCGCTCGGCTACGTCGAGTCGCGCGATCGCTTCCTGGGCGGCTTCACGTTCCAGTTCTTCCAGTACCGTGACAAGGACGGCCACCTGCGACCCCATCCTATCGTCCCGGCATCGCGGTCAAGCACATGGACAGTAAACGCGCGCTCAAAGGCTTTACCGGCGCCATCGATCCCGATACGCTCGATCAGATTCCCGAGGGCGAGCTCAAGCCCAAGAAGGGCTACGTCTTTCGCGGACACATGCTCGACCCCAAGACCTTAGCCTTCGCTTTAACAGACCAGGGCATTGGCTTGGAACGTGCATGCGAGGTCTTCGAGGTCGAGCACGGCAAGCTGGAGACGAAACAGCACGGAATCATTACGCCGGAATATATCGACTACAACCGGCGCGATGTGCTCGCGACGACCGAGCTCTCGGCCAAGCTGCTCGCCGAGTACGCGCTGCATCCGATCGAGCTCCAAGTAACGAAGGCCTATTCGCCGGCCTCGATCGGGAAGGCATATCTGCAAGCGATGGGCGTGACGCCCATCATGGCGCGCATGCCCAACTTCCCCAAGCGGTATTGCGGCTATGCCGAATCGGCGTTCTTCGGTGGGCGTGCGAGCGCGCATGTGCGCAAGGTGCCGGTCCCCGTCGTCTATTGCGACTTCCTCAGCCAGTATTCGACCGTCAACGTGCTAATGGGCCTCTGGCGGTTCGTGACCGCGCGCGAGATTCGTGTGATCGAGGATGCCCGCGAGGAGCTCGCAGAGCTGCTGCGAGCCGTAACGCCCGAGTGGGTGCTCGATCCAGCGAACTGGAAGCGCCTCACCGGCTTCGCTCGCATCATCCCCGATGGCGACGTGCTGCCGCTGCGAGCCAAATATAGCGGCAACAGCTGGCAGATCGGCGTGAACTACGTCCATGCGAGCTCGGACGATCCGAAAGACGGGCTGTGGTATGCATGGCCTGATCTCGTCGCCTCGGTGCTGCTCACCGGCAACGTGCCGCGTATCGTGGAAGCCTTTCGGATGGCGCCGATCGACAAAGCCAAAGGCTTGAAGATGGTTAAGTTCCGGGGCAAGTCCCGATCGATCCGAGTTCGCAGGATTTCTTTAAGGCCGTGATTGAGGAACGCGCTCGCCTCGCAGCGCGCCCGAATCTCAGCGAGGCCGAGCGCGATCGGCTTCGGCGCTCGCTCAAAACGCTGGGTAGCGCCACGAGCTACGGCATCGTCGCGCAAATGGACCGCCGGGAGAGCGACAAGCAGGTCGCGCTCACGTGCTACGGCATTGATCCGACGCCGTACCGCTGCAAAGTGAAGCATCCCGAGGCGCCGGGCGAATACTGTTTCCCGCCGCTCGCCTCGCTCATTACGAGCGGCGGCCATCTGCTGCTCGCGCTCTTGGAGCGCCTCGTTACCGATCGCGGCGGCACGTATGCGATGGAGGACACCGACTCCATGGCGATCGTCGCCTCGCAGCGCGGCGGCCTCGTCCCTTGTCCCGGTGGCCCATATAAAGTGAAGGACGGGCGCGAGGCGATTCGAGCCTTATCGTGGGAACAAGTTGCCGAGATCGTGGCCCTCTTCGCGCGCCTGAACCCGTACGATCGCACGGCCGTGCCGGATTCGATCCTCAAGATCGAAGACGACAACTTCGATCCGAAGACCGGCAAGCAGCGGCAGCTGTGGTGCCTGGCGATTTCCGCCAAACGCTACGCGCTCTTCCTACGCGATCGCAACGGCGAACCTGAACTGCTGCGCAAAGGCGTCAACAACGGCGAGGATGGCTGGTCGCAGCACGGCCTCGGGCATCTCCTTAATCCTAGCGATCCCACCAGCGAGGATCGTAGCTGGATCGCGCAGGCGTGGCTCGGCATCGTGCGCCGATCGCTCGGCCTCGCGACCGTGCCGCTGCCGTTCGCCGATCGCGTTGCTCTCGGACAGATCACCGTCAGCAGCCCAGACGTGCTGCGGCCACTCGCGAAGCTCAATGCGGGCAAGGCATATGCGCAGCAGATCAAGCCGTTCAACTTCATCCTCAGCTGCCACGTCGCGCCGTTCGGTCATCCGGTCGGCGCCGATCCGGAGCGCTTCCACCTCATCGCGCCCTACGAGAGCGATCCGCGCAAGTGGCTCGCGCTGCCGTGGATCGATCAATATTCCGGCAAGCAGTACCGGATCAGCACGACGCTCGCCACGAGCACGCGGCAGATCGCGCGCGTGAAGAGCTATAGCGACGTGCTCGAAGAGTACGAGTTCCACGAAGAGGCTAAGTGCGCTGATGCCCGCGGCGCGGCGTGCGGCAAGCAAACCACAGGGCTCTTGCAGCGGCGCCACGTCACGATCGAGTGGCCGCCGCGCTTCATCGGCAAGCAGTCGAACAAGCTCGAAGAGGTCGAGGAGGGCAGCGCGCCCGATGCCGGCGACGTGTACACCGAGTATGCCGATCCGCGGCGCGACGAATGGGCGACGACGATTCTGCCAAGGCTAAAGGCAATGCCAATTCAAGAATTGATGCTCCGAAGCGGTCTGTCCCGACGAGCGCTACAAATGATACGAGCCGGACGTAGACCGAATCAGGCAAATCGCCGCGTTCTCGCGAAAGTCTTATCAAATGCTTCAAGCCTGTGTGGATGATAGCGGCAACCTTTACCAAGGAAAGACCTCGGTTCTTGTCGGTTATGTCGCGTCAATCGAGTCCTGGGTTGGCTTCTCTAATCGGTGGGCGGCCGCATTGGCGGAACCACCCGCTATTGCATATCTCAAAGCCAGCGACGCAATGGCTCTGAGCAAGAAGGGTGAGTTCAAAGGATGGGCGCCGGAGGCGCGTGATGCGAAACTGTCGCGCCTTATTGACGTTATCAACGAAACGCCAATCCTTTATGGCGCTGCCGCGATCGTTAACAACGCTGATTTTTTGCGCGTCGCATCAAAACATCCCGATCCAAAGATTAACGACCCTTTCTTCTTTCTCTTCGCGCAAGTCTTAAGAGGCCTCATCGTAGCGCACCGCGATCTCGGACCAAAGGAGAAGGTTGAGTTTATCTTTGACAGCACGAGCCAAGCTGGGCATCACCTTGCCGATCTATTCAGGGACCTGATGTTTACCGCGCCTACCTCTATACAAGCGCTCGGTATTGCTGACGCGCCCACTTTCCGAGATGAAAAGGATTTCTTACCTCTCCAGGCAGCCGATCTCGCTGTTAACAGGGTCAGAAACTTCTTCGAACGGTACCTGGAGGACGAAACCGCTAAGCCGGGTTGGATACTTGATCGTCTGGGTGAGTCGGGCGTTAAGCTCGCGATGCTGTATAGCGATGCCTCTTATCTTGAGACGACGATTCGTGCTGCTGAGTTAGTAAAAATGTATTTGGACGCCGGGCCACCTGAAATAAGGGCCGAGCGCTTTGCACGGTTGCGCGAATGGATTGAAGGGCTGCCCGAACCAACAAAAGGCCTATAAGTGTCGCCGCGCTATCGATTCCAACGCGTCACATCGCCGTAATCGCAGCTGGGCGCACGAACATCCGGGCCAGCGGGACGACGCATGGTTCAAGCGCGAGATCGCGCCGAAACTCGACGGGTTTACGCTAAGCGAGATCGCGAGGGCAACGGGGCTTTTGCTCGCAGCCGGCTCGCGCATCCGGACCTCCGCAAAGGTTCCGCATCCGCGCTATTGGGAGGCTTTACGCAAACTGGCTGAGAGCTCGCCTCACTAGGTCGGCGCGCGGGCGCGGCGAACGTACTCACCTCCCGATCCATTCGGGCTTCAGGAGGGCGCCTTATGAAGCGCATGATTGCTAGCCGTCACGTCATTACGATCGGCGTGGCTATTGCATTACTTGCAGGTTGCGGCGGGTCGCAGCCGCCGGTCGACGTGCCCGGAATGATACCGCAAGCTGCGCAGAGTCACGCGTTGCGTGTGGCTAATGTTGCACCGAGTTTTCGCGTACTCTACGAGTTTAGAGGGCGCGGGGATGGCGCGCTTCCTTTTGGGAGGCTCGTTGATGTCGGCGGCCTTCTGTATGGAGTCGCGGGTTCTGGGAAACAAAACGGCGGCCTCGTTTTTGTCGTCGCTCCCTCCGGTGAGGAGCGAGTGCTCTGGTACCCCAAAGACGGGGTCGGACCGGGCAACTTGACTGCACTGCACCGCACGCTCTACGGGACCACGAGGTCTACGGTTTTCAGCCTGTCCTTAACCGGCGTGGAGCGCACGCTCTACAACTTTGGTAAGGACGTAAATCCAAGTGCACTCTTGATCTCAGCCAACCGCACTTTTCACGGCACGGCCTTTCCGTTTGGCCGTGATCGTCCCTCGACCGGGTCCATATTCAGGATCCATTCGGGCGTGGAGCGCGCGCTCTACACGTTCCGAGGTAGCTCCCAAGGCGCATACCCCCTCAGCTTGCTCTACCTCAACGGCACGTTCTATGGCACTACTTATGGAGGCGGAGCGAACGATGACGGAACCGTCTTTGCACTCAGTCCGGCCGGTGCGTTACGCGTCGTGCACAGCTTTGGTGGAGGAAACGACGGTTCGGGTCCGGGTGGCGGGTTGATTGCTGTCGACGGAGTGCTCTATGGCACCACGGAAGACGGAGGCAGTGGTCACCACTGTAGGTCTGTAACCGGTCCCCCCTTGTATTTCGGGTGCGGGACGATCTACAGCGTGACGCCATCGGGCAAAGAGCACGTACTCTACAACTTTCAAAACGGCGCCGACTCCTCAGGCCCGAGCGGCAACTTGATTGACGTCGCCGGGACGCTTTATGGCACCGCCGTCGGCGACACTTTCTATGTGGTGGGGGGAAGCGTCTTCAGTATAACCCCTGCTGGGGTGTTCCACGTCCTTCACACCTTCAGCGGGAGCAAAGACGGAGCAAATCCGACTGGGGGTTTAACCGAGTTGAATGGAACATTGTATGGCACGACGCAAGGAGGTGGTAAGTACTACAAAGGAACCGTCTTTCGACTTCAACTGTAATGTTGGCACTGCTGCGAGGATGCGAACCTTTGCGGTGCATTAAAGCGCTGAAGAGCGTTATTAAGAGGCACAGGGAGACGCAGAAGAGGCTGAGTCGCTATGCACGCGCACTAGCAATTCGCGCAAGGTGCTTAGCCTGATAATTGGTTTACGAGAACTATGCGCGAGAAGCTAAGCGGTCTTCGTTCTTGACCGCTTCACACCCGCCCCGCCACACTCGCGAGGCCGCATCTAGCTAAGCCACGCAGTTGCGCAACGCGGACACCGATCGCAAAGCGCATTGCCCGCGCACAGTCGTTTTAAAGGGCTTAACGATGGGGCGGCCGCGGACCTAAGGTGAGAGGTGGCGAATCATACGGACGCCCGCGGCGTTCCGTGGGCAAGGAGCGAAGCACAAATGAGACGTTGGAATCTTAGCCATTATGCGATAAGCAGCTGTGTCACCGCAGCATTGCTCGCAGGTTGCGGCGGATCGCAGCCGCCAATCGGCGCGCCTGGCGCGATGCGGCAAACCCGCGCGATCGGCACGCACGCTCAGCGTGGCGGATCGTGGATGCTGCTCGAAGCCAAGCGCAAGGATTTGCTTTATGCCTCGAGTCTACACCGAATCGACGTCTTTTCGTATCCCACCGGCCGGCGCGTCGGGAAACTCCGTATCGGCTACGACATCGGCGGCCTTTGTTCCGACCCAAAGGGCGACGTCTTCGTGGATGCCGGCGCAAAGGTTTTTGAGTACGAGCACGGCGGCACCGATCCGATCGCAATCGTCAAATCGAAGTTTGGCTTCCCTTTCCAATGCGCTTTTGATCCAACGACCGGCAACCTGGCCGTCATCAGCACCATCGATAGCGGGCCGGAACACATCACAATCTACAAGAACGTGACCGGAAAGGCGGAAGAATATGAGGATTACGGCCCGTTTTATAGCTTTTTTGGTTGCGTTTATGACGGGGGTGGCAACCTCTTTGTCACCGGCTATACGGACGCGCTTGGAGAGCTCCCCAAAGGCGCCGACGCCTTCATCAACTATAAGCCATCGCTCAAGACCGATGAATCGGTATTGGCGGGGATCCAATGGGATGGCAAGTACGTGACCGTTCAGGAGGTGCCGCCCGACAAACATCACGCGCTGCTCGACCGCATAACGATCACGCACAAGAAAGCAACGGTCGTGAGCAGAACCGAGCTCGCCGGCAACCAAATCAGATTTAAGTGGCTGTATTCCGGCGTCGCCATCGGATTCGAGGGACAAAATCATCACGCGATTGGTTTCTGGCTGTACCCCGCGGGCGGCGGTACGGTCAAAGTCCTTAGTAGCTACGGAATAAAGTTCGACGCCGCAACCATTAGCGTCGCACCGTAAACTACAGTTTGGAGTGTATCGCGTCCAGCGCTTTGCGAATCTCTTTGGTTCAAGGCATCGAGAGGCAGGCGATGGGGATTTCCGGTTTTAGCTGCTATGCGCTGACCGGTTGCGTAGCCGCGGCAATGCTGGCAGGCTGCAGCGCATCGCAGCAGCCGATCGGTGCGCCGGGCGCGATGCCGCAAACCTCCGCGCTCGCGTGGCCGCATCGCGCTTCCATGAGAAGGCCGATTTTGTCAAGGCCGACGTGGCGGCCAGGCACGTTCAACTAAAACAATTCGTCTCGCCCCGCTTCCATACGCACTCAGCTGTAAGCCATTGGCGGCTCGGTG
>JBAUMX010000015.1:0-5230 GCA_049578945.1 Candidatus Cybelea sp. | reverse complement strand
GCCTAGTCGGCGTCGACGCCATCTCAATCGAGATCGGCGCCGATCTCGCACAACTTCTCGCGCAGCCGCTCGCCGACGCGCTGCTCGACCGGATCGGTGAAGTCCGGCGCGCACTGGCTGCCGACATCGGGGTCGTTCTTCCAGGAGTCAGACTGCGCGACGACCTCACGCGGGATCCGCGCAGCTACGGCATCCGAGTCCGAGATCGCTTGGCCGGAACGGGCCGGCTCGAACTCGCGCGCCTGCTGGCGGTAGCGGACGAGGCGGTTCTCTCGCGCCTGCGCGCCCGTGTGGAGCGCGAGCCGGTCTACGGTCTGCCGGCAGCGTGGATCGAAGCGGAGGAGCGCGAGCGCTCGGTCAATGCGGGCGCGCTTGTCTTCGACCCGATCTCGGTGCTCGGATCGCATCTGGCCGAGGTCGCGCGCGCGAACGCGGCGGAGCTGGTCGGACGTCAGGAGCTGCAATCGCTGCTCGAACATTTGCGTACCATCGTGCCCGCCTTGGTTAAAGAAGTCGGCGGTGACGCGTTGCCCTTCGGGGCTCTGCATCGCGCTCTCGGCCTGCTGCTGCGCGAAGGAGCGTGGCCGCGTGACCCAATCGCGGTGCTCGAAGCGATGCTGGAAGCGAATACGCACGACCCGCAGGAACTCGCCGAAGCGGCGAGGCGTGCAATCGTTCCGGATCTCTTGCGGCGGCGTGGCCTCGCGAAGTTGGAGCCGGCGATCTTCGAACCCGATTTTGAGCGACGACTCGCCGCCGCGTGGTGCCGGTACGGAAACGAAGGGCTCGAGCCTGCGACGGCGCTGGCGTTGCGGGCGCGCATCGAGGAGTATGCCGGCAGGATCGCGCGCGAACGCGCGGCGGTGGTTTGCACCTCCGCGCTGCGCCCGGCGCTCGCCGATTTCTTGCTGCGCTCGGGAATTCGCGTGAGCGTCTACGCGTACGGCGAGCTCCCCAATGAGGTCACGCTTGCGCCGGCCGAGGTTCTCGATGAGGAAGAACCGAACGCCGTTGCTGCATGCACCTGACGACGCTCGACTGGATCATCGTCGTCGTTTCTTTGGGCGTGAGCTTCGTACCGGCGATCGTGTTGGCGCGACGTGCCGGCAAGAATATCACGGAGTTCTTCGCGGCGGGGCGTCAGGCGCCATGGTGGCTGATCGGCATTTCGCTCGTTGCGACGACCTTCTCAACCGACACGCCAAATCTGGTAACGAACTTGGTGCGCGACGGAGGCGTCGCGGAAAACTGGGTCTGGTGGTCGTTCCTGCTGACCGGCATGGCGACGGTCTTCTTTTACGCGCGGCTCTGGCGCCGTTCGAGCGTGCTGACCGACCTCGAGTTTTACGAGCTGCGTTATGCCGGCCGCGCCGCGTCGTTCGTGCGCGGATTCCGCGCGATCTATCTCGGACTGTTCTTCAACTGCTGGATCATCGCAACGGTCAACCTGGCGCTGGTGAAGATCGCCGGGCTGCTCTTCGGCTGGCCGCGTGCTGAGACGCTCGCGATCTCGGTCGTCGTCCCGATCATCTTTGCCGCAACTGCGGGTCTCTGGGGCGTGATGGTCACCGACCTGATTCAGTTTTGCATCACGATGAGCTCGGCGTTCGCGGCCGCCTACTTCGCGATCCACGCGCCCGGCGTCGGCGGTTTGCACGGGCTGATCGCGCACTTCAACCACAATGGCGCCGGCGCACTTTCGATTCTGCCCAACTTTAAAGACTGGCGCACGGCGCTCGGCGTTTTCGTGATCCCGCTCACGGTCTTGTGGTGGTCGGTCTGGTATCCCGGCGCCGAGCCGGGTGGGGGCAGCTACGTCGCGCAGCGGATGCTCGCGGCGCGCACCGAGTCCGATGCGCTCTTCGGCACCTTTACTTTCCAGGTGATGCACTACGCGCTGCGGCCGTGGCCTTGGATCGTCGTCGCGCTCGCTTCGACGATCGTCTATCCGTCGCTGCACGACATCCAGCTGCGCTTTCCGGCGGTCCCGCCGGGACTGATCGGAAACGACATCGCCTATCCCGCGATGCTCGTCTACTTGCCGGCCGGCTTTGCCGGCTTCATGGTCGCGGGCATTTTCGCGGCCTATCGTTCGACGATCGAGACGCATCTTAACTGGGGCACGTCGTACCTCGTCCACGATTTCTATCAGCGCTTCATTCGACCGGGCTCGTCGCAGCGCGAGCTCGTCTTCGCGGGGCGGATCGTCACGGCGCTGCTGATGGTGCTCGGCGTGCTCTTCACCTTCGCGCTCGACAACGCCCACAACGCGTTCAACCTCTTGCTCTCGATCGGCGCCGGCACCGGGCTGATCTATTTATTGCGTTGGTTTTGGTGGCGGATTAACGCCTGGAGCGAGGTCGGCGCGATGCTCTCGTCGTTCGTCGTCTCGCTGGCGTTCTTCGTAGCCGCCAAGCTCGGTCACACCGTCGATACGACCGTCATGCTTCTGACCACGATCGGAGTGACGACGCTCGTCTGGCTTGCCGTCACCTACCTAACGCCGCCGGTCGAGATGAGCGTGCTGGCCGCATTTTACGCCAAGGTGCGGCCGGCCGGGCCGGGCTGGGCTCGGGTTCGCCGTGTCTGCGCGCTGCCGCCCTCGCCCGATTCGCTGCCGCTCGCGCTGCTCGGCTGGGTGCTCGGCTTGGCGTCGGTCTACGGCGCGCTTTTTGCCGCCGGAGGCTTCGTCTACGGGCGGGTCGACCAAGGCGTGACCTGGAGCGTCGTGGCCGGGGCGGCGATCCTTGGACTGCTCTTAACCGGACGCCGCCTCTGGGCCGCGGCAGGCCCGGCGCCCGCGGAAGGCTAAGCTCCACCGGCCCCAATGAACTGGAAGACGCTCAAGGCGCCGTTCAAGGCGCTGGTGATTCTCGCCGTTTGTGCGATTTCGTTGTGGGCCGTGATCCCCGTGCAGAAAACGATCCGTCTCGGACTCGATCTGCAGGGCGGCGCGCGGCTCTTGCTTCAGCTATCGCCGACCGCCTCAGTGCCGCAGATCACCCCGCAGGTGCAGGCGCAAACGCGCGAGGTGATCGATCGCCGCATCAACGGTTTAGGCGTGACCGAGCCGTCGATCAGTAACGTCGGATCGGACCGCATCCTGGTCGAGCTTCCGAACGTGAAGGATCCCGATCAAGCCGAAAAGCTTCTCAAAGAGGCTGCGGTGCTCGAGTACAAGATCGTGCCGTTCGACGTCATGCAGAAGGCCGAATCGTACCTTGCGATGCTGCAGCAGCCCAATCTCTCGGCCAAGGACCGCGCCGCCGCCGAACTCTACCTCTCAAAAACGGCTTACCTCAAGAGCGGCAAGGTGGTTTACTCGGGCGCCGAGCTCAAGGCGGCGCAGGCGAGTTACTCTCAGGCGAATGCTCCGGACATCCTCTTCCAGACCAAGGATCCGGCCAAGTTCGGTAGGCTCACGACCGCCAATCTCCAGAAGCCGCTGGGTATCTTCCTCGACCATCGCTACCTCTCGGCGCCGATCGTCCAGAGCCCGATCTACGACAGCGGGCAGATCACCGGCACCTTCACGGAAGAACAGACCAATACGCTCGCCAACGAACTCAACGCCGGCGCTCTTCCGGTCAGCATCAGCATCATCGAGAAGGAGACGATCGGACCGACGCTCGGAAAGATCGACCTCGTTCAATCGATGCGGGCCGCCGCGCTTGGCCTCGGCTTGGTCCTGATCTTCATGATCGCGGTTTATCGTCTGCCGGGTCTCCTTGCCGACATCGCACTCGCGGTTTACGTGCTCGTGATGATGGCGATCTTGGCGCTCTCGCACGCGACGCTGACGCTTCCCGGGATTGCGGGCTTCGTGCTCTCGATCGGGATGGCGGTAGACGCGAACGTTCTGATTTTCGAACGCATCAAGGAAGAGCTGTGGAACGGCAAGACGATGCGCGCCGCGGTGCGGGTCGGATTCCAGCGCGCATTCTCGGCGGTCTTCGACAGCCACTTCACGACGATCGTCGGCGCCGGCGTGCTCTATATGCTCGGCACCGGCACGGTGAAGGGTTTTGCGTTCACGCTCTTCTGGGGAACCGTCGTCTCGCTGGTCACCGCGGTCTTCATTACGCGATTCCTCGTCGACGTGCTCGTCGACAACGATATCTTGACGGCGCCCGAGTTCTACGGCGTCAAGCGTTCGGAGCTCGGAATCTTCGCCAAGTCCGCGGGGGCGGAGACATAGCCCGTGCTTTTTAGACGGCTGAATTGGAATATCGTCGGCTGGTTCAGGACCGTCTCGACGATCTCGTCGCTGATCATCGCGATCGGTTTCGGCTCCATGATCTACAACGGTTTCAAGGGTGGCCACGGCTTTCAGCCCTCGCACATGCTGCGCCTCGGCCTTTCCTTCACCGGGGGCACCGACATCGCGGTCAAGTTCACGCAACCGACCACGGCGGATAAGGTCAAACAGGCGCTCGCGGGCCTAGGCTTGACCGAAGAATCGGTCACGACCGCCGGCACCGAGGGGAAAAGCTTCGTCGTTCAGACGCAGACCGCGTTCGCAAACGATTCCGCCCCGCTTTGGAACGCGCTCAACACCGTCGCACCCGTCGACCGCGCAAGCTCGCAAATCACCGCCGTTGGTCCGTCGCTGGGCCGCGAATATTTGAGCAAGGCGCTCTTGGCGCTGGTCATCGCGCTCAGCATCCAGTTTATCTACATCGCATTCCGGTTCGGCTGGAACTACATCTTCGGCTTGGTGACGGTCATCGCGCTGGTCCGCGACGCGGCCATGATGATCGGCATCTACGCACTCGCCGACCGGCGCGCCGACGACGCGTTTCTGGCGGCGGTGCTGACCGTCATCGGCTACTCGGTCATGGACACGATCGTAATTCTCGATCGGATTCGCGAGAACACCAAGTTGATGGCGGGCGCGGCCTACGACACGATCGTCAACGAATCGATCAAACAGACGATGACGCGCTCGTTCAACACGCTGGCGACGGTGGTCATTACGCTGGTTGCGCTGCTCGCGCTGGGCGGTGCCAGCCTGAAGAACTTCGCGTTCGCGCTGCTGGTCGGCATCGTCTCGGGCGGCTACCACTCGATCTTTTTCTCGGCGCCGCTCGTGCTGGTCTTCCGCAAGCGCCAGCTCGAAGCCGCGGCCAAACGCCGCCGCGCCGGTCTTACAGCCGATCGTACCGTGACGTCGCGCACGCGCTCGGAATCGACGGCCTTGCAGAGCCGCGGCGGCGTCGCGCGCGAGGAC
>JBAUMX010000014.1:0-29582 GCA_049578945.1 Candidatus Cybelea sp. | reverse complement strand
GTCAGGATTCGGGCCAAACGTTTAGCTTTTGGCGAGCCCTCGTCAGTTAGCTAGAAACGACGATTGGCAGATGAAATCGGCTTCTCGAGGCCGTGTCGCACGCCCGAGCGTTTGGCGCTCGGTCGTGATGTTTCTATCGATCATCGGCCCCGGCATCATCACCGCCAACGCCGACAACGACGTCGGCGGCATCTTAACGTATTCGCAGGCAGGGGCCCAGTTCGGATACTCGCTCCTCTGGCTGTTGATTCCGGTGGCGGTCGCAATGATCGTCGTACAGGAGATGTGCGCGCGAATGGGCGCCGTCACCGGAAAAGGCTTAGCCGACCTGATTCGCGAGAACTTCGGAGTCAAGGTTACCTTTTGGTGCCTTCTTCTCTTCGTGCTCAGCGACGTCGGAAACACCGCTACCGAGTTTGCGGGAGTAGCCTCTTCGGCGCCGATCTTCGGAGGCTATCTGCAAGTTCCAAATGCCGAAGCGTTCAAAATCGCAATGGTGTTGGGCGCGGCTATTTTCGTTTTTCTCACGGTTACGCGCGGAACCGCAAAGCTCCTAGAGCGCGTCTTCTTTGTTTTTTGTTTCGCCTACGTGGCTTACATCGTCAGCGCCTTTTTAGTTCATCCGAACTGGAACGACGTGCTGCGTCAGACGATAGTTCCTCACTTTAGCGCGTCGAAAGCGTACGTGCTGATGATCGTTGCGGTCATCGGAACCACCATATCGCCGTGGATGCAATTCTATATTCAGGCCGCCGTCGTGGACAAAGGAGTGCGCGAAGACGACTACAAGTATTCTCGGATCGACGTGGCGACCGGCGGAATCTGGGCGAGCGTGATCGCCTACTTTATCATCGTTTCGTGCGCCGCGACGATCTACGTCCACAACCTTCATGCCGTGCACCCGATAGTGGTCAAGGATGTCGGCGACGTCGCCGTTGCGCTGCAGCCGCTTGCCGGCAGGTTTGCCGAATTGCTCTTCGCGCTGGGCCTGCTCAACGCCGCGGTCTTTACTGCATCGATCCTGCCGCTCTCCACGGCATATTACGTTTGTGAGGCCTTCGGGTTCGAACGTGGGGTCGATCACCGGCTTCGTGACGCCCCGATCTTTTATTCACTCTACCTTGCGCTTATCGCGATCGGTTCCGCCATCGTCATCGTACCGGGAGCGCCGCTCCTCGGCATCATTTTTTATTCGCAGGTGTTCAACGGCGCGCTCTTGCCGATCGTTCTCCTATTGATGTTGCTGCTCATCAACAACAAGAGATTGATGGGGAGATGGACGAATAACCTCGCCTTCAACGTCATCGCCTGGTCGACCGCCGTTATCGTCGGTGCACTAACGATCTACTCGACGGTACAGATCGCTTTTCCGTCGCTGGGGTAGTGCCGTTGCACCAAGGCACCGGTTACTCCGTGTCCGGCGCTAGATCGGCGCCGAGTACGAGCGCCGTTTTGCTTCCCGGCCGAATTGCCGTCGCAAACGCTTTCGCCAGAGAGAACGCCGCCGGGGAGCTGCCGACGACCTCGCTCGTGCGTTTCACTTTCGCGTCGACGAAGGTCGGGACGTTCCACCCGGCCCCGCGCAACGCGCCGACGATCGTTCGATCGAGTTCGAGATTGCCGGTCGCGTTTGCAACCAGCACCTCGTCCTGCGGCGGATCCCGCCGTCCGAAGAGCACCGCGCCGATCAGCTTCGCCCAGCGCGGATCGGCAAACACTACCGAGGCATCGCCGACCCAACCGATCTTGCTAGGCAAGGTGAAGGAACGGACGTTCTCGTCCGGCACGTTCCTGTAGACGGTCAACAGCGAAAGGAGCTGTGCGTTGGAGAGTGTCGTGTTGACCTGTTTGCGCGCGAGCTTCATGATCCCGGGCAACTTCGCCCAGTTCTGCGGTTCGCTCAATTGATTCATGATCAGCTTGAGCACTTGCTGCTGCCGTTTCACACGGCCAAAATCCGAGGCGAGGTCGTGGCGAAACCGGACGTAGCCGGCCACCTGGCCGCCGGTAAGATGCTGGGGGCCTTTCTGAAGATGGATGTGCAAATTGCCGTTATTGTCGTCGTAATCCATCGTCTCGTCGACGTTGACGTCCAAACCCCCCATCGCGTCAACCAGCGTTGCCGCGCCCTCAGGTTGCAGCGCCACGATCGCGTCGATCGGAATCCCGCCTAAGAGCCTGCTCGCCACCTTCGCGGTAACGTGCGCTCCGCCAAAAGCGAACGCCGCGTTGATTTTGGTGAAGCCGGCTTTCGGAACGGAAACCCACGTATCGCGTGGGATCGATACCAGCGTTGCGGTGCGGCGCGCGACGTCGAGGTGCGCGACGAGAATCGTGTCGGTCGTCGCCTCGTCGGCTTGATAGCCGAGAATTAGCAGGTTCAGCTTTTGCTGACCGAAGGAACGCTGCGCGGTCTGCGCGACGATCTGCTGACGGACCGGCCCGCGCAGGAGCAGGACGCCGGCCGCGAGCGATGCGCCCACCGCAATCACGATCAGTACGGCACGAAGCCACCATTGGCGTAACATGAAAATCCCCCCCAAGTGAATTGCTCTCTGGACTCGTTGCAACGGTCCGGAGAGATCTACGGCATATCGACTAGTTGAGGGCCAAAGGGGGTGCTCGTTCTCCGATCGTGCACGCAATGGGCAAAGATGCTTTGCAATAGACACTTTCAAGCCGGATCGCGACGAGCGCGGGGCCGTGCGCGGCAAAACGAGCGATCGCGCTCACGAGGCGGATGACCCGCAGCGTCGTCGCCGCCAGCGCGCGCCCCGATCGCGCGATCGCGTACGCAACCGTCATGCAGATCGCGGCATGAATCCCCAAACTGATCGTCACGGGGCCGCCCAGCCAGACCGCTGCGGCCAGTGGGTGACCCCACACGACGATCTGTTCGAGCGTCTCCATCGTGTAGAGAGTCGCAACTTGCAGAACGAAGACGATCGGCAGCAGCCCGGCGATACGGCGGGGAATCGCTCGCCCAGCCAAGACCGCATGCGCTCTGCGAACCATGTAGAGCGCGAGCAGTCCGGCGCCGAAGAGCAAAGCCGGTATGACGTCGAGGTTGCTGTGGTCGGTGAGACTCGCAGTACCGAGCCAGCCTGCGTTCGAAGCAAACTCGACGATCGGATCCGCGATAGCCGCCGCGATGACCGCGATCGTCAAGCAGAGGCCCAGCCGGATCGATGAAATCATCGAACCGCCCTTCCGTCGCCTCGCGAGCCATCCCTTCGCAGAATGCTCAGCGCAGACTCAGGATAGCAGCGGCAACTGACGCTCCGGCAGCGCACGTTTAGAAAGTCGCTTTCGAAGCGGAACCCTCGCTTCGACGTCGGCCTGTCCCGACAAGGCGTCCGCGATTTCTTGCGCTCGCTCGACGACTGCATCGGGTAAGCCGGCCATGCGCGCTACCTCTATTCCGAAGGAGCGCGACGAACTGCCGGGCTGAACCCGATGCGAAAAAACCGGCGCGCCCCCGCGCGCGGTGTTCTCCACTGCGGTGATGTGATAGTTTGATACCAAGCTCCAGTGTTCGCTGAGGGCGCACAGCTCGTTGAAGTGCGTGGCGAAGAGCACGAGCGGAGCCTGCGCTTCGAGTCCGAGCAGGAACTCGCAGATCGCTTGGGCGATCGCCAGGCCGTCCAGGGTGCCGGTGCCGCGCCCGACCTCGTCAATCAAGAGCAACGACCGCTCGGTGCTACGCCGTAAGATATTTGCCGCTTCGGCCATCTCCAGATAGAACGTCGACTGTCCCGAAGCGAGATCGTCGCCTGCACCAATGCGCGTAAAGATCCGATCGATGACGCCGAGTTCCATCCTTTTTGCCGGCACGAAGGAGCCGATCTGGGCCATGACGGCCAGCAGCCCCGTTTGCCGTAAATAGGTCGACTTGCCGCCCATGTTCGGCCCGGTCAAGAGCAAGAAGCGCCGTTCGCCGACACGCAGATCGAGGTCGTTGGGCACGAATCTTGCGTGCAGAACGGCTTCCATGACCGGATGACGGCCCTCTTCGATCGAAATGATGCTGCGGTCGACGAAGTTCGGACGCACGTAGCCGCGTTCGGCCGCGCACTGCGCGAGCGACGTCAGCACGTCGATCTCGGCAATCGCGCAGGCGGCCTCCGCGAGTTCTTCGGCGCGCTCGGCGACGCGTTCGACCAACGCCTCAAATAGCCGGCGCTCGAGCCGCTCCTGCCGTGCCTGCGCCGTAGAGATGGCAAGTTCGAGCTCCTTTAGCTCGGGCGTGACGTAACGCTCCCCGCTCGTTAACGTCTGCTTTCGGACATACTCGGGCGGCAGAGCACCCGTGTAGCTGCGGCTGACCTCGATAGCGTAGCCGAATGGGCTGGCATACTTTACCTTGAGCGTTTTGATGCCGGTCCGTTCGCGTTCGCGCTGTTCCAGCTCGGAGAGTCTCGAACGAGCGTCGGCGCGAAGTGCAACGCAGTCCGCAAGCTCGGCGTCGGCCTCCGGGCGAATCGCCCCTCCTTCGCCAATCTGCGCGGGAGGTTCGTCAACGAGCGTTCGCCGTACGTCGTCGAGCACGCCGCCGAAATCGGCGATGCGTTCAAGCAATGCTCCGAATGCCGGCAGCGCGGCCGTACGCAGCGGTCGGAGGATTTCGAGCGTGCGGCGCAGCGAGCCCAGATCGCGTGGGGTCGCGCGCCGAAAGCGAACCTTCTGCGCAATCCGCTCGAGGTCGAACGCGCCCTTGAGGATCTCGCGGATGCTCTCGCGCCGAGCGTGCTCGGCAAAGAGCGCTTCGACAGCGTCTTGACGACCCGTAATGGCCGTTCGATCCACGAGCGGCGCAAGTATCCAGCGCGCGAGCATTCGCGATCCCATCGAGGTCTCGCAGGCATCCAGCGTCGCAAGGAGCGTCGCTTGCGGATTCTGTCCTTGCGCGCGGGTCAGCTCAAGATGTTTGCGAGTCGCCGGATCGAGCACCAAGAAGTGGCGCCGGCGATAGAGCGTCGGAAGGCCGCGTCGTCCTTCTCCGTTGGCAACGCCGGTGCGTCTGACGAATGCCGCGAGTGCTTCGAGTGCCCGATGGATCGCTAGCGATTCGTCGATCGAAAAGCCCGCGAACGTCTCGCGTTCGCAGGCTTCGACGACGCCCAGACTCGGTGTCGCGAGGCGCGCACCCATCGACTCGACGACGGTTGCGATGGTCGCACGCAAGTCGGCCGGGACGTCGGCAACGACTTCGGTCGGTCCAATTCGTGCCAGTTCGGCCAAGAGCTCGTCGTACGCATCGTCGCCCGCGATCGCCGTGGCGGCCGTGTAACTCGTCGAAACGTCGGCATGAGCGAGCGCGAGCGTTTCGCCAACCGCTGCCACCGCGGCCAGATAGTTATTCTGTTTACCATCGAGAAGCTGTTCCTCGATCAGCGTGCCGGGCGTTACCAGGCGAACGATCCCGCGGCGCACGAGACGGTTGGGCTGCGGAACTTCGAGCTGCTCGGCGAGAGCGACGATGAATCGCTGCTGCACGAGCCGCGCGAGATATCCGGCTAGCGCGTGGTGCGGTACGCCCGCCATTGCGACGCGCTGGCCGCCTCCAGCCTCCTTGCCCGTCAACGCGATTTGCAGTGCGCGCGCGATCGTCTCGGCGTCTTCCCCGTAGGCTTCGTAGAAATCGCCAACCCGCGAGAGCAGAATCGCTTCGGGATGTTTCGCCTTCATCCCAAAGTACTGCTCCAACATCGGCGAAAACTTGGCCACGCCGGTGGCTACATCGAGAACCGCTCGACTCGCGCGACGACACTTCCGGCGCACCCCCAAACGTGGGCGCTCTCTATCGCGATGTCGAGCCACGGTGTTCGGGAGTACGCACGCGCATCTCCCATAGGCGCATCCGAATAGTCGGGCGGCTTAGGCGCGACGATCGTCACGTTGTCTGGCGTCTTGGCTGTGAGCCGGCTTGCGTCTTTTTTGGAGTCGCCCGCAATCAAAGCGCGCACGACTCGACCGACCTTCGTTTGGTGATAAGCGCGGGTCACGCGGTTTTGCGCATCGACCAGGCGCCTGAAGCGCGCTAGGGCGGTCTCTCGAGGCACTTGCTCCCAACGAGCGGCCGGCGTTCCTCGCCGGATCGAATAGATGAACGTAAACGCGTTTGCAAAGACCCCGCTCTCGACGCATTGGAGCGTCGCTTCGAAATCGTCCTCGGTTTCTCCGGGGAACCCGACGATGAGATCGGTCGTGATCGCACACTCGGGAAGACGGCTGCGAATCGATTCGACGACGCGTTGGAACTGCCCCATCGTGTACTTGCGGTTCATCCGCCGCAACATCGCGTCGCTTCCAGATTGGAGCGGGAGATGGATCCGCGGATTGAGCTGCGGGACCGCAGCAAGGTCGTCGAGGATCTTTTCGCGGAAGTCCTTTGGATGGGGCGAGATGAACGTCAAGCGCTCGAGACCCGCAAGGCGAGAAATCGCCCGGCAGAGATCGCCGAAATCCGAACCGTCGGCCGGATCGCGCCACGCATTGACCGTTTGGCCGACGAGCATGATCTCACGAGCTCCTAGAGCGACGCGCCCGCGCACTTCGTCGACGATCGCGGCCTGCGGTCGGTGATCGAAGCGACCTCGTACCTGCGGTACGATGCAGAACGTGCAATAGTACGAACAGCCGCGTTGCACGGTAACGAAGGCGCGCAGGTGGGAGAACGCGCTCGGCAACCCATCCGGCGTGCCGCCCAACGCGAAATGCAGCATATTATCCGTAGCGCCGTCAACGGCGTCGTCGCGTGCGGCGTCATCCCGTGCGTGTCGGAGAGCAGGCTGCCACGCTGCGAGCTGATCGCCGAGCTGCACCAGCTCCCGAGTCCCGAAAACCGCGTCGAGGTGGGGCGCTCGCTCGCGCATTCGGTCGCGATCCTGCTCGGCCAAACATCCGGTTACGATCAGACGCACTTCGCGTTCGGAGCTCTTGAGCGCCTTGAGGTGATTCATCCGGCCATAAGCGCGTCGCTCCGCACTGTCGCGCACCGTGCAGGTATTGAGGACTACGACGTCGGCTTCTTCCGGCGCGGAGGCGACGGTGTAGCCGGCCGCGACCGCGCGCTCGGCAATGTACCGGGAATCGGCTTCGTTCATCTGACAGCCGAAAGTCTCGATGTAGACGCTGGGCATGCTCGAAGTACGCTGTTCGCGAAATGAGTGGAATGCTCCACCCGGCGACGGTCGCAATCGTGGGGCGGCCGAACGTCGGGAAGAGCGCGCTCTTTAACCGTCTGATCGGCCGCCGGCTCGCCATCGTCGAAGATACCCCCGGCGTTACCCGCGATCGGCTCTACGCTCTTTGCGACTGGCGCGGCTCGATCTTCAGCCTGGTCGATACGGCCGGAATCGATCCGGACGCCGATATGGCGCACGGTGCGGAGCTTGCCGACGCCACGCGCCGGCAAGCCGAAGCCGCCGCTGACGAATCCGACGTGATTCTCATGGTCGTCGACGCCCAAACCGGACTTCATCCGCTCGACGACGACGTCGCGGGCATCCTGCGTCGCAAACGCAGGCCGATTGTGCTGGCGGCCAATAAAGCCGAGGCACCGAACGCAGCGGCCTCCGTCGTGGCGGAGTTCGGCCGCCTCGGTTTCGGCGAGCCGGTCGCGGTTTCGGCGATTCACGGCGAAGGTACGGGCGATCTGCTAGATCGTATCGTCGAACTCTTGCCGCCGCAGATAAGCGACGCGCAGGTTGACGGCGAGCTCGCATTGGCGGTGATCGGCCGTCCCAACGTCGGAAAGAGCTCGCTGGTCAACGCACTTCTCGGCGAGGAGCGCACTCTCGTATCGCAGAGCCCCGGCACGACGCGCGACGCGATCGATGCCGCGTTTGAATGGCACGGACGACCCTTTCGTTTGGTCGACACCGCAGGCTTTCGAAAAAAACCGGAAGCGCACGGGGCGATCGAGTACTACGCGGCGTTGCGATCGCTGGCGGCGATCTCGCGATGCGACATCGCGTTGCTCGTCTTCGATGCAATGACCGGCATCATGGCGCAAGATCGCCGCCTGGCCGGCATCGCACTCGAACAGCGCAAGGGGCTCATCATTGTCGGTAACAAATGGGATCTCGTTCGCGAGCAGGCAGGGGAGGTCAGCCAGAACGAATTGGCAGGGGTCGTCCGAGAACTGATTCCGTTTGCCGGCTTCGCGCCGGTTGCGTTTCTCTCGGCAAAAACGCACCGTCGCCTGGGAAGCCTAATGCCGGTCGTCACCGAAGTTGCCGCAAACCTCGACCGCCGCATTCCGACCCCGCAGCTCAACAGCATCGTTCGCCGGGCAGTGCTCGCCCATCCGCCCGCGGCCCACGCAGGCAGAGTTCTACGGATCTATTATGCCGCCCAACCCGGCACGCATCCGCCGCTCTTCGTCTTTCACTGCAACGATCCCGATCTGGTGCAACCGCATTACAAACGCTTTTTGGAGAACACGCTCCGGCAGCACTTCGATTTTCAAGGCGTTCCCTTGACGCTGCAGTTTCGCCCGCGCACAAGGGATGACGAACGCTCGTGAGCGATGTCGGTCTCCCCGAGTCAACGGCGATCTTTCTACTCTTGGCCTTGATCGCCGTCCCGATCGCGGCTTTCGTCGGAGCCTTCCTGATCGGGTCGATTCCGTTCGGCTATCTCATCGGACGCTTCTTCTACCACACCGACATTCGCAACCAAGGTTCCGGGAACATCGGCGCGATGAATGCGCTACGAACGTTGGGGAGAGCCGGCGCCCTCGCCGTACTTCTGCTCGACGCCCTCAAGGGTTTCGCACCCACGTTGTGGGCGCTTTCTTTCTTTCGGGACCGCCTCGACATGGAAGGCTGGCCGCCGACCGCACAGATCATCGCCGCGATCGTGGCAACGGGAGCCGTGCTCGGCCATTGTTTTTCGCCGTGGCTTCGATTCAAGGGCGGCAAGGGAGTCGCGACCTCTTTTGGCGCGATCTTTGCGATGAGCTGGCCGGCCGGGCTGGTGGCCGCCGGCGGATGGATCGTTGGAGCCGCATTCACCCGGTATTCTTCCGTCGGCTCGATGCTCGGCAGCGTCCTCGCGCCGTTTGCAATCTGGTTCTTTACCGGTTCGCTTCCCGAAACGCTCTACGGAGTTTTTTCGGCTCTCCTAATCCTGCTGGCGCACCGCGAAAATATTCGTCGCTTACGCGCCGGAACCGAAGGCCCGATTCGCCTTTCGCGACGGCGCGCGTAACCCGGCCTAGCCAGGGCTTGGCTTATCGTAGCCCGTACTCTGGGTAACCCATGATTTCGTCAAACGACCTTCGCAACGGCATAACCATCGTCGTCGACGGTCAGCTCTGGACCGTCATCGAGTTCCTCCACGTAAAACCCGGAAAAGGATCGGCGTTCGTCCGCACGCGCATGAAGAACGTCAAGACCGGTACGACGCTGGAGCGGACTTTCCGAGCCGGCGAGAAGCTCGAGCGCGCGATCGTGGACAATCGACAGATGCAGATGCTTTACAACGATGCCGACGGCTACCATTTCATGGATCAGGAGAGCTTCGAAAACGTCACCCTGCAACGCGACCTTATCGGCGATCCCGCCGATTTCTTGAAGGACGGCATGGTCGTAGACGTTCAGCTCCACGACGGCACGGCGATCGGCATCGACCTGCCGGCCCACGTCGAGCTGCGGATCGTCGAAACCGATCCGGGATTCAAAGGCGATACGGCGACCAACGCCACGAAACCGGCCAAGCTGGAGACCGGCGCGACCGTTGCGGTCCCGCTTTTTGTCGAGAGCGGCGACACTATTCGCATCGATACCCGCGACCGGCGTTATCTCGGGCGCGCCGGCTAGCCCGCTGGTATCTCCTTAGCGCGTGCCCTTAGCGCTCGAGCTCTTCGGCGCCGCATTCGTTGCGAGCGTCTTCGGCTCGATGGTCGGACTCGGCGGCGGCTTCATCCTGGTTCCTATTCTGCGCATCTTCTTAGGATTTTCGCCGGCCTTCGCCGCCGGCACGTCGCTCGTTCTGATCGTCGCCAACAGTGCGAGCGGGGCCTTCACCTACCTGCTGCAACGCCGCGTTCACCTGAAGATCGGGTGGCTCATCGCCGCCGGCGGCCTGCCCGGCGGCGTGCTCGGCGCGATCGCGTCATTTCACATTTCGGCACGGCTCTTCGATACGATTCTCGCCCTTCTGCTCGTCGCCGTCGCCGTCGATATGGCCTGGAATGCGGAGCGACGGATGGCCGGCCGCGTGGAGCAGGAGCGCGTAACAAAAATCAAGGGGATGTCCTATCGCGCTGCGTTGGGATTGGGCTTTATCGTAGGCATCTTCTCAAGTCTCTTCGGCCTCGGCGGCGGTATCATCTTAGTGCCGACCTTCCTATACTTTTCCGAGCTGCCGGTGCATGCGATCAGCGCGACTTCACACTTCGCGATCTTGCTTACGTCGCCGGTCGGCCTCGTCGTCCACATCTTCCAGCACGACATCATCGGGCGCGACGTTTTGCCGCTCGTCGCCGGCGGATTGCTCGGAGGCCCTGTCGGGGCGCGTCTGTCGTTGCGGCTGCGCTCGCCGCAGCTATTGATTGTCGTTGCGGTCGCGCTTGTAACCGCGGCGGTCACGCTCGTCTGGCGTCAACTATAGGGGTGCTTTCGGGCTTTACCGAGGCCAGTTCGAAGACGCCCGTCGCTCGCATCCATGCGAGCTCCTACTCCTCCACTTTTCCGCAACCTCAAAGGAAGTACGACATCCTGTCTTTTGCGGAAACGCTGGAGGCTTCTCACCAACCTCGGTAAAGCCCGAATTGATAATTAATTCGGAGAAGTCATTTTGCCAGGAACGACGATCCGATCGTACTCCTCTTCGGTTACGTGCCCCAGCGAGAGCGCGGCCCTTTTGAGCGTCGTCTTCTCGTGATGCGCCTTCTTGGCAATCTCGGCGGCCTTGTCGTAGCCGATCTTCGGCGAGAGCGCGGTGACGACCATTAGCGATTCTTCCAAATACTTTTGGATCTGCTCTTCGTTGGCTTGCAACCCTTCAACAGCATGCTCGCGGAACATCGTACAAGCGTCGCGCAGCAGCCTCGTCGAATGGAGAAAATTATAAATGATCACGGGGTTGAAAACGTTCAGCTCGAAATTTCCTTGCGACGCGCCGAAGCCGATCGCCAAGTCGTTACCGTAGACTTGAACGCAGACCATCGTCATCGCTTCCGACTGCGTTGGATTCACCTTGCCCGGCATAATCGAGCTGCCGGGTTCGTTCTCGGGCAGAATCAGCTCGCCGATTCCGGCCCGCGGACCTGAGGCAAGCCACCGGATGTCGTTGGCGATCTTCATCAGGGCCGCCGCAAGCATCTTGAGAGCGCCCGAAGCGAAGACGAAATCGTCGTGCGAGGCCAGTGCCGTGAACTTATTCGGATGCGAGCGGAAGGGAAGACCGGTTAGCTCCGCGATCTTCGCAGCAGTGCGCTCGCCGAACTCGGGATGGGCGTTAAGTCCGGTACCGACCGCAGTACCGCCGATCGCCAGATCGTAGAGCGGATTCAACGCCTCCTTGCAGGCCCTAATCGCACGATCGAGCTGGGTAACGTAACCCGAGAACTCTTGCCCGAGCGTGATCGGGGTCGCGTCTTGCAGGTGCGTGCGCCCAACCTTGATGATGTGCGACCAGTCCTTCGCCTTTGCGTGCAGCGCGTCGCGCAACGCTTCAACGGCCGGCAGCATCTCGGCCATCGATTGCGCGCCCGCTACGTGCATCGCCGTCGGGAACGTGTCGTTCGACGACTGCGACATGTTTACGTCATCGTTGGGATGAACCGGTTTCTTCGAGCCCATCTCTCCGCCCGCCAGCTCGATCGCACGATTCGAGATGACCTCGTTGACGTTCATGTTTGTCTGCGTGCCGGAACCTGTCTGCCAGACGCGGAGCGGAAAGTGTGTGTCGAGTCTACCCTCGCCGACTTCATCCGCCGCCCGCACGATCAATCGCATCTTCTCGGCATCGAGCTTGCCGAGGTCGTGATTGACGAGTGCGGCGGCCTTCTTCAGCACGGCCATCGCACGGATGATCTGCTGCGGCATCACGTCGCGCGGCCACGCGCCGTCGCCGATGTCGAAGTGAACGAGCGAACGGGCCGTTTGGGCGCCGTAATACTTGTCCGCCGGGACGGCGATCTTGCCCATTGAGTCGCTCTCGGTACGCATCGCTGCTGGGTTCGTCAACGGTCGCGGCCTTTCCGCGCGGCGTGGGCTCCGTCAAAAGTCGTTCCGGCGGCGCGCATCTCGACGATCTCGTAGACGGCGAGCGGATAGCGCTCGTCAAAGCGACGTTTGTTGCAGCGCGGGCAGCTCGAGGGCCGCCGCGGGCGTCCCCGCCGAAGCACTTCGAAGGTGCAGCGCTCGCATCGCAGGATGAACCTTTTGTTCGACTCGTTAAGGGGAGCGACGTTGCCGAGATCGTGATAGATCGAGTTCAAACCGCACTCGCGCAGCTTGCGTTTGAAACGCGAACCGTGTCCGGTATCGCGAAACTTCGCGTAGCACCAGGCATGAATCATCTCGTGCAGGAGCGTCTCGGTCAGCGCCTCGGGGTATTTGCGAAAGTGCTTCGGCGAAAGCTCGATCGTAAGCGGTATCTTGCCGTAGGTAGTGCGGCCGGCCGCGTTCGAGAAGCGTTCGTTGTAACGGATCCTGCAATCGGGCGCTTCACCGTTGAAGAATTCGTAGTTCAGCCGCGCAAAGAGCAACTGCAGGTCGGCTTCGGCCGGTAATGCGCTCGGGATCACGCAAGATTTGGTTCCACGTTCGTCCAACGAAACCATCGTGCCGGAAAACGGGTCGAGTGGTCTTCCTCCCCGGATATACGTCCCGATCGTTGCGATCGTTGCGGCGATCTTTCTCTGCGTTATGGCGTATCTCGTATCGGTTGGATTCGGCGTCACCGGCTCGGTCTTCGGGAAGACGGCGCAGCAGGCGACCAGCGCGAAGCTCGAGTCCCAAGGATCGCAAAACGCGGTCGAGGGCGGCCCTCCGGCGCCGGTTGTGGCACAGCTCCAGACACTGCGCGCGCGGATTGCCGCGCACCCGAACGACGACGTCGCGCTCACGCAGCTCGCCGACATGTACCTCGCGGCAAATAAGTTCGCAGACGCGATTCCGCTCTACCGCCGTGCGCTGCGCGCGAATCCGCACAACGTCGCGGCCCAGACCGGTCTCGCGCAAGCACAGGACGCTCTGCGAGAGTAACGAGGGGGGTCCCGCACCGCGTGGCCGGTGCGGGGGGTGCGCGACGGAGATTTCGGCGCTGCGAAGCAGGTGCCGAAGGTGCAGTGAAGCGCCCGGCGAGGCGCGAAAGTGCCGAGCCATCAAGATGCACATCTACATTTCGTGCGACATGGAAGGGACGGCCGGCGTCTGCTCCTGGAAGCAGTGCGATCCGAGCGACGCCCAAGAGTATCCCCTCTTCCGGCGCTATATGACCGGCGAGGTTCGCGCCGCAATCGAGGGGGCGCGTGAGGCCGGCGCGCGCGAAATCGTGGTCAACGACTCGCATTGGTCGATGCGCAACTTACTCCTTGACGAACTACCCGGCGACGACGGCCTTCGCGTGATCTCGGGCGCTCCTAAGCCCTGGAGCATGATGCAAGGCTTCGATGGGCCGAGCGACGCGGTATTTTTCACCGGCTACCACGCCAAGGCCGGGGATTGCGCGACGCTCTCGCACACGTTTAGCGAGTCGATCTACTCGGTTGCGGTCAACGGCGTTCCGTGCAGCGAAGCGCTGCTCAACGCCGCATTGGCTGGAAGTCACGGCGTTCCGGTCGTGCTCGTCACCGGCGACAGCGTCATCGTCGAGGAGGCTGCGCGCGCGATGCCGTGGGCGGTCGGCGTAGCGGTAAAAGACGCCATCGGGTTCTCGGCGGTCAACACGCTGACGCCGCATGCGGCCCGCGACGCGATTCATGCCGGCGCGCGTGAGGCAATGGCGCGCATCGCCGTGGCGAAGCCATTTGTTTTCGATCCTCCGTTCGAGCTGACCATCGAAACCGCCGGTGTCGAGCACGCCGATTTCATCGAGCTGATGCCCGGCTTCGATCGAATCGGCGGCCGCAAGGTGCGGTTTGCGTGTGACCAGTACCCTCCGCTGCTTGGCGCCTTTATCGCCGCGACGCGCATCGCCGCCGTCGCCGATCCAACCGCATGACCCGCGTGATCCTGAGCGGCGTCGTGTCATCCTGAGCGGTGTCGTGTCATCCTGAGCGGAGTCGTGTCATCCTGAGCGGAGTCGAAGGATGAAATTATATATCTCGTGCGACATGGAGGGCGTGGCGGGTGTCTGTGCCTGGCAGCAGGTGGACGCTCGCACGCCGCATCGTGATTTTGAAATCTTTCGCCGCTATTACACCCAAGAGGTCGCCGGCGCGATCGAGGGAGCGCGCACCGGCGGCGCGGTGGAGGTACTCGTCAACGACTCGCACGGACCGATGCGCAACCTTCTCCTCGACGAGCTGCCGCCCGACGTACGCGTCGTCTTCGGAAACCGCAAACCGTACTCGATGGTGCAAGATGCCGACCGCGGCTTCGGGGGCGCATTCTTCATCGGCTACCATGGCGCGGCCGGCGACGCCGACGCCGTCCTCTGCCATACGTACACGCCGTCGGTCATCTACGAGGTGCGAATCAACGGTATCCGCTGCAGCGAAGCGACCATCAACGCAGGCTTGCTGGGAGACTACGGCGTCCCGCTGTTGCTCGTCAGCGGCGACCGCACGACCGTCGAAGGCGTGCAAGCACAGATGCCCTGGGTGCGCGGCGTGGTCGTCAAAGAATCGATTGGCAACTTCGCTGCCAACTCCATGACGCCGGCATCTGCGCGGCGCGCCATACGGAGCGCCGCCGAAGAGGCGGTGAAAGACGCACCGCTGGCCAAGCCTTATCGCTTCGAGCCACCGCTAACGCTCGACGTCGCGCTCGTGACCGCCGCTCAAGCGCACTTGGTTGCAACGATTCCCGGCTTCGAGCGCAGCGGCGCGCGTAGCGTACGTTTTACGCACGACAGCTTTCCGGTCGTCTTCAAAGCCTTTGTCGCCACCTGGCGCCTCGGCAGCCAGGCGTGAGCGATGTCAGCCCCGTCGGCGCTTCAGCTACGCCGGGCTTGGAAATTACGACCGCACCAATCACGGATGAAATTCGCACGCAGTGGTGGTCGAGACTACCCTATCGCCATTTCGAACTCGAGATTACCGTATTCAACGGAACCCAGAGCCATACCGGTGAAATAACTTTCGAAGTCGGGCTCCCGGAGGACATCATCTTCGACCTCAACGGCGCGACGTGGAACCCACTACACCGGCACGAACTGGATGGGGCGATTTACGAGATCTGGTCGCCGTGGAGCACCGTAGGTTCGATGCCGCCCAACGGTCATAGGCGAGAGAGATTGAGCGTAAACCTCAAGCCGTACGTCACGCACGCCGTCGTCCTGCGGCGACTTTTCGAAGACGGCGATCCAATCAGCGAATGGGTCAGCGAAGAGGTTCCGTTCAAGCCCTTCGAACCCCAGCTTTAAATATGCGCTGGAACGCGCCCGCGGGGAAACCCTTCAAGAGCATTGATCACATTCAACTTGCGATGCCGGCGGGCATGGAGAGCAAAGCCCGTTTCTTCTACGGCGAGCTTCTCGGCATGTCGGAAATACCAAAGCCACCGAAGCTCGCCGCCCGCGGCGGAGTCTGGTTCCAAAGCGACACGGTGTTCGTGCACGTCGGAGCTGACCTCGACTTTCGTCCCGCGCTCAAGGCCCACCCGGCTTTCGTTTGCAGCGACTACGCGGCTCTAGTGCAGCGCCTGCGTTCTCAAGGCGTAGAAATTTTAGACGATGAGCGGTTGGCCGACGGACGCCGCCATTGTTACGCTGCCGACCCCTTCGGCAACCGCATCGAACTCATCGAGTAACGCCGTAACCTATGTAAAGTGGAGTCGGCTCGAGCGTTACGAGGCTTTGGCGGGGCTTCCCAACGCGAGGGCGATTTCGACGACGTCCTCTTCATTAAGCGAGAGCCGCCGCATCGCAACTTCGTAGAGCTCGATAGTCTCTTCGCTCCTGCTCGACGCGGCGCGCTCTTCGCGCAGGCGTTTCACCTCGTCGGTCACTCGATGTGCGAGCTCCGGCGTCGGCTCGACTCCGGCGCGCGCCAAGCGTTCGCGCTGCCGCTGCAGCGTATCTTCCACCAGCGAGGCTCCGGTATGTTTGCCGAAGACCCAGCTCGTCCGCCCGCCGACGAGCTCGCCGGGAACCGCCTCGTACATGCGATGATCGATCAACATCGCTTGGGTATGAATCCCCGACTCGTGCGCGAAGACCTTCGCGCCGACGATCGGCTCGTGCTGCTGCAGCGGAATGCCGCTCATTCGTTCCATGAAACGCGCCAGCTCACGCAACTGGCCGTACTTGAAGCCCGGCAGCTCGATCCCATAAAGTACGCGCAGCGCCACGACGTACTCGTGGAGCTTCACGTTCCCGGCACGCTCCCCGTACCCATTGGCCGTCACCGAGATGACCTTGAAACCGCACGACGTCGCCGTTAGCGCGTTGATCGTACCGAGCCCGTAGTCGTTGTGCAGGTGCGCGACGAGCGGCAGCCCGTCCGGCAGCGCCTCGACGATCCGCGCGCAGTACCAGCGCGTTGCTTCGGGCGTCAGGGTGCCGACCGTATCCGGCCAAGCCGGACGAGTCCCGCCGGCTGCTAGCCCGGCTTTGAAGTATTCGATGAAGTAATCGACGTCACCGCGGCTTCCATCCTCTGCGCCGAATTCGATTCGCTCGACTCCGTTCCCGCGCGCGTGCGCAATCGCATCGCACTGCAACCGGATGTTAGCTTCGCGATAGAACGAGAGCGGCAGCTCGAGCCATTCTCGCTCCTCCCGACCCTCATAACGGAGCAGCGTTTTGCCGATCTTGTATTTCAGGTGGAGATCGCTTCCGCTGGTAAAGATAAAGAACGTCACCTCGCGCGGCTCGACCCCAACGTCGCGCAGCGTCTTGACCGTCACGTCGATGTCGCCGCGATTGCTGCGGCACATCACGACGATCTCGACGTCGCCGAGCTCGCCCCGGCGTTTCGCATCCATGACGAGCTGCAGCGTGCGACGGTCGCCCTCCGATGCGGCCGGAAAGCCGACGCTCATTACGTGAACGCCGATCGCCGCTAGGGCTTTGGCGATCTCCAGCTTCTGCGGCGGCGTGTAGCAGACGCCCGGCATCTGTTCGCCGTCGCGCAGCGTTTCGTCGTAGATGCGGATTTGCGCCGGATCCGGAAAACTCACCCCACGCGTGAACTCTTTGGGATCTCGGATCAAGCGTTCGATCGGTTCGCGAAGCATCAAATCATCATTCTGCGCGGCGGAGGTTTTCTCTTCGGGTCGAGCTCCCGGCCTAGCTCCGGGTCCCCGATCGAATCCCTTCCTCTTCTCGTTCCCCAAAGCGCAACTCGGCGGTGTCCCGTGGAAAGAGCAATTCGAGCGTCCAGTCGAAGGCGACGCGCAGCTTTCGGTCCAGTCCCGGAAGCCGCAATAAGTAGTAGGTGCGCCAGAAGAACCACGCGACGAATCCCGTGATGACGCGATTACCGGGAAGCTGCGCGACGGCTTTGCGCCCGCCCAAGGCCGCCATCATTCCGAGCGTTCGATAGACAAACGGCTTGGTGGGCGCGCCGCGCAAGACTGCGACGATGTTGTCGGCGAGCCGCGGTCCTTCACGAATCGCGTGCTGGGCCGTCATCGGATAGCGGCCGCCCCCACCGTCGGGAATCGAAGCGCAATCGCCCAACGCCCACACTCCGTTGAATCCCGGCACGCTCATATCGCGCGCCGTCTCGATCGCACCCCGCCTTGTCTTCGGAAGCGCCGGCTCTTTCGCAATCGTCGAAGACGGCTTGACGCCGGCGCTCCATACGATCGTTTCGCTCTCGATGCGCCGGCCGCTCTGCAGCATCAAGCCGTGCTCGTCGGCGCCGGTGACACCGTCTCCGGTAAGCACTTCAACGCCGCGCCCCTCCAGCACGCGGCGCGAGTACTCACCCATCTTCGCCGGTAGACCCGCGAGCAGCGTCGGCCCGGCTTCAACCAAGACCACGCGCACGCGGCGCGCCTGCAAGCGTTTGTAGAAGCGCAGCACGCTGCGAAAGAGCTCGACCACCTCGCCGGCCGTTTCGACTCCGGTGAAGCCTCCGCCGACGACGACCAGCCGCAGCAAACGGTCTCGCCGAGCGTCGTCATCGATCGTGTCCGCAAGCTCGAGCAGCCAGACCAAGTGGTTGCGCAACGCATCGGCATCCTCTAGGGTTTTCAACGACCACGTGTACTCGGCGATGCCGGGAAGTCCGAAGTCGGAGGTAGACGAGCCCAGCGCGAGCACGACGTGGTCGTAGGATTGCACGACGTTCTTGCGCGTGAGCACGTGATGGTACTTGAGGGTGCGATTGACGACATCGAGCTCGTCGACGTCGGCCAGCACGAACCTGCTGCGGTGAAGCTGGGCACGGATCGGCGTGACGACGTGGCGCACTTCCAGTTCGCCTGAGGTCACTTCCGGCAGCATCGGAGTAAATAGGGTGTAGTTTTCGCGGCTCAGCAGAACGATCTCGGCTTCCTCGGGTCGAAGTCGCCCTTCAAGCCGCCGGGCGACCGAAATTCCCGCGAAACCGCCGCCGACGATGACGATGACCGGCACGCGATGCGGTTGAAGAGGGTCGCGTGGAATACCTCCCGCCGACCGAGCCTCAACCCGAGCCCCCGAAGACCGTGCGGCGCCGCAGCGGCATCGGCGCGCTCGTTGCCACGGTTGCCGCATTTTTGCTCAAGTTCAAGTTCCTCTTGCTGGTCGGGGCCAAACTGTTCGGCTTCAGCTGGACTTTCTTGCTCTCGCTGTGGATCTACGTGGTGATCTTCGGCTGGAAGCTGGCGGTCGTTATCATCCTGCTCTTGCTCGCGCACGAGCTCGGACACTACTTCGCATTTCGGGCGTACGGACTGCCGGCGCGTCTACCCACTTTCGTTCCGCTGCTCGGTGCTTTCACCGCCGGGGCGGTGCCGCCGGACCTCGAGCAAGATGCCTACATTGCGTTGGCCGGGCCGCTTGTCGGCCTGGGACTGGCCGCCGCCTGCTACGCGATCGGCGACGTCAAACACGATCGCTTCTGGTTCGCCGTCGCCGATCTCTCCGCGTTCTTGAATCTATTCAACATGATTCCGATGCCGCCGTTCGACGGTGGCCGGATCATCGGCGCGCTATGGCCGCCTTTATGGATTGCCGGATTCCTCATCTTCGTCGCCTTCGCGATATTCATGCACGTGCCCGTGCTCTTCGTTGCGATCATCGGGCTGCTCGGGCTGCCGGCCATGCTCTCCGCGTGGCGAGGTCAGGTCGACCCGCGCGCGGCGAACATGACGTTGGACGCGCGCGTTCGGATCAGTCTGTGGTATCTCGCGACGCTGCTTGGACTCTTCTTCGTGATGGCGCAGTCGCACGTCATTGCAACACCGCAGGCGAGCGGCACGATCGGTTGGTGACGCGCAACCTTCTTCTCGCCATCGCGTGGACGTCTATTGCCGTCGCGCTCCTTGCGGCGCGCCCCAGCCCCCAGCCGGGACCATTTTTGCGCGACTTCGAGGCCTACTGGGCGGCCGGCTCCGCACAGATCGCCCACCAGGACCCGTATGGTCGCGCGATTTGGAAGGCCGAACGTGACGTGCCCGGTGTCGAGCGCTCGCGTGACGAGATCCTGCCGTTCGTCAACCCGCCTGCAACCTTGGCCGCGTGGAGGCTTTTTGCGCGGCTGCCCTACGGCGTCGCCGCAGCTTGCTGGTGGGCAATTTTGTTCGCGAGCCTTTTCGGCCTGGTCGCAGCGGTACTCTACGCCGGCGAGGCGCCGATCGGACCGGCGTCGTTTTTCGCAGCATTGGCGGTCGCGATCGGATTTGGTCCGATTACGAGCGATGTAGCACTCGGGCAGATTGCGCTGCCGGCGTTTCTTGGAGCGGTGTTGGTCGCAATTATCGCCGAACGCTCGCTGCCGGCCGCAACGATTTGCGCCTGCGTGGCGTTCGCGCAGCCGAACCTCGCACTCGGACTGCTCGGTCAGCTTTCGCGCGCCCGCGTCGCGCTCGCGCTTCTCCTCGCCACGGCGATTACTTACGCGATCGGCTTGCTTTACTACGGGTACGCGTGGCCGCTCCAATACGCCCGCACGCTCGTCGCGCACGGCTCGGCCGAACGATTCTCGGCAATCCAAATTACCGCATTCTCGATCGCTCGAAGCTTCGGAACGACGCCCCAAGCGGCGTGGCTGGTCGAGGCCGGCGTTGCCGTTCTTGCGATCGCAGCGGGAGTGCACATTACCCGCCGCATCGACAACCCGTTCGCGCGCTTCGCGGCGCTTTCGGCCTTGGTGCCTTTCGTTGCCGGCTTCGTGCACGAACACGATCTCGTCGTTGCATATCCGGCCGCGATTTGGTGCGCGTTTCGAACGCACGCAACGGCCCGCGCGCTCGCGCTCGCCGGAACGCTGTTGGTCTGCGTCGACTGGCTCGGCCTCGCGCAGCGGCCGAGCGGTATCGCGCAGAGCGCGCTGCTCGCAACGGCAGCGTTCGCAGCATTTGGTGCTCTCGGGCAGCGTTCGCAGCTGCGTGAAGCGCTCGTCGTCACGCCCGCATTCGTAGCAATCTTCGTCGTCGCGACATGGCTAGCGACTCAGAATCCCGCGCCGGTCTGGCCGGCTCCGCTCGCTGCCTTCCAGGCACCGCCGGGCGCATCGGTTGCGGCCATCTGGTCCGCCGAGCAGGCCGCGAGCGGATTGCTGGCGGTGGTTCCGGCCTGGGCGTTCCTGCGGGCGCTATCGCTGCTCGGCTGCGCTCTCCTCGCCTATGCTATATATCGAGGTCCATCACGTTGTCGAACGGCGTGATCGCATTGGGATGAAAGTTCTTCAGGTCCGAGTTGTGCCCGTAGACGTCTTCGCGTATCGTCGTTACGATCGTCGGGGCGTCCCGGTCGAGCTCTTGTTGAACGACCAGCACGTCGGCGTTGCGCTGTGCCTGCGAAAAGTGACCGAAGAGGCCGTCGATCGCGGCCTGCGCTCGCCGATTGCACCAGCGGAGGTTGTTTTGACCGTTCGGCGGGAACGACTTACACGAATAGATCGGGGAGTAGTCGCCGATTGCTTCGTTCGACCACTGAAACGTAACGACGTCCCACTTGTTGTTTGAATAGATGATGCCGCCGTCCGCGGTCGGCGCGAACATCAGGTTGGGCGGATAGTGCCGGACGGTGATGTCGACGCCGATCTGTTTCCACGTCGAGCGAATCAGCTCGATCATCTCGTCGGCGTCCTGCGTCCCGGCCGAGGTCGCGAAGTCGAGGGACAGCCGCACGCCATTTTTTTGACGAATGCCGTCGGCGCCGCGGGCCCAGCCGTCTCGGTCCAAGAGCGCGTTGGCGCGCGCGATGTCGAACGGGGCCATCGGGATCGAGGTTACGGCATACGGCGCGGTGGGCGGCGTCGTTACTTCCTGGAGAATCCCGACGCCGCGGCCGATCTTGTCCCGAAGGGTGCGGCGATCGACCGCCAGGCGCAGCGCTTGGCGGACGATCGGATCGCTCACGGCCGGCCGGGTGGTGTTAAAGTCGAGGTGCCCAAAGTAATAGCCCGGCTGCCGCAGAACTGAGACTCCCGCGATCGCCTGCACGCGCGCAAAATAGGCTCCGGGAACCGCCGGCCACAAATCGAGTTCGTGCGACTGCAACTGTGCGAGCGTGGTATTGCGGTCGGGAATGATCTTGTAGATGATCTCTTTTAACTTCGGAGTGCCGCGCCAGTAGAGTGGGTTGGGGACGAGCACGACGTCTTGCGAACGGTCCCACCGCAGATACTTGAAGGGCCCGATTCCAACCGGCAGCGAGTTGTACGCAACGTGGTTGATGTTGGGATATTGCGCCAACAGGTGTTTCGGAAGAACGCACGGATTGGCGCCGGCGCTCGAAAAGAACGTCTCGACGAACGGTGAGTACGGCTTTTTCATGTGGTAGACGACCGTAAACTTATCCGGCTCGTCGATCTTCGTGATCTGATCCCATCCGAGCCGCCCGATCTCGTTGTTGGCGGGGTTAAGCACGACGCGGGTCGAGAAAACGACATCGTCGGCGTTGAACGGTGCGCCGTCCGACCAGCGCACGCCCCTGCGCAGGTGATATGTAATCGTCAGGCCGTCCCTGCTCACGCCGCCGTTCTGTTGATCCGGCACCTGTGTCGCGAGCTCGGGATAGGCACGATTGTGTTCGTCCCACTTTATCAGCCAGGCCATCGTCATCGACGAGAGATAGCCGACATCGGCGAACTGGCCGAGATGCGGGTTGAGCGTATTGACGTCTCCGGCGTCGGCAAAGCGCAGCACGTGCGCCTGAGTCCACGAGTTGACGCGCCCGCCGGGCCCGGCGACTTGTCCCGCCTTCGTGCACGAACACAACGCCGCCAGCGCGGCGAAAAGGAACACTGCGTATAAAGACTCTTTTTTCATTTTTCGCCGCTCCCTAAATCGAGTAGTTCCAAGGATCCCAAAACGCCGATATGACCGGTGAGGGATCGAATCCCTTCAAGTCGCTGTTGTAGACGAACGGAAATCGCTGAAAGAAAAGAATGATGGTCGGCACGTCGAGTGCCAGCTGCTGTTGAACGACTGTGTAGTCCCGCTTCCTGCGGGCCTGGTCGATCGTCTTGAGGGCGTCGGTCATCGCATCGGTTGCCGCGCGATTCGTCCAAAACATCGCGTTCTGCCCGTGCGGTGCTAGGTTGGCCCCGGAGTAGATCGCGCTGTCGTCAGGGTCGGCGGCCCCGATCCAACTAAAGATCGCGACGTCGTAGTGTCCGCCTTGGAGAATGCCGTTCGTCGAGTTGTCGAAGAACTGACTGGTCGGATAGTTCTTGACGTCGGCCTGTGCGCCGACGTCCCGCCACTGCCGCTGCAGTACGGTCTCGTTCGCTTTTCCCATCGTGGACTCGGTCTGCGTGTCCAACGCAAATTCGAGACGCTGACCATTCTTGACCCTTACGCCGTCGGGTCCGACCTTCCAGCCGTCCGCGTCGAGCAGCGCCTTGGCTTTTGCCGGATCGAACGGATAGTGGGCGATGTCGTCGGTGTAGGCCCACGAGTAGTGCGGCTGCTGGTCGGTGTTCGCCGGAATCGCCGAGCCGTGCGCAACCTTATTGATGATCTCGGCGCGATCGGTCGCATACGCGAGCGCTCGGCGAACCTGCACGTCGCCGACGATCGGATGCCTCAAATTGAAGTCGATGTGCTGCCAGGCGAAGGCGTCGACGCGAATAGCTTTCAAGCCATTGCGCGGCTCTGCGGCCAACGCCGCGTACTCGGGCCACTTGAGACCCGATCCCAGCGCCAGCATGTCGAGCTCGTGGGTTTGAAGCTGCGTCACTGCGGTATTCTCGTCGGGAAGGATCTTATAGATCACTTCCTTGAGCTTCGGCGCGCCGAGGTAGAAGTCGGGATTGGCGACCAAACGAACGTCCTGTCCGCGATTCCATGCAACGACTTTGAACGGGCCGCTGCCGACCGGCAGCGAGTTATAAGGCGCGGTGTTGAACGACCCCTTGTCGTCGTTGTATTTCGCGAGCAGGTGCTCCGGCAGTATCGGTGCGTTGCCGTTCTCGCTCCAGAGTTGCTGCAGGAATGGAGCGTACAGTCTCTTCATATGCACGAGCGCAACGTGCGGATCGCTGCAGTCGATGCTGCCGATGTCCTTGTAGCCGTCGGTCGTCACGACGTTATTGTGCGGGTTCATCACGACGCGCCAGGTGAACTTGAGATCGTTGCACGTCAACGGCTGGCCATCTTGCCACTTGATATTCGGACGCAGCTTGTACGTCAGCGTCAAGCCGTCTTTGCTCACGTCGCCGTTCGCGATTGTTGGAACCTCGGTGACCGCATCGGGAAAAGGACGCGCGGTGTTATCGTATCGCACCGTGTAAGAAAAGATGAACATCGAAAGATCGAGCGTCGGTGAGGCCGAGTTCAACACTACGTTGAGGTTCTTCGGATCGGAGACCTCGGAGAAGCTCAGCACCCCCGGAACCGTCCAGCTATTGGAACCAGCGCTCGTCGTTCCGTTGCCGGCCTTCGTACAGGCGCCCAGGGCGCCGGCCGCAGCCAGCGCGGCGATCGCACGGCGGAGGTTGCGGTTCAAACGGAGGCTCCTTCCTCGCCGTCGCCGGCGCGCATAGCTTCAGGGTCGATTCCGTGCACCGCGCAGAACTCGCGGTATGCGGCAGGCACTATCTCGGACGGCTTGATTTCGCTTCGGCCGCCCCAGAAAACGTTTGTATATGCAAAATCGATGCCGGCTTCCCGCAAGTGTGCGTCGATTGCGGCCTTATGCGCCAGCACGACCGGCTTTTCCATGCCGTGGGCGACGGCCATGACGTTGACGTTACGAAACTCGGGGCCGCCTTCGCGCCAGTAGGCGTGGGTTATAACGTAGTGGCGACCTACCTCGCAGCCGGCCTCGACCTCACGTCCCGGCGCAACGGCCCAATGAAAGAGCGCATTGTAGCGCGTTGCGCGTTCGTTCCCCGCGGTCGGCTTCACGTGCTCGAGGAAGGTCGAGAAGCGGCCGATCACGCCTCGACGTTCTAGCCCTCGCGCAACCGAGACGAAGGTTTCGAACTCGACGCCGGATTCGCGCGCGCGCGGCCGCCAAAGGTCGCGCGCAATCTCGTGCGGCGAAAACTCGCGTTTGAGCGCCGTGAGCACGCGCCACTCGAGTTCGGAGAGTTTCACGACCGCGGCCTCGAGCGGACGCGCCGGCTCCTCAGCGCGAGCCCCCGGTTCGAGGCCGCGGCGCCGGACGTGTCCGACGCCGAGCGAGAAGAGCATCTTCGCCGGCATCAGCCGGAAGCGCTCGGCGCCGACGTGCCGGCGTATCCATTCGGCGTGCTTCTCAAGCGAAAATCCCTGCGGCACTTTTAGCGTGGTCCAAAGCCGGTAGCTGCTTCCAGGCGTTGCTGCGTCGGTCGTGCGTATGACGACGTGTCCGGAGAACGGATCTTCGCGAAATATGTACTCGAAGGCGGCATCGAGCCGCTCGGGTGCAATCTCCCAGGCACAGAGCGCGCCACTTGCTAAGCTCGTTGAAAGCAGCGTCTGACGGACGCGCCGGATCGTGCCGGCCTGCAGCATTGCAACGACGCGGTCGATGACCGTCTCGACTGAAAAGCCGCTGCGCAGCGCAATCTCTCCGAAAGGATCGGTCTGAAAGCCGGCTAGACGATCCTCCGAGATTGAGAGGATCGCGGCGTTGACGGAATCCGAAATCGTCGCCGGCGTTTCGGACGCCCGAGGGATCATGTGCTGGGAGTTCGTCGCCCTAGGCCATGCAGGCCCCTAAATTTGGACGTCGCTGATACCCATAGCGAACAAATAGTTTTGCTCGGCCGTTTGCACGCCGTAAAGCGCCGTGATGTAACCCGACTGGGCCGTCGTCAGGTTTGCTTCGGCCGTCACCACGTTGAGAATCGTGGTCGCGCCGACTCGATACTGCGCCTGCGTCGCATCGAGTGAAACCTGAGCCGAGGTCAGCTCCGAGCGAGCCTGCACGAGCGACGCACGCGACGAGATCAAGGTCGCAAGCGCCGACCGTACGTCGGATTCGACCGTCAGTCTGGTCAGGTTCAACGACGCGATCGCCTGATCGAGCTGTGAGGCAGCTTGAGCAACATTGAAGTTGGTGACGCCTTGGTCGTAGATCGGTATCGTCAGACTGAGGCCGAGGCTTTTGTCGTTGGTCCAACTCGACGGGATCCCGTTCGGAGCGGTGGATCCAGTCGGGCACGCTGAAATTGGCGTGACGTTGCCATGCTTATCCGTCACGGTGGTGGAGAAACAGTCTATGAATTGCCTCGAGACGCCGTCGCTTGCCGCCGCCGCGAGCGTTGGGAACCTGGCGAGCTTTGCAAAGCGCAGGTTCTCTTGATCCGACTGTACGGTATAGTTGGCTGCGATAAAATCAGGCCGCATGATCAGCGCGCGTTTGAGTGAAGCTGCATAACTCGGATTCGGCGCCGCGGGTTGTGCCATGAGCTGCTTCGGCACGACCAGCGCGTCGGCGTCGAGTCCGAGCGTGGTTGCAAAGCTCGCCTGTGAGCCGATCGCCGCACCCTGCGCCGTGACGAGATTTCCACGCGCCTGCGCCGTCTGAAACTGTGCAGCCGCAATATCCGAGCGGGCGGCGGCCCCATTGCGGATCTGCGCGGCAACCGAGGCTTCGTTGACCTCAAACTCGTGCACGAGCTGGGCGTCGGCCGTGACGGTCGCGTTGTTCTCAAGGACTGCGTAGTAGGCGTTTGCAATATTTAGCGCCAGCGTTTGAAGTTGGCGCAGCAGCGTCGCTCGGCCGGCGATGTCGGCCTCCTTCGCCGAGCGGATCGCGGCGATCGTTCGCCCGCCGTCATAGATCAATTGCGTGACGGTGATCGTGGCGGACTCGTTCGTGACCGTTGACTGAGAGTATGCCGCAGGCGTAGCGAGCCCAAACGCCGCGTCAGGGCGCACCCCCGGGCCGGGGCTGGGGCTGTTCGACGAGCCCGGTCCGAAGCCCGAACTGCTCGTCGTTCCATTGCTATACTCTGTGCCGGCTTGTGCGTTGGCGCTGATCCCCGGATAGAGCGCTTGCTTCTGCGACGTGTACTTCGCGTGAATCGCATACCACTGCGCATTCTGCGAAGCGAAGGTCGGCGAGAGTGCGACGCCGATCCGGATCGCGTCGGCCAGCGAGATCGACTGCGGGACGCCCTTCTTAGGTGTGAGTTGCTCGACGTCCGGCGCCGGACTTCCATACGCCGGATAAGGAAGCGGCGTGCCGCTTATCGTCGGTTCCGGCATTGGAGACGGCATCTGTACGCCGGGGATTTGCCCCTCTGGACTCGGCGCGCTTTGCGCGTGAGCCGCCGTGGTCACAAGGGTGCCTAGCGCGAGTGCCGTGACGAACGCTCGCGCCGAAAGCCTGCTTCTCATCATCGTTAGTGAACTGAGCCGTTCGAGGCCGGTGGCGCGTTCCCATTGCTAACGGCGACGACGCTTCCGTCCTTGAGCGCGTCCGGCCGAGTCGTCACCACCATCGTTCCCGGCGCGATCCGGGAACTGATCACCTGCGACAACGTGTCCGTTTGAACGCCGACGCGCACAGGAACGGCCTGAGCCTTGTTGTTGGCCACGATGTAAACGACGTTCCCGCCGCTCGGTGTCTGGGCCACCGCGCTGCGCGGCACGACGACGGCGTTAGCGGCACGTGCCTTCGTCACCGTCACGGTGACGAGCATGCCGCCCCGCAACACAAAGCCGGGATTCTGCACCTGCAGCCTCGCAAGATACGACAGCGTGCCGGCCGTCGGTACTAAGTTTACCGTTTGCACCGGGCCGCTAAAAGTACGTCCCGGCAACGAGTTCGACTGATATGTCACAAAGATCCCCGGGTGAACGTAGGGCAGATCCTCATCCGGCACGTTGACGTTGATCCAAACTTTGTCGACGCGGGCGACCTGGAGAACCGGCTGCGAGGGAGAGGCGAATGCGCCGGGATCGACCAGACGATTCGCTACAACCGCGTCGTACGGCGAGTAGAGATACGTCTGCGAAAGCTGCGTGGCGAGCAACTGGGCCTGCGCCCCCGCGGAAACGGCCTGGGCTTGCTGCGCCTTGACGTTCTGCGCGCTGACTGCGTTGTTCCGTAAACCCACCACCGCGTTGTTGTACGTCTGCTGGGCTTGCACGTAGTTTGCTTCCGATTGCTGCAACGTTGTTTGAGAGACGTAGCCCTGTTTGTAGAGCTGCTTGTTCTGATCGAAGACGAGCTTGGCGTTTGCCAGCGAAGCCTTCGCCGTCTGAACCGCCGCTTCGTTTGTCTGCACCTGTACCGGATATCCGAACACGGAGCCCTGTGCGCTGGCGGAAAACTGAGCGGCTTGCGCCTGTGCCTGAGCCAGCTGCGCCTGGAGCGTCCGCGGATCTATGGTCGCAAGCAACTCGCCCCTATGTACCATGTCCCCGATATTGACGTTGATCCGCAGGATCGTGCCGCTCTGCTGAAAAGCGAGGGTCGACTGCTCGAGCGGGGCAATCTGCCCGTCAAGCGGCAGATACGTCGCGATATTCTGACGCGATGCGGGTGCGGCGTCGACCATCAGCGGCGGCGTGGCAGGCGGCGCCTTCTTGGCGCAGGCGGCAAGTAGCGGGAGCGCCCCCAGCGCGGCAAGCCCCCAGAGCGTCGCTTTCAAATTAAGGGAAGGGACTGTCATCCTGAGCATCTCTCCATAAGGTCGGTCCTTCATCGTCTCTTATACGGCGCTCGATGGCCTTTGATTCAAAAGAACCGCCGTAGGCGCCTACAGGTTCCTAGAACCTCGGCATGAGGTAGTCGGCTGCAAGGCGTATCTCCCGGGGGCATGAGCGCGAAACTCGACATCGGCCGCTCGTATAGTCTTCAGAGCCGCGTCGAGGAGTGGATGACTGCCGAGAAGGCCGGGAACAAGGGCGTCGACGTCCTCTCCACCTCGATGCTCGTTCAGTTGGTTGAGAGCGCTGCGATCCACTGCGTGGAGCCGATCTTGAAGGCGGGTCAAATCACCTTGGGAACGCACGTCGATCTCGAGCATAAGAAGCTGGTGCCGGTGGGCTTTATCATTCGTACCGAGGTCGAGGTCGTGATGCTCGACGGGCCGCGCGTGGGTTTCGCCGTCCAGGTCTTCGACGAGCAAGAAGCGGTGGCCGAGGGTACCCACGAGCGGTACATCATCGAAAAGGCCAAGTTCTTGGCAAAACTGCGCGAAAAGCTCACCTAGCGAGACGAGCGAAACCGGCAAACTCCCAGGCTCCCACTGCAGGGGAGGCAATCGTCCGCCCCCGAAAAGGACGCGAAAGGCACTCACCGACCAGGCCCGCAGGGTCAGGGCGGTTGGGGCAAAGCTCAATTCACAGCTAGGAGGACAGATTGAAGCGACTGAGCACTGGAATCCTGACCCTGCTCATGGCAATCGGTCTTGGATTCACCGCGGTCGCAGCCCAGCCCGGAGCATCGCATGGCAACACTGGAACCAACGCGATTGCGCAGGACCAGGGCTCGACGGCTGCTCCGCCGGCGAACTTCGGGTCCCCGCCGTCGGGTCAGTATCCGATTCTTTACAACGACCATCACGTCTACGCCAAGCCGGATATTCTAAAGCGGGGCCGCGTTCTCGCCGCGCTCGTGCGGGGTGGAACGATTTTAATTCCGCTTCGCTCGATGTTCGAGCAAATGGGCCCGCCGTACCCGACTGTGTCGTGGGACGCGGGAAGTCAAACCGCAACGGTTAGCAAAGCCGGCGCCGAGGTCAAGGTGACCGTCGGCAAGCCGGAAGTCATCATTAACGGCGAATCTCGTCCGTTGGACGTTCCGCCCGAAATGTATCAGGGCACCGTCCTGGTACCGGTCCGAGTCATTTCGGAAGCAATGGGCGCCTACGTTCTGTGGGTACCCGATCGCCGTCTCGTCGTCGTACGTTACAT
>JBAUMX010000013.1:0-52754 GCA_049578945.1 Candidatus Cybelea sp. | reverse complement strand
CGGCGCGCGATGGAATAACATGAGCTCGCAACCCGACCTGCTAAACTCCGATTCCTTTGCGGCTGGATTTCGGATCTCGACGCAGGTCACGCCGCCGAATGCCAACGGCGTCACGTGGAACCAGTCGGCGACGGTCGCGCTGAATAACGGCACGACCACGATCAGCATGAACGACAACGGCCAGGCTTCAATCACCACTTACGGACAAGCGCTCTCGATCTCGCGCGGACAAACGCTGCAGCTCGGCAACGGTGACTCCGTTACCTACGAAGAGAACGGGTCGTTGCGGGTTAGCGCCCAGAACGGTGCCGGCGGCAACATCGAAACTACGCTCGCACCCGAAGGAAAAGGCGTCAACGTCGACGTCACCGCTCACGACGTCGATCTCGGCGGCACGCTGGTCCATGGTTACGAAGAGCGCCGCCCGAATCCGTCGCCGACTCCGAATCCGATTTCCGGACCCCTGCCGACGCCGATTCCGATGCCCAACCCGTTTCCGGTACCCAATCCGATCTCCAGCCCAGTGCCGATGCCGATGCCGATGCCGACGCCGATCTTGCAGCAGCTCGGTCCGCAGCCGCAACCGCTGTATTAGCGCGCCAACCGACAAGTCGAGAGCGGATAACAAGGCAACTACTCGCGTAATTAGAAGGGGCCCGGGGAGATTCCAACGCCAACCCGAGCCCCTTAGCCTAGGCCCGGCCAGATTACGCGACGTCGGCAGCCACCTCCTGGAAAGTTAACCGGAGTTATTTATGCCGCCCGAGAAACAGAGGCATCATGGCTGCGAACATACGTTTGTCCCTAACCCATTTTAGGCATTACGTCTTCGCGAGATACCTGGTATTCTAGAAGCAAGTGGCTAGCGCGCAATGGAGCGCCGGCGTTCTCGTTATCGAGCTCGCGGGCGAATTCGATCTCGCGGAGCGGGATCGCCTGACGAGCGCCTTCGAGGGCGCCCGCATCTCGCCGGTTGTTGTGGTGGACCTGGAGAGAACGACCTACATCGACTCGACGGCGCTTGGATGTTTGGTGGCGCTACGTAAGGCGACACAACAGCGCGGAGCGAGCCTGTTCCTGATTGGACTACATTCGGACGTCCTCAGGTTATTCGAGGTCACGGGGCTCCGCGGGATTTTCGACATTCGGACCAGCCTCAGCGAGGTGCCCGACGCTGACGCCGCCCAGGGCCGCCGGCTGACGATCGAGGCACACCCGCCTTCGTACCACCTTCGCGATCGACGAAACGACCGTCGCGCAAGAACGTATGGCTCCGTTGGTGACGGTACCGCGCAGTAGATACTTGGCCGGCGCCGGCGCCACCCACCGTTTGACCCACCAACGCCCCGAGCGACTTTTCTAATGATGACCATCCCCTGTATCGGCGAAGCGATCGACAGTTCGTGCTCATGCGCAACCGCAGTTTTCGGGACGACTCACGTAGAGCTGCGATAGAGCTCGACAGCGACTCACGTTGATACAAGCAGGACGCCCGTCCACTGCTACTAACGCAGCGCTCTTCAGAGCAAACCAATGATGGGCCGCACGAGCTCGAGCGGCCCATCGTTGCCATGCGATCCTAGGCCGCGATGAGTGCGTTCGATTATCTGACCATCCTCACCTCAATAGTGCTGGGCCTTGCGATCGCAAACGTCCTTGCGCGGCTCGCGACCGTGATTACGGCGCGCGAGCGGATCGACTTTTATTGGCCACCCGTGGCATGGGCGGTTTGGCTCTTCTTCATTTCGGTGCAGCACTGGTGGGCCGAATGGAGCGTTCGTCACACGGCGCAGTGGAACTTCGGCACGTTTTGGCTTCAGCTGCTCATTCCGGTCGACTTATTCTTGCTCTCCGCGCTCGTGCTTCCCGACCGAGAGGATAACGGAAAGCTCGATCTCGGCTATTGGTATTTTCGAAATCGGCAGTGGTTCTTCGGATTCATGTTCTTCTTGCCGGCGTTAAGCATTGCCGAAGAGGTTGCAAGAACGGGGCGCATGCACTCGTGGCTGAACTTGACGTTCCTGCTCGCCTTTGAGGTCGCGATTGTAGCCGCCTACCTCCTGCGATCGCGCAGAGCACAGGAGGTAATTGCGGCACAAGCGATGGTTTTGACCGTACTCTACGTGTTTCTGCTCTATCTCCAGTTGCCGAGCTAAGCTCCGCTGCTGCTCAAGCGCAGCGATGCCATACTACGACTTCGCGTTGAAACCAATGCAATATCCATGCGGTGAAATCGATCCGTCGACGATTTTGCAGGTGCCGTTCGAGCTTGCGTCCGAACCGGGAATAAAAAAGTTACACCCGGAGCACTGCATGCTTCCATTTGGCGAGTCTTGGTAGTGCATCGATGTCTGCGATGATTTCTGGCTGTCGGCCACGGCCTTGGCCGTCAGCAGGCTCGCAAGCGCCGGCAGCACGAGCGCGCTCCCGAGGAACGTTCGCCGCGTTAAGGGTTGGGCTTTAGCCATATCGTGAACCTCCAGCGATGAGAGTTTCCGCCATCGTGGCGGCAACTGATAAAGAAAGCATGAAGGGGCTCGGCGACGAAGTCGAGCCCGATGAGCGAATCCTTGTTTTCCCGTCACGCATTGGGAATTTGCGGGGCAGTTGCACTCTTGACCGCCTGCGCGGGCTCGCAATCTCCGGCTGGTGTACCGGTCGGGACTCTTCCGTTCGAACGGCAGCGTGGCGTTTCCGCCAAGAGCGTCGAGCAGGTGCTGTACAGTTTCAGCGGCGGCACCGACGGCGGTGACGCGGCGAGCGGGCTGGTCCTCGACGGCGCCGGAAACCTTTACGGCACGACCGTCGTCGGGGGAGCCTACACTTGCGGGACGATCTTCAAGCTGGCACCGCAACAGAGCGTGCCGTGGCACGAGAGCGTGCTTTATAGCTTCGATTGTTACGGCACGGGCAAGACTCCGTACGGCGGAGTGACGTTCGACCGCAAAGGAAATCTCTACGGGACGACGGTTTCGGGTGGATCCGGCGGTTCTTGCGGCAGCACCGGCTGCGGCGTAGTGTTTCAACTCACCCCGCAGGCCGAGGACGTGCTACATAGTTTTACTGGCGGAAACGACGGCTTCGGACCCGGCGGCAGCGTCGCCATCGATTCGACGGGACGCTTATATGGAACGACGCCCGACGGCGGCGCGAATGCCGAAGGCACCGTCTTCGAGCTATCGCGCGTCCGGCAGAAATGGCACGAAAGCGTCATTCATGCCTTTACCGGAGGAAAGGATGGCGGCGTCGGGTCGCTCGGGCGCTTGCTGGTCTCCGGCGGGACTCTCTACGGCGTCACGGAGATCGGAGGCGCGCACAGCGCGGGAACCGTCTTTAAGATGACGCCGGCTTCGAAGAACCGGTGGACCTTAAAGACTCTGTACGCATTCCAAGGCGCTCCGGATGCCGCTTCTCCTTACGGCGGCTTGATCCAGGATTCGTCGGGCAATCTCTACGGCACGACGTACTACGGCGGCGCGCACGGTCTCGGTTCGGTCTTCGAACTGATTGCTCGCGCTCGAGGTAAGTATCACGAACGCGTGCTCTATAGCTTCAAGGGTGGCAACGACGGTAGCTCGCCGACGAGCACCCCGCTCATGGCATCCGGACGTCTCTACGGCACGACGTCGGCCGGCGGCGGATCCTGCAACTGCGGGACGATCTTCGAGGTCGACGCGACGTCCGGCAGCGAAAAACTCTTGCATAGTTTCGGCGCTAGCGGCGACGGGGCGTATCCGTATTATGGACTCACGCAAGATTCCAGCGGTAACTTCTACGGCACGACCGTCCAAGGCGGAGGCTTTAATCAGGGCGCGGTTTTCGAGTTGACACCGTAACGCGCGCGAGCCTGCCAAGCAAAGTATACGACTGCCCCTGCTACAACCACGCCGATCCCGTAGAGTGTATCGCGCGGATAGATTAAGAACTCGGCCGAAAAGATCGCGATCAGCACCCCGAGAAAGAGCAATGTCGTTATCGGATGGCCCGGCACGGTGGTGGCGGGTCTTTGCAAGGCCGCGTCGCGGCTGCGAAAAACGAAGAGCGTTCCCGCTCCCAAGAAAATGAAGAGCCATTGCGGCGCGACCACCCAGTTGATGATCTGCTCGTACGTTCCGCTCAGCGCGATGATCGACGCCACAAACGCCTGGAGCAAGATCGCCACGACCGGTACGCGCGTCGATGGGCTGATCCACGCCACCGGTTTGAAAAACAATCCGTCGGCGGCCATTTGATAGAAAATGCGCGGATAGGCGAGCATGCAGGTGCTCAAGTACCCTAGCGTCGACAATGCGATGGCAAGCGCAATAAACCGCGCCCCGGCGTCGCCGGCCACCGCACGCATCGTGTCGGCGGCGGGCGACGCCGTTGCGGCTAGTCCGCCGGCGCCGAGAACGTGCAAGTACCCCGCATTGACGAGGACGTAAACGCCGATGACGATGCTGATTCCGAACACCAGGCCGCGTGGAATCGTGCGCTGCGGCTGCAACGTTTCGGCGGTCACGAAGCTCGCGCCCTGAAAGCCGGCATACGTGAAGAGAACGGGCAGCATCGCCACACCGATCGCCGCGATGAGCACCAACGGATGATCGAACGGCGGCGCGACCGCTTGCGGCGACGCGTGCGAGCGCGCGGTCAGCGACGCGACGATTAGAGCGCCGATAGCACCGATCTTCAGAATCACGATGAGGTTCTGCCAGTTACCCCCTTGTCGCACGCCGAGCAAATTAATGCCCGCCAAAGCCGCAAGCGTGACCACGGCAACGGCGCGCGGGTCGAGGGTCACGCCGGTCAGCGGTGCGAGATAACCCGCGAAAAGCACCGCCGCCGCCGCGTTCGAGCCCGTTCCCGAAATCAGCAGCAAGGTCCACCCAAAGAGAAACGCCACCATCGGATGGTACGCATCGCGGAGATAGCCGTAGAGCCCGCCATCCAGCGGCCGGCGCGCCGCGAGCTCGGCAAAAATGAACGCGCCGATGAGCGCGATAACGCCGCCGGCCAGCCAGCAGCCTAACACGATTGCAGGCAGATGGGCTCGCTGCGCCACGACGGCCGGCGTTCGGAAGATGCCCGAACCAATGACGGCGCCGACCGTAATCAGCGTCAGATCGAACGGGTTCAATCGCCGCAGTAAGTGTGGCCTTTGCGAGCTCTCGACGGCCATGAACGCGGGTGCGGTTCGACGATGCCTCGCAAACCCCTCACGCTGACGAGCGGATGCCTGAAGGCAGGACAACGACAAATATTATGCTAAGCGCACGCGAAACGGGGATTTTGCATGAACGAGACGCGTCGTCTTTTCCTGGCTGCCGTCACTTCGCTTGGTTTGACGGCCTGCACTCATAGCAATTTCATGCCGAACGTCATTCAGCTAAGCCCCAACGGAACGGCCACAAGCCCTGCAAAGCAATCGATCGCGTCGTCGTTCACGTTAACGGCGGTCGAGGACGGTTATACGGGTCTCTTCACCGCCGATACGATCGCCGGAGACTGCTGGGTCGTTCAGACGCCCGTCTCGACGCACGGGGCTTGGATCGTCGTACCTCAAGGCCTGAGTTGCAGCAAACATGTGACGGATAAGATCCTGGTCAAAGATACCAACGGCAACTCAGCCTTGACGTACATCCGCGGCACGGGAACTCAGTAGGCAGCGACGTCAACGACGGCTTGAGCGAAGGCCTGCGGGTCCTCCTGCGGCACGTTGTGCCCGATCCCGTTGAAAATCCGGTGCGAATACTTGCCCGAGAATTTGTCCCTGTAGGCAGCTCCGTTCTTAGCCGCGCCGTCGAAATCGCTCGCGATCGTGATCGTTGGTACCGCGATAACCGGCCCTGCGAAGAGTTTGTTTTCTAAGTCGTCGTACTTGGGGTCGCCTTTCGCGAGGCCGAGCCGCCAGCGATAGTTGTGAATCACGATGGCGACGTGCGCCGGGTTGGTAAACGAAGCGGCGGTGCGATCGTACGTCGCGTCGCTGAAGTGCCACTTCGGCGAGACGATCGTCCAGATGAGCTTATTGAAATCGTGCCGGTACTGGGTGTAGCCGAGAACGCCGCGCTCGGTGGAAAAGTAGTACTGGTACCACCATCCGAGCTCGCCTTTCGGCGGCAATGGTTGTTGCTGTGCCTTGACGTTGGTGATGAGGTAGCCGCTGACCAAAACGACGGCTTTACAGCGCCCTGGCCACAGCGCCGCCATGATCGCGGCCGTGCGCGATCCCCAATCGAAACCGCCGATGATCGCCTGCTTAATCTTGAGCGCATCCATCAGGTTGATGATGTCGAGTGCGACGACGGATTGCTGCCCGTTGCGAAAGGTAGTACTCGAGAGAAAGGTCGTCGAACCGTAGCCGCGCAGATAGGGGACGATGACGCGGTAACCGGCCGAGGCCAGCAACGGGGCAACGTCCACATAACTGTGGATGTCGTAGGGCCAGCCGTGAAGCAGAATCACTGCAGGGCCGCCGGCAGGGCCGGCTTCTGCGTATCCGACGTTCAACACGCCGGCCTCGATCTGCTTTAGTGAACTAAACGAGGTGTGCGTTCCCGGTGCGATCGCCGGCACCGATTCAGATTGCGCTTGGGCGGGAACGAGCATTCCGAGCTCCGCGGCGGCAACGGTCATGGCCGCGGCGCCAAAAAATCGACGACGATCGAGAGTAAAATTATCCGGCATCTGCAGCACGTCTCCTTCGGGCGATTGAGCTAAAGTAACGCGCGCGTATAGTTAAAAGGCAGAGGGAGTAAACCTGCGCCGGGCGTTTTTGGCCCTCGGCAAGACCGAGCGCCAGATCGTTTGGATTGCTCCAGGCCGCCGTGCACCATGCGAGCGTTGACTTGACTCTAGAGATTCATTGGTGGTATTAGTGGCGGGCTACGGAAAGGAATGTAAAAATGAAGCTTTCGCTTGCCATGATAACGGCAATTAGTGCCGTCCTCTTTTCGGGCTGCGGCGGTAACATCGGTGCGACGTCCCCGCAGGCGGCTTCCGCTCCGCTTGCCTCGTTGCAGTCGCCCGCTCACTTGGAACTGCCGGCCGGGGTTGAGCCCGCCGACGCCGCCGCAGCCGCCTATTGCCAGAAAACCCACGGTGCGATCGTCGTTCGCCGCCCCGTCTACGGGAGCAACGGATCGAAGCTGCTCTTTCTCGCCGGCAAAAAGAGCTTTTGCACCTATACCAGTAAGAAGGACGGCTCTCAGATCAACATTCTGCTGACCACGCTGTATACCACCAAGCCGACGTTGGCCGCCCTCGCCTACATTCTGAAGCCGCCGCCCTCGGGATCGTGCAACGGGAACCCGGCATCGTGCTACTGCTCGTATCTCGGCGGCTCGGACCAGTTCGGCGGAACCACCGGCGCGGGCGGAGGATGGTACAACCAGGGCTCGAGCGATCAAACGCTCGAAGCATGCATCTTCCCCGACATGTCGTCGATCGATTCGTGGGGCTTGACCTATCACTCCCAGGGAATTATTCGTGGCGCCAACCTCGTAAAGCTCATGCGCTATAAGTATCCAGGCTGAAGGGTCGGCGATCAGCCCGTAATCTCCAACGTCCTCTAGAAGGGAAACAGGCCTGTGTGCTGCGGGCCTGTTTCTCTTATAGCAAGGAAAGAACTCGCTGCGCCGAAAGCCCTCGGACATCGTGAGCGAAAGAGTTGCCGGCGTAAATGAGAACGTGCCGCCCTCCGGCACCGGTTGTGTCGAGTGTATGGCGGAGGATAGCTGGTGGTTTCACCTACGCAGATGCGCGGAGTGCGGTCACATCGGCTGCTGCGATCAATCCTTGGGAAAGCACGCTACGGCGCATTTCCGCGCCACCGGGCATCCGATTATCGCGAGTTTCGAGCCCGGGGAAGGCTGGTTCTATGATTATGAAACGCGCGAATTCATGGAAGGCCGGCACTTGGCGCCGCCCCGATCGCATCCCAAAGATCAACCGGTTCCAGGCCCGCAGGGCAAGGTTCCCGCCGACTGGGAGTCGAGGCTGAGCTAGCGTCGATTTAGCGCAAAGGGGTCCGTTGCGGTGCCGGCGCGGCTTGCTGCTGTTGCGGCGCCATCGGTGGTTGCTGTTGCGGAGGCTGGCCCTGTTTGCTCTGTTTGTTCTGTTTGTTCTGTTTGTGCTTCTTACAACCGTCCGGCTTCGACTTGCATTTCTTTTTATTGGGATTACCTTGCTGACTAGCGGACGGTGCCGACATGCCTGGTGCCGGGGGCGGCGGCGCCTGAGCGATTGCGATGCCGGTGGTCGAGAATGCTACGGCGATCAGAAGAGCCAACACACGTGAGAAGTTAGGCATGCCGCCATCTTATCACGGCGGCCGTGGACCAACAGCGGCTCACCGACCGCCTGGTTATCGTGCGTCGGGCATGGGCCTAAGTTTTCGGATGCAAATGCGCGAAGAAACGGACCGGCGTGAACAGCGATCTAGTTGCAGCCGTTAGCGCCGGCGTTTTTTTAGTCGCGTCGCTGGGCGGGTGTACGCGCGGCGGCGTAGGCGCGGGCTCTCCGCACGTCCTGCGAATCGCTTATCCGGGCGATCCGGCGTCGCTCGTTCCTCTCGTTGCGATCGACCAAGAAATCATCGCGCTCGACACTCTCTTCTGCCAAACGCTCGTCGGCCTCTCGTCCGACAACCGCGACGTTCCCATTCTCGTTACGCGCATCCCGTCGCGGAGTAATCGCGACATCTCCTTGGACGGAACTCAAATCACGTATCATCTGCGCCCAGATGCGCGCTTTGCCGACGGCGTTCCCTTGACCTCAGCCGACGTTGCCTTTACCTATCGAGCCATCTTCGATCCCCGCAATCGTTCGACGTCGGTCGAGCCGTATCGCCGCATCGTCTCGTTACGTACGCCGGACGCCCACACGGTTGTGATCCGATTGCGCCAACCGTGGAACGCCGCGGTCCGCGTGCTCTTCGCGCAGGCCGACTATGTCTACGGCATTCTGCCGAAGCACGCTTTTACGAACACGCAAGTCGTCGGTACCCCGTGGGAAAATGCACCGTTCGGCAGCGGGCCGTTCCGCGTCAAATCGTGGCTGCGAGGCGATCGCATCATTCTGGAGCCGAATCCTTACTACCGGCCGCGCCCAAGGCTCGAACAGATCGTCCTAAAGATCGTTCCAAACCTAAACTCTAACTTCGTTGCGCTCCAATCGGGCGCAGTCGACGTCGGAACGCTTACCGCCGAGAACGTCGCGCTGGCAGAGCGCGTCCCCGGGCTCCGCGTTCGAAGGTTTCCCGAGAACGCCACTCGTCTGCTCTACCTTCAGACGCAAGCGACACCCTCGCGCGACGTTCGAGTACGACGAGCGATCGCCGACGCACTCGACTATCCCGCACTCGCCGCCGCGTGGCGCAACGAATACCCGCCGGCCGGGTCGTTTCTTCCGCCGCCGATCATCCACTGGAAGAGCGTTGTGATTCCGCCATACACGCACGATGTCGAAGCTGCGGGCAGGGAGCTCGACGCGGCCGGCTGGCGGATGCAGCGCGGAGTTCGTTACAAGAACGGAGCGCCGTTGGGCGGCCTGATCGGTGTCAACTCGGAGGATCCGATCAACGTCCGGATAGCGACGCTCGTACAGGAGCAGCTTGCAGCAATCGGCATGCAACTCTCGATAAAAGCCAATCCCGTTCGCATCTGGTTCAGCCCCGACGGTCTGTTGCGCAACGGGAAAGCCACCATCGTGGGCGAGACGTGGGTAGGAGGCAGTGACCCCGAACAGTCGTTGAATTTCCGCTGCGTACAGGCCGTCAAGGGCGATGAAAATCATTCCTTCTACTGCTCCAAACCATTCGAAGCGCTCTTTGACAGTCAGACGAGTACGCCGAGTCAGGCGCAGCGCGAGCGCGATTTCAACGCCATTCAACTCCTTATCCACCACGACGTTCCCGTCATTCCGCTGTACTACGAAGACCGGATGATCGGGCTGAGCGATCGCGTTACAGGCTACCGGCTGAACATGCTGTGGATTCCGGTCGACGCCGAAACCTGGGACGTGCGTTAGCGACTAATCCTGGGCCGCGAAGCAATAGGAGCGCCCGCTCGCTTGCACATAGGCAGGCGAGTGCTAACATCGTGGGCGGAGGAGGAATTTTACTATGCGTCGTTTCTTTTTGACCGTGCTGTTCGCAGCGCTCCCGATTGGCGCCGTCGCAGCGACCCTGACGCCCTCGGCGATTCTCGCCAGCACATCAACGTATGACGGGCAGAACGTGACGGTTTCCGGAACGGTATCGAACTTCATGTCCAAGAGCACTGCAATGGGGCAGTTCTCGGGGTTTCAACTCTGCGACAAACAGTGCATCAACGTAATCGATAAGACGAATCAAACGCACGCAAATGGCTCGACGGCGACCGTTACCGGCACGTTCCACGTGTCGTTCAAGGCACCCCATAAGACCTGGAGCAACGCGCTTACGATCGGCATGTAACCGGTCACCGTCTCTCGACCGAAACGCCGGACCGCACGAGGAGAATCGTGCGGTCCCTCGCATTCAACTGCCCCACCAGTCGACGGGAGAAATACAATGGCGAGCACACCCAAGCATCTGCCGCGCCCCGACTTCCATTTTACGGGCGAGGTCGGGCGAACGTATCTCGAGTCCGATCCGGCGCGGTTCCCACAACCGGTCGAAGCGCCGAAGGGCGCGCCAAACGTTCTGCTGATCCTGATCGACGACTGCGGCTTCGGTCAGTACGGCACGTTCGGCGGCGGCATCCCTTCGCCGACGATGGACAGGCTGGCGGCGGAAGGCCTACGCTATAACCACTTTCACACGACCGCACTCTGCAGCCCAACGCGCGCTGCGCTTATAACGGGCCGCAACCACCACTCGACCTCGTTTGCCGGCATCACGGAGATGGCCACCGGCTACGACGGTTACTGCTGCATCTTGCCACGAAACTGCGGCACAGTGGGTGAAGTTCTGCGACAAAACGGCTACATGACCGCGTGGATCGGCAAGAATCACAACACGCCAACTTGGGAGACGAGCGCTGCCGGTCCGTTCGACCGGTGGGCCAACGGCCTGGGGTTCGACTACTTCTACGGCTTCAACGCCGGCGATATGAACCACTGGGATCCGATCCTCTACGAGAACCGCAACCTCGTCCCGAGATCGACCGACCCGAACTATCATCTCACGACGGATATTGCCGATAAGGCGATCGGCTGGGTTCGCGAGGTGAGCAGCATCTCCCCGAGCAGACCCTTCTTCCTCTACGTCGCGACGGGCGCCACGCACGCTCCGCATCAAACGCCCAAGGAATGGATCGAAAAATTTAAAGGCAAGTTCGACGAAGGTTGGGACAAGTATCGCGAGCACACGCTCGAGCGACAGAAGAAACTCGGCGTCGTTCCGAAAGATACAAAATTGACGGTTCGATCGAAGGGCCTGCCGGCGTGGGACACGCTCAACGCCGACCAGAAGCGTCTCTACGCTCGCATGATGGAAGTATTCGCGGGCTATGCGGCACAATGCGACTATGAGATGGGACGAGTCGTGGACGCCGTGAAGCAGCTCCCGGGCTCGGATAACACCCTCGTCATCTACATCGCCGGCGACAACGGCGCGAGCGCGGAAGGCGGCCTTGAAGGCTCGCTCTGCGAGAATCTCTTCTTCAACGGATTCGCGGAACACTGGCAGGATAACATCAAGGCGATTGACGAGCTCGGCGGCCCTAAGCACTTCAATCATTTTCCGTCCGCCTGGGCGCACGCGATGAACACGCCGTTTCAATGGACGAAACAAGTCGCAAGCCATTTCGGCGGAACGCGCAATCCGATGATCGTCTCCTGGCCGGCACGGATCGAAGACAAAGGCGGCCTGCGCACGCAGTTCACGCACACAATCGACCTGGTCCCGACGATTTACGAGCTCTGCGGTGTCACGGCGCCGGTCGAACTCAACGGCGTACAGCAGAAACCGATCGAAGGAATCAGCTTTGCTTTCACATTCGACGATGCAAAAGCCGAGAGCAAGCGCAAGACCCAGTACTTCGAGCTCGGCTGCAATCGCGGACTCTACCACGACGGCTGGATGGCATCGTCTCCTTCCTTCGTACCGTGGGATCCCAATCGCGGCGACTGGGATCCCGACAAGGCGCCGTGGGAACTCTATAATATCGAGGAAGATTTCTCGCAGGCCAACGATCTGGCGAAGCAATATCCAGAGAAGCTGCGTCAGCTCCAAGATATGTGGTGGGTCGAGGCTTCGAAGTACAGCGTCTTACCGATCGACTGGCGCGGAACGATCAGGATGAATGCCGAGGCGATGGGCCGTCCCAGTCTGACCGCCGGCCGCACGAGCACGAACTACTATCGCGGCACGATCGGCCTTCCCGACGCCGCGTCGCCGCCGATGTGCAACAAGTCTTGGACAATTACTGCGGATATTGAAATGCCGGAGGGCGACGCAAACGGCATGATCGTCACGCACGGCGGGCTCGAGGGAGGCTATGGTCTTTACCTTCGTGACGGCAAGCCGACGTTCGTCTACAACTTCCTGAGCATCGATCGACCGACGTTTACGGCCAAGGACGCGTTGCCTCCCGGCCCATGTAAGCTGGCCGTCGATTTCTCCTACGACGGCGGCGGCACGGGCAAAGGCGGCAAGATTACCATGACGGCCAACGGTAAGACCATCGCAGAGGGCCGGATGGAACGATCGATCCCAATTGCGTTTTCGCTCGGCGAAGGCCTCGACGTCGGCATGGACGTTGGCTCACCGATTGACTTCACCTACGATCTGCCGTTCGCTTTCACCGGAAAGATCGACAAGATCACGATCGACCTCCAGCAGAGCGCATAATAAAAGGGCCGGCGTTTTGGCGCCAGCCCGATACCTCGCTAGGCGTGCTTTAGGGGCCGAGAGCTACGCCGATTGGGAGCGCGAGGTACGATCCCGTCACGACCTGCTTGGGAGTCTGCTGTCCTTTCGACGCGTCGAAGACGAAGACCGAAGCTGGTCCGTTGGCGTTGGAGCCGCTCGTCGAGTAGAGCACCGATCCGGCCAGCGCAACGCCGACTGGGCCTTTTAACGCAGGATTCGACGAGGAGATCGTACGATGCGGGTGGCTCTTGCCGTTGGCAGAGCGAGTGTACTCGATGATGTTGTTGTCGCCGGCATTGGCAACATAGAGCGTGCCCGTCATATTATTGATATCCATGCCGGTCGGCGTATTTTGCTGACCCGTGCCGACGATTGCCCGCTTGAGGGTTGGATTCGTCACTGGAGTAGTGAACTCGCTAATCTCATTGGTATCCGAAACGTAGAGATTGCCGGACGAGTCGACCGCGACGCCGTTGATGTCCGCATGACCGTCGGGCAGCGCGATTCGCTGAAGAGTGCCTGCGTTGCCTTGCGCGCCCGGTGCGTAGACGGCGACGTAGCCGTTGGTAAAGCCGCCCACGAACTCGTGCCCGGCGCCGTCGACCGCGACGCAGCTCGGTACGAACGGGAGCGTCAACTCTCGCCGAGGCTGATCGTACCCGGTGGCGTGCCTCGCGTAGACGAAGAGCGATTCGGCATCCTCATCGGTGACGAAGAGGCCGCCGTGGCCAATAGCAATCGGGCCGGGGTTGTACGAGAGAACGAGCGACGAGCCGGCCGGAGTTACGAGCGAACCATCTGCGTTGCGCGCAAAGCGGAAGATGGATTTGCCGAACCAGTCGCTTACGTACAGCGCGTTTGAGGCAGACTGCCGCCGCGCCAGCGAGTTTAGGAGCGATTGCGACTGAAGCGGGGACGTTGCCGCGTTCGGCAACGAGGAGTTTGCGGTGTTTGGCAGCGAGCCTCCGCCGCTGCAGCTCGAAAGCGCGAGCCCTCCGAGTGCGAGAACGGCCGCCAAACCGGGCAACGATCGTCGAAAGATAGTGCGAAACATAGTGCCTCCAAAATCCGATGAGTAAGTGCCGAGGCTTTTCGTTCCCATAACTCATCCCTTCGAACCCGGTGCTCGGTTGCCAAAAGACTCGTTTAATTTACAATGCAAGCGGGCGGTGGTACGATCCTGCCCGGGAGGTGCAAGCGGTGGTTCCTACGCGAATCGGATTCGGTGAAGTCTTTACCTTCTTATTTGTTATGGTCGGCCCGCTCCGGGTTCTCGGTTCCTTTGCGAGCCTTACCGGCGGCCTCTCAGACGATGAGCGCCGGAAGCTCGCGTTACGCACCGCCGGCGTGGCGACCGTCTCTCTGCTCGTCGCGGCATTCCTGGGTACCCAGATCCTTTCAAAGTGGCACGTTTCACCTGGCGCGTTGTTGCTCGCGGGCGGCGTCGTACTTTTCCTCGTCGCACTTTCACTCGTGCTGCAGCCGTCCTCGGCATCGCGCCGCGCCACGCCTGTGCAGGAGACGGTATCGGATGCCAAACTCGCCGGCCGGGCCTCGCTCAACGCGATCGTCACGCCCTACGGCATAGCGCTTCTCATTTGCTTGATCGCCCTTCAGCTGCAGACCACTCTCGTTATCATCGCAGCGTTGCTCGTCGTGATGGTTCTGGATATGCTCGCGATGCTCTACGCAAAGCCGCTGCTGCACTGGCTTGGAGCGCCGCTTCAGATGCTGGGCGCCGTCCTCGGCATTTTGCAAGTCGCGCTAGCGCTGCAGTTGATGGCGGACGGGCTCGTTATCCTATTCAAGGGTTTTCGATGAAAACCCGCGCCGCGAGCGACGCTGCCGGCTCCCGACCCGAGTCTCGCGTCTCTGCTGTAATTGCTCTCATTGCGCTGCCTGTGATCCTGTCAATCCTGCCGAGCCGCTATCAACTGTTGCCGGAAGGCCTTCCGTTCCTACTCGCTTTAGCGCTGGCCGTGCCAATGCTCGCGGCACAGTTCGCGCGGAACCGAGCCTTCTGGAGCCGCGCCGAGCGTTACGCAGCTGTAATCATTCTTCCGCTTGCGACGTGCTTTCAGCTCGCTTTGCTGGCGATACTCGTGCGCGATATGGCAAAAGCCCACTCAAATATCAGCGGCATGACGCTCCTCACGACCTCAATCGCGATTTGGGCGACCAACATCCTCGTCTTTTCGCTCGCGTACTGGCAGATCGATCGAGGCGGCCCCAGCGGCCGCGTTGCGGGCTTTCACGGCAGGTCGGATCTTTCGTTCTCACACGGGGACCCATCCGATAACTTCCCGGCCGACTGGCGACCAGTGTTCGCCGATTACTTCGCGTTTGCGTTTAACACCGCTGCCGCATTCAGTCCAACTGACGTCCTTCCGCTCACGACGCGCATGAAAATGTTGATGACGGTTCAAAGCGTCATCTCGCTCGTCACGGTGATCGCCCTGGGCGCCCGCGCAATCAACATTCTCGGAAGCTAGGTTTCATGGTACTTCGGCTTCCATTTCTTCGGGTTCTTCGCTCGGTTTGAACAACGCTTGCGCGATCGCTGTCGGAACGACCGCCGTCAAGATCACGACGGTTACCAGTGTCGTATATTGGGCCTCGTTGATGTAGTGATGCGTCAAGCCGTACAGACTAGAAATCGTTCCAAACGTGAGGCCGGTCGCCATCATCAACGTCAGGTAGTTAGCGTTTGAGCTCGGATATCGAAAGACGAACCGGGCGAGCGGGAAGACTCCAACGATCTTGGCGATGACCTTGAGAAAGAACATTGCAGCAATCAGCCCCGCGCTGCCGATCGCGGCGCTGAACTCGATATAAGTCCCGGCCTTGAGGAAATAGAATGGGGCGAGGAGTGTCATCGTCATCGTTTGGAGCCGTCGCTTTACGTCCGGGTAGGCCATCATCAGTCCGGCGCATCCGAGACCCAAGAAGTAGGCGGGCAGGACGCCCTCGCTCTTCGCGTACGTGGCCAGCGCGGCCAGCAAGAAGATTACGCCGAAGAGAACTCGCAGCGCGGGCTCGCTAACGTAGCGCCGCGTACGATCGATGACGCGAGGCAGAAACCTTGGAACGATCGCCACGGCCGCGACGATTGCCGCCGCTAGCGCCGCAAGCCAAAGGTTATAGTTTGCAAACAAAAGCCCGAGCGCGACGACCGTGCCCAGATCGGTGAAGAAGCACGCGGCAAGAATCAACTGCCCGAACTCTCTGCCGGCTAGCCCCGATTCAACCATCACCGCATAGACTACCGCCACCGAGGTAGTCGACATTGCGATGCCCGCAATTTTTGACGCATCCAACGTCCAGTGTCCGAAGAAGTATGTAAACGCCATCGCCGCAAAAAACGGAGCACCGAACGAGCCTGCGCCGATCGCAGTCGAAGGCAGCAGCTGCCTCCGAAGGACCGCGGGGTCGATCTCAGCGCCCGCCAGAAACGTTAAGAGAATACTGCCGAAGCCTGCCACGAAATCGATCCACGCGTTGGTTCGCAGAGCGATCAAATTGCCGGCGATCATGCCGATGACGATTTCAACGAGCGCCGCGGGCATCTTGACGCGGATGGCGATGAATGCACTGACGGCGGCCAATAGCATCCAGACGCCCGCTACCATCCACATGTTATTGGTGTCTACGAACTGATGCAAATTAAAAAGCTCCTGTCAAAAGTATGCTGTGCGACAGGAGCCATCAGCCGCTAACGCGGCGGTTAAGGGAGCTCCATCCCAGGCCTTGAGAGTTCAGGTTGCGGCGTGTTTCACCTGCTAAACGCGCCGATAATGCTCTCCATCTCGTCACCGGGTTACAATGCGTCACGCGTCGAACCTTTCGGCTGTAGGGAGGCCGCGAAAGCGAATTGATCTTTGCTGTCGCGTTCGCCGGCGCGATCTTCGCGTCAGGTGCCGGTGACTCGCAGGCACGGCCGCAAGCGACGACAACGCCGCGCATCGCCGAGCTCGGCATCGCGTTGCCGGCAATTGGAGGACGCCAGGGGCCACGCTATTTCAAGAAATACTTCAGCCCCGCGGTCATGCAGGATATCCGCGATAACCTCCACGCGACCTACGTGCGCACCGGATGGCGTCCGGATGGGTTGGCCTTCGAGTCACAGCGCTGGCGCCGGGAGGACCGGGAACTCGATGCGATCTGCAGCGCCGGACTGCACGCAATGATCATCGTGCCTAGTCCGCGGGACGACAAGAACGGAAACGAGGACCTCATCGCCAACGTCGCCGAGTTTTTTTCTCGCTACACGCAACGCGAGCCGGGTTGTGTGCGCTACGCTGAGATCGCAAACGAAGCCGATCTTCGCGCGAACGGTTTCTCCGACGTAAAGGAATACGCGGCGTTCTACCTTCGGGTCGCTCCGATCGTTGCGCGCTTGGGGGTCAGGGTCCTCACCAGCGGCACCTCCGGAAGCGATCTGCCGTGGACGGAGACGCTGGCCTCGATACTGCGCGGCGCCGACCCGAGCGCCCCGGTGGGCGGTTTCGGCTTCCACCCCTACGGAGTAGTGCCGGCATTGATGCCTCACGAAATGAGCGTGATGCGTGCCGCGGTCGGAGTCGCTGCCGATGGGTCGATCCCGGAGGTCTACGTAACGGAAATCGGCCAAAAACGCGCCGCCGATCTTTATCAGACGATCGTGAATCTCGCTCCCTCAACGCCCACCATCACGATCTACGAATACATGGCCCAACCCGAAGAGAATCCCGAGTACGGCCTAAAGAACAATCCGGAGCTCTACCAAGCGGTACAACGGGCGTGGGCTACAATAACGGCGAGCGCATCGCCCGCGGGCCCGTTTCCCTAAGCCCAACGGACGAATAAACTGCTCGTTGCTACGCGATGAAAGGGATCGAACATGGAAATTAGCGCTCGCAACCAGCTTCGCGGTCGCGTGAAGTCGGTGTCTACTGGAGCGGTCATGGCGGAAGTAGCCGTCGATATCGAGGGCGGCACGATGATCTCGGCGATTACGGCCTCATCGGCGGGACGCCTCGGACTGAAGACCGGCGACGAGGTGGTCGTAATCGTTAAAGCCACTGAGGTTATGATAGGAAAATGACGGGCTAGCCGCCGTCTCGCTCGCGATCTCGAAGTGGAGTATTGCGAGAGAGAAACAGCACCGGCTTTTCGTTGACGAGGCTCTGCTCGAACGGTTCGTAGCCGCATTTCTTTACCACCTGTAGCGAGGCCAGGTTCTGCGGGCTCACTAGGCACACGGTACGTGGGTGCGGCAGACGAGCGTCGGCCCAGGAGAGCGCCGCGCGCACGGATTCCGTAGCGTATCCTTTCCCGTGAACGAGGGAGACCAGCGCGAATCCTAGCTCGGGGCTACCTCTCATCGAAGGCGCAATCTCTCGCTTGAAATCCGCAAAGCCAACCTCGCCAACGAACTGGCCGGACGCCTTCTCTTCGATCGCCCAATATCCGAAGCCCATAAGGGCCCAGTGTCCGACATACGAAAGCAGCCTCGCCCAGGTTTGTTGTTCGGAGGCTGCCCGTCCGCTGATAAACTTCGTTACGTTCGGATCCGACCACATCGCCACGCAATGCGAGAGATCGTCGCGACGGTGGCCACGCAGGCGCAGACGCGGCGATTCGACGAGCGGAACCGACATGATGGATTCTGCCATGTCCGCGAGGCCGTTCTGCACGCAGCCGCATGAGTCCCGGACGCCAAGTCTTGGGAGGCTTTACTAATGCCGATCAAAATGTAGCCGACATGAGACCCACCCGGGCAACGATACTCAGTTGCGCAGCTATGGTTACCGCAATGATGCTTTGGTTGGCCGTACCGGGAGCTTCGTGCGCGCAGACGGCCGCACCGTCGCCATCTTCAAGCCCGGCCGCGCCATCAGCTGCGGGCGGGGGTACGAACGCCGATACCGGCGGTTTTGACGCGAGCAAGCTCTCGCCGGCGCAGCAGGAAGCGCTGCGGTTGGCGATTGTCAAGACCTCGCAGAATCCGGTTGGAAACATTGCCGTTCTCCCGTTCCAAAACAATTTTAACTACGGCTTCGGCCCGTACACTCGTCTCCAGTACAACCTCAACGTGCAGCCGGTTATCCCGATCATGTTGAGCAACAAGATGAATCTCATCGCGCGAACGATCGTTCCGGTCGTCAATCAGCCGTCGCCGGAGTCGCCAACGGTCTGTGCTTCGCCGGGCGGGTGCCCTTCGACGTTCGGCCTCAGCGACGTTCAAGAACAGCTGTTCTTTGCGCCAAAAACGAAGCCCGGCGCGCTCATCTGGGCCGTAGGGCCGATCCTCCAGTTTCCCACCGCGAGTCCGAACACGCTCGGCTCCGGCAAGTGGTCCGCCGGGCCTGATGCCGTTGCGTTGTTAATGCCGGGGAGCTGGGTGCTCGGCGCGTTGGTGACGCAGCTTTGGTCGGTCGCCGGACTACCCTATCGTCCGAGTGTCAACTCTTTTCTCGCTCAGCCATTCGTTAACTACAACTTGAAGGGCGGATGGGCGATCACGACCGCGCCGATCATGACTTCAAACGCGAGCCTGCCGGGAACCAAATGGACGGTGCCGTTAGGCGGCGGTGCTTCAAAGACTTTTAAGGACGGCGATCAGCTGATGCAGCTCGCATTGCTGTACTACACAAATGTCGTGCGTCCGCTAGCTGCACCGCAGACAACCCTGCGTTTATCGTGGAGTTTGCTGTGGCCGGTGAAGCGCGGCATCGACGTTCAGCAACTTCTGCAAGAGGCGAAGTAGACTACGATTTCACTTCGACGTAGATCGCTTCAAAAGGTTGATCCATATTGTTCTCAGCGTTATGCTCCCACGCCTCGTCGAAGCTCAAGAAATCGCCCTTCTTCGCGTGAACGCGATCGACTCTACCGTCCGAGAATGTGAACATAAAGTCGGCATCCGTCAGAAAGACACTGATCCCGCGCTGATGTTGGTGCATGACCGATTTCTCTCGGCTGCCGTAGCGAACGCGAATCACGCGGACGGTATCGTTTTCGGCTTCCACCGTGTAGTGTTGAGGGTCGAGGGCGACGGCGTCCCGCTGGAGCTTCGCCGTTGTGGCCATGTTTGCAGTCCTTTCTGCGCACTATGATGCTTGGGAGATTGAGAGTGGCTGCGATGGATTCAGCGGGCATGCGGCTCGGCCTGCGATTAACACAGCTTCGCGCGACAAAGTGAGCCAATCGGCCCAAGTAGTGTATGGGGCAAACGGCCCGCGAAACTTACGGGCTGCCGGCGTTCCTTGAAGGCCGCACAGGCCCATCTTGACGCTCTCTTGACGATTGCATCGTAGACTCCATCATGATGAGGGGTCTTTTGGCGATCCTGGCGTGTGCCGTTCTTTCGGCTTGTGCGCATACGGGCGGCTCGGGGACACTGCCGGCGCTGCTCACGTCGCGGCTAGCGTCGCATCCGGAGGCTGGCGGATTTGAATCGCTCTACAGCTTTAAGGGCCTTCCCGATGCCTCTTCGCCCGCGGCCGGGATGGTTGCGTTGAACGGTACGCTATACGGCACGGCACAGGTAGGCGGTCAGGGAGCTGCCGGCGCCGTTTTCGCAACCAGTGCCGGCGGCAGAGAGCGCGTTCTGTATAGTTTTGGGAGCCACGGCGTGGACGGCGTCTTGCCGGCGGCCGGTCTCGTCGTTCTATCGGGAAAGTTCTACGGCACGACGACCGCGGGCGGCACTCATGGTTTTGGAGCCGTCTTCAGCATCGACAAATCTGGAACCGAGCATCTTCTCTACAGTTTCGCGGGCGGCAACGATGGCGCGGCGCCCTACGCTGCGCTCATTGCCGACGGCGGCGTGCTCTACGGAACGACCGACGCCGGCGGTGGCAGCACGAACTGTACGCAAGGCTGCGGTACGGTCTTCTCGGTTACGACCGGCGGCAAAGAACGCGCCGTCTACCGCTTCAAAGGCGGCAGCGATGGAGTGGGTCCGTTCGCGAACCTAACCGTCGTCGGTTCAACCCTCTTTGGAACGACCGCCGCCGGCGGTAAGAATGGCACCGGTACGATTTTCAAAACGAGCAAGTCGGGGAGCGAGCAAATCATTCACTCGTTCGGCAGCGGCTTCGACGGTTCAGAACCCGAGGCTGGCCTCATCAACGTCGGTGGCAAGCTTTACGGTACCACCAACAACGGCGGCAAACACTTCAACGGCACGGCTTTCGTCGCGACGACCGGCGGCGGCGAGCACGTGATCTACGACTTTAAGGGCGGCAAGGATGGTGCCAATCCCGAAGCGGCTCTAGTCGCCGTCAAAAGCGAACTCTACGGTACGACCGCGGGTGGCGGAACGCCCAATCTTGGAACCATTTTCAGCGAGAGCACTTCGGGCAAGGAGCACGTGCTCCACGCGTTCCAATCTACATCCGAAGGTTCGGATCCGAGAGCACCTCTCGCGGTGGTTAACGGAGTGCTCTATGGCACGACGTCTTTGGGCGGGGCGAGTCAAATGGGGACCATTTTCAGAGTCGCGCCTTAAGCGTGAATCCCTTTCCTATGGGAGGTAACATCATGTCGCGTTACGCTGCATCAACTCTTGGGTTCATAGTTGCTCTTCTCTGCGTGCCGCTCGCGGCCGCGGCCCAAGACACGGCAATGTCGGATTCCGATTATACGGCAAAGGTTGCGGCCGCCGCGCCTCCGGCCGTGGTCAAGGGCGCGACGATCGTGCAGATGCAAAAAGACGGCACGATGCGTACCCTCCAGACCGGGTCGAACGGCTTCACGTGCATGCTTGCCGACCCATACGACGCGATGTGTTTGGACGCCAACGCGTTGCTATGGGCGCAAGCGTTGATGAAGCACGCCGTACCGCCCGACGGTATCGGCTTCGTTTACATGCTAGCCGGCGATAACGGCGCCAGCAACACCGATCCCTATGCGAAAACGGGCACTTCCGATAATCACTGGGTCAAAACGGGACCGCACGTCATGATCGTGGGATCGGCCGCAAAGTCGCTGGGATATCCCACGACCGCCGATCCCGATCCAACCAAGCCGTACGTGATGTGGCCCGACACGCCGTATGCTCACGTGATGATCCCAGTCGCTACGCCTCCACAGTAGTTGCCGTCGTCGGCTAAAATAAGATGTCGACGAGGACGAGAGAGATCGAGCAGGAACGGGCCGGCGAAGCTTCCGGGAAGCAGCTTGCCCTCGATTGCGGATAGTAACAGCAGCGGGACCAAGGCAAGAAGCGGTACCAAAACGACGTCGGCCGCCTTGATTCGTCGTAACGTCGCATCTTGTACCCCGGCGACCCGGAGCAATCGAAGGGTAAGGCCACCGGTGAAAGGCGCAGCGCTGTTTGGGATCCGGAAGCTACGTCGACCGCTTTCTGGTGTGGCTAGCCCTTCCGGCATACGGGCGGAGTAGCTGCCGGCTCATGCGTTTTGACCGCAACCTTCCATCTCTGCGGCCCCTTCGAGACGACGTCGATCATGTGAGGAATCGGCAAGGGAAAGCCCGGACTGACGACGGTGCACTTATAGGCACTGCTGCTATTGCAGGGTGAAGACGGCGCCCGCTGTTCGACGTAGAACGATCGGGGTGTTTGGAGGGAAATCGGCGTCGACCGAATCCGCGCGGCATAGCAAGAGTTAGGTAACGTCACCAATGCCTGGACGATAAACGTCGACGGGCTGGCGCCGGCGTCAACATTGGTCGCGGTTGCCGGTTCCCACGCGGGAGCTGCCGCGCACACCAACGGAAGCATTGAGAACGAGAGAACGATCACCGTCGACCGGCCAAAATGGCGCATAAAATCTACCTCCTCTTAGTAAAGCAAACGATAACCGGTAACGTTAGGTCACGATATAGCGTAAACCTCGTAAGCGAAGCCGAGCCTGCGAGGGGTTCCGGTGTGAAAGAGGGCCAAGCGGGCCCAGCCGCGCAGGTTATCGTTGATGAACGCCCTATGCAGCTTTTTGAGGGCTGCCGCCGCGCTCTTAGCGATCGGTGCGAGTTTCGCGCTGCCCTGTCGCTCGACGGCCGCCGACACGTCGTCCGTTGCTTCGATTCCAAGCGTCACTCGCACGTTCATGGCTGCGAATCATTTAAGGGCGGCCATCGTACAGGTGCGCTCGAACGCTAACGACGTGTATACCGGAGCCTTCGGCGAATCGATGACGGGAGTGCCGGCCACTGACGACATGCACTTTCGCAACGGCGCGCTGGCTTTCACGTATATTTCGACGCTCCTGCTCGAGTTCGTCGACCAGAAAAAGGTCACGCTGCAGACCAAGCTCTCCACCTTCTTTCCCGACCTCCCGCGCGCGAACCAGATCACTCTAAAGGATCTCGCGCAAATGACGTCCGGGTACGCCGACTACGTCTATCAGGACGAGTTCCAAGAAGCTCTTTACCGCGATCCCTTCCGGCAGTGGACGCCCGAGGAGTTGATCCAAATCGGAGTTTCTAAGCCGTCACAGTTCGCACCGGGCACGAACTGGGGATACTCGCACACCAACTACGTGGTCCTCGGCCGAGTCCTCGAAAAGATCGCAGGTATGCCGCTCGCCGATGCACTCCGGCAGTTCGTTCTGGAGCCGATGGGGCTCAAGGAGACGACGGCGTCCACGACGCCTGTCGTTCCAGAGCCCGTTTTGCACGCGTTTACATCGGAACGCCGGGCGGTTCTCGGCATCAAACCGGATGTACCGTTTTACGAGGAGGCGACGTACTGGAATCCCTCGTGGACGACGATCGAAGGTGCGGTAGAGACGACCAACATCGCCGATCTGACTCGCTCGCTCGAGGCGGTTTCATCCGGTAAGCTCTTATCGCCGGAGTCTTCAAAAGCGCAGATCTCACCAACCCTTCTCGGTTTCGGGCATGCGCAGACGGGATGTCCAGCCTGTCAACAAGGCACCGCGGAGTTGAGCTACGGCCTCGGCGTGATACTTTCTGGCCCCTGGATCACGCAAACACTCGGATTCGCCGGCGCGTCGGGTGCGGTCGGCTACCTCCCCGCACAGAGGCTGACGATTGCGGTAGAAGCGACGAACGGTCCCGACGCTTATGATGCCCAAGGCAACGCCGGACTCGGCGCGGTCGCTCTTTTCCGGGCGCTCGCAAACCTACTCGCACCGAACACGCTGCCCGCGCCCCAAAAGTGATGCGTACCGAAGCGATCCGTGCTAAAACTGAAGAAATGCGTTTTGCGGTCATCCGCGGCTGGGCGGCGCTCGCGACCGCCATTCTTACGGCCGTCGGTTCGGACGTCAGCATCGAGTTCGCTGAGAACAGCGGCTGGCTGGGCGGCGCTCTCCGGGACAACCAGCACGAGGCCGTTCTGCCAACCCTGATTTTAGGTGCGGTCGTCACGCTCTCACTAGCGCTGTTCGTGCTACTCGCACGCATTTACCCCGGCGACCCGCTGCTGTCCCGCATCAGCGATTTGCGGATACGCTTCGTTGACATGGCTTGTTCGTTCTTTGGCAGCCTGCTGTGCGTGATCGCCATGGAGGGCTATGAGACGCGGTTCGGCGGCTCATCGCCGTTCGATCCACGCTCCGTCGTTCTGTCGCATGCGCTGCCGCTCGTCGTTACTTTTGTGGTGATGGGCGCGATCGTACACTATGCCCTGCGTGCCGCGATTCGCAGCGCGCGCCGGGCCAGCGGCTTAGTTACCGAAGTCTTCGTCGCGTTTCTGCGAAAACTTCATGCCGACGCTACGACGCCTGGAATGGTCCAGCGATCGGCGTTCGTTCTCGACGTAGTTCACGGTCCGCCGGCCATCGTAGATGGTTCGCTCGGTTTGCGCGCGCCGCCTCGTTCGATTCTTGCTCGACAACTCATAGCATAGATTCGGGGAGAGCGCGCAACGCGATCTCCCCCGGGGAGATCGAACGCATGCGAAGACTTACGCGCTCGTTCTGCGCGTTTATCGCCATCATGCTCACCACCGTTGCAACACGTGGTGCCGAGCTTACCAACGGCGCCGTTCTAGGTACCGTCCTCACAACGGCTGGAAAGCCGCTAAGCGGGGCTCTCGTCAGCGCGGACGCGCCTACCGGCCGTTACTCTGCGACGACCGATGCCGGCGGTCGCTTCACGATCTTGGGCGTTTCTCCGGATACGTACCTGGTCCGCGTAGAGCTCAACGGCTACGAGCAATCGACGATGACCGTCGTCGTCTTGCCGGGGGCGCACGAGCTGCTTCGGTTCACGTTGCGTCCCTCGCTCAAAGAAATCGCTCAAGTGCGCGCGAAAAATCAAACCTTTACGGTCGGAAACCCGGCAGACGTTTTCACCGTTGCGGGCGAGCAGGCACAGGCTGCGAATCCTCAAGCCTCCTCGTCCGGATTGGCTAACTACTCCCGCGACACGATTCAGGGGGCGATATCGAACGTCCCAGGCGTCCAACAGGATTCGTTTGCCAATGTCATCGTTCGCGGCGGAAAGGTACAGGATACGGTTTACGACTACGATTCGGTTCCAGTTCCGCAGGGGCTTATCGCCGAACCCGGCGGAAACATCGTCGGCGCGCAGCTTGGCACGGTCGGAGTTAGCGCCGACACCGTGACGTTGGGCGGTTACAGCGACGAGAGCCAAAACGCCCTAGGTGGCGTCGTCAACGAGATTCCGCTCGTCGGTACGTATCCGGCAAAGACGTCGCTCGAAATTGCGGACGGCATCGGCGCACAGCTCGGCGAGCTGAAGTTTAGCCAGCAGGGAGCCACGCCGGATCTGAAGTGGCGATACGCCTTGTCGTCAACGGTCGGCAACGAGTATTTTGCCTACGGCGACGGATACACGTTCTATCCCGCCGAGCAAGGCACATATGGGCTGGGTTTCCAAACTCGCTCGCAATACGCGATAGCCGGAAATCTCCATTACGCCGCGACGCCGCACGACGATCTCTCGGGCACGTTTCTGACGGGAGCGGCTGCGTATCAGCAATACGACTCCCCGTACCAAGGGCTGCAGTGGTCGACCTTCAACGCCCCGGGCGTTGCCTTTCCGGGCCAACCGGCGAATCCGAATACACAAGTCGACACGCCCTCGATCGCACGCGGCACTTACAGTATTGAAAAGCTGCAATGGATTCACGATTGGCAGCACTCACTGGGGCGATTGCAGCTCTTTCAGTCCCAGGTCGGTGCCGTCGCGAACGGCCCCGAGTGGGATGACCTCTCCTTTTCCGATGGGGTGATCTCGCTTTATTCGACGCAATATCAGCGTGAGGACGGCATCGGATACGACTACGAGGACCAAGCCAACGAAAAGCACGATATACGCGCAGGCGCGCAATACGATGTTAATACCAGTAGCATCTACCAGATCGTGCCGACCGTACCGCAAATCATCACGGCGGCACCGCGGCTGAATCAATATCTCGTATACCTTAGCGACACCTGGAGCGTGACGCCGCATTTTTCTGCCATGGGATCGCTTCGCTACATCGGGCAGCATTCGCAGACGAGCGACAACGTAATCTATGGCGACGGCGCTCTCGACCCGCACCTTGCACTCGCCTATACGTTCGCCGGTCTCAACGGATTCCGGGCGAACTTCGACCATACATCGACCCCGCCGCTACCGCTGGAGGTGCAACGAACTTGCGTGCCTGCCAGCGCTTGCAGCGATGATTCCGGCGGAAATGCCGGCGGGTCGGTACCAAGCTTTCCATTAGCACCTGAAACTGCCGACGATTACGCGTTCTCTTACGAACACGGAGGACCAATTCAAGTTCGACTGACGTACTTCGTCGAGATGGAGAAGAACGTCATCGACGTGCTGCCGACAAACTACCGCAATGCAGCCAACGCCGGTGAAAACCCTAACGCTATCGGCGTTCCGACCAATGCCGGACAATTGCGATCGCACGGGTTGGAGTTTTGGGCGAACGCCGGCGGTTTCACGCTTAACGCCAACTACAACCGCACCTATTCGTCGAGCATCTACCAGTTCGCGTTCAACGATCTAAACGCCCCGGCGATCCTCGCGGGACATCTTTTTCCCGCCAACTACATTCCCGATTTCACGGCGACGGCTTCGTACGAGTTTGCTTTCGCTCACCGTCGCCTGCGCGTCACCCCGATGCTTTCGTACGAAAGCGGGTATCCGTACGGCAACGGCACGAGGGTGTGGCAGATAGTTAACGGCGTACCCACGCAAGTTCCGAATGATAACTTCATAAACCCCGGCTTCAACTACTATTTTCTCAAGAACCCGTCGTTGCCGTTCAACGCTCAGACCAACCCTTACGGTGCGACGCTTGGCACGAGCGAAGGGGCCGATCCGAATACGCTGCGCACGCCGCCGCAGACCCTGACGTCCCTGCACCTGGAGTGCGATATCTCGCCCCACTTGACCGCTATGTTCGACGTCGTAAATATCCTCGGCATCGCTACACCGACCCAACTTCAAGGGAACCCTTATCTTATCGGGCCTCCGGGCTATACGGGCGGCAATCTCTTCTACGAACGGGCGTATGGAGCGCAGTATTGCAAGAGGTGCCTCTTTACGCTCGGCAACGGCGTACCGACGAATAATGGCCAAAATCCGGCGGTGCCTTGGAACTACGGAACGGCAGGCTACGTGCCCGAAGCCTATCCAATGGCGCGCTCGGCGTTGGTTCGCTTACGGTATCGTCTGTGACGTATCCTTAGTCGCGCCCCCGATGCTATCATAGAACCTTCGGAGGATTATTGGAATGTTCGAGATGTGGAAATGGAGCCTGACGTTGGCCTTTGCGGCACTCTTGACCCTACCCGCGATCGCCGCCACGCAGGTAGTCTCGGTACTGTACGCCGGGTCGCTCGTCACGCCGATGGAGGGCTCAATTAAGGCTGCGCTCGCGAAGCAGGATATCGACTTCCAAGGACAAGGCGGTGGAAGCAAAATGCTTGCGAATCTCATTTCCGCGGGCGTCAAGCGGCCGGACATCTTCATCAGCGTCGACTCGAAGATCGTCTTAGGGCTCGGCTCCAAGGTCCTCGACGCTGAAACGTTCGCTTCCACGAGCCTCGGGATCGGATGGTCGAATCGTTCGAAGCATTCCGCGCTGTTCGAGAGCATCGCAGCCGGCAAGACTCCGATCCTCTCCGCACTATCTACACCGGGGCTTGTAATCGGCCGGACCGACCCTAAGCTCGATCCCAAGGGTGTTTACACCGTCGAGGCGATGACGCTTCTCGCCGGGGCCGATGGCGCAAAGCGGATTCTCGGCGACCCTGAGAACAGCGCCCAGATCTTCCCAGAGGAGGATCTGCTGGCGCGCATCGACACCGGTCAGGCCGACGTCGGCTTCTTCTATAAAACGGAAGCCGTTGCGCGAGGGCTGAGGTTCGTACCGCTCCCGGGCAAGGCTTCGATGAGCGATAAGATCACGTACACAATCGTGGATCTGCGCGACGCTCCGCACCCGGCCCTAGCGCGCCAGTTCGAGCAGTTCATCCTCAACGGTCAGGGAAAGACCCTTCTGCAGAATGCGGGCGTCGAGTATCTACCGACACCGGTCGTTCTCGTGAAGCAGAGCTGAGCGAATGGCAGAAAGCTTCTATGGCCAATCCCAAAGCAGACCTGCTGCCGCAGCACCGTTGCAACCGGAGAGTCCGTAAAGCACCAGCGCACCGCTGCCGATCGCGAAGGCCAAGAACACGCAGGCGACAATGTGCGGCAGCGGTGGAACGGCTCCGCCCTTCTTCGCGCGGTTAGCGACGAAAAACAGCGCCAGTGCAGCGGCGACGAAGAACGCAACGAGTGCCCCAAATCTCGTCAGGAAGACGGCTTTATCGAGTGGACAATACCGCGTCGAGAGATCCTGCGCAACGGCCATCCGCAAGTGGTCTACCGCGATAAGAACGACGTTATGCCCGTACACCATACTCAAAACAAACGCTGTGACGAGCACCAGGAGAAGTTAAAGAACGAGAGGAAGCCGGCCGCGCTCGCAACGAGCAGCAAGAATACTGCACCGACAGAGAACAACGCGCGAATAACCGCGTTTTCCCCACGCAATCGAGCCAACGCGGCTAATCCAACCGCCGCACTGCACGAGAGAACGATAACCGTCCACATGAGGGCCGTTGCAAAAGCGGCTTGGCTCAGGCACATGAACGTGGTAAGGCCGGCAGCGGAAACGCTCGGAGCGCTCAGCCCCATCGAATACGGCGCCCACCTATTACATCCATAAAAGATAGTGAGCCCGAGCGCTCCCGTGCCAAACGCAAAAAACAGCAGAACGCCGGCGCCGAAACGCGTCCCACGCCGGTGTAATCCGTAGGCCGTAGCGACGAGTGCCAAGAAGAGGCCCCACAGCCACATAAAAGTGTGCGCGTCTTGCCGCACACAATACCGAGCAGCCAAACTCCAGATCACATCCAAGGTAGCATATACTTTGGGCACGTAATGAAAAGCACAAGGGGCATTCGGACGGTATTATAGATGCAGGAAGGGATTCCAGCTCCAAAAGGTTTTCAAAGGTCGCACAGCCACCGAGCGGAGAACCGAAGCGCTGATGATGAGGAGGTATGCAATGTCGCCCAGCACCCAAAACGAGACAGATGCAGGCTCGTCTAGCGGGACCACTAACGGGGATGAGTCACTCATCGACTATATGGAAAATGCCCCGCAACCATTAAGGCCCAGGGACCCGATTGGGCCGCCGGATGTGCAGCCGGGCGAAGCGCCCATACGAGTTGACGAGTAACGAGCGCGACGGTGACGTTTTGCCGTGCCGCCGTTTTGCTCGCCATTGGTGCAATCGTTGGCGGGTGCGCTCCGCACGTCGCATTTGCGCTGTCGAAAGACGACCAGGCTCGCTTCCAAGGCCGCGTCCTCCGCATTCCGGTGCAGGGTCACGACCCAATGATCTTCGGGGTAGACAACTGCATCGTATACAAAGCACAGACCGCGCACGACGACATCGTCGGCTGGTCGGTGGTCCTGGCTTCCGACTGGGGTCAGTCGAGCTATCCCAAGTGGGCCACGGTTTGCACGTCACAGCACATTAAATACACCGGGAAATACATCGTCGCCGATTTTTGCGCACAAGCGATTGGCGCCGGCGGCGGGTGCGCGGGCGGCGACGGCACCTATCGCAGCCATACGGGGGACGCTCAAGGCTGGCAGATTCAGACGCAGAACGGCTGGGTCGCCTTACCCAAGTACCGATAAAGGCCGGCCGAAGCACAAGTCTTATCAGGCTGGATATCGAAAGACCGCGAAGCCTATGTTAGACCGAAATCCCCCCGGGACGTTCGGCGTGCGCGTTTGGGTGCTGGCCGCGTCCATCTTTGCCGCTGCGTATCTGGTTTGGACGGTCCTCGCGGGTGCGTTCGAGGCGTTCCTGCTGCTCTTTACCGCGATTCTGCTCGCGGCCGGGCTTCGCCCGATAGTCGAACGGCTGAGCAAAAGAATGCCGTTTGGCGCCGCAGTCTCGTTGGCGTTTGGCGCGCTGTTGATCGTCGGGACGTTGCTCGTCGTGCTGCTAAATGCGCCGATAGCATCTGAACTCATCAAGCTCATAAAGTCGCTGCCCGACATAATTACGGCGCTACAGGACCGGCTTGCCGCACTGCAGCGATTCATCAAAAGCGATCAGTTCGTGCAGCAGATCGTGTCGATGTTGTCGAGCAACGCCGGCGGAGCGATCAACCTCATCGGCTCGCACCTTTTGGCCGGGCCGACGTTCGTGGGCAAAGCGATCGGGAACCTGTTGATTATTTTGCTGCTCGCACTGGGGTGGATGCTCGCCGAGGACGAACTTGCGCAGTTCGTTCTCAGTCTTTTTCCGCCCGGCGTGTGCCAGGATTGGCGCGAGGCGTTCATCCTGATCGGCCAGCGCCTCAGCGCGTACGTTCAGGGTGTCGTTATTAACGGCGCGATCGTGGGTATCGTGATGGGCATCGCGCTGGCGGTTTTGGGTGTCCCATACTCGCTATTGCTCGCATTCATCATAGCCTTGGCGCAAGCGATCCCGATGGTTGGCGCGGTCATTTCGGGAATCGTTGTGCTGCTGGCGGCCTTGGCTTCAGTTGGCTGGGTGAAGATGCTGATCGTGATTGGGATATTCGCCGTCGTACAGGTGATCGATCAGAACGTGCTCTCGCCGATCATCTTCGGACAGCGCGTGCAGATGAACTTTTTGCTGATTATCTTTTCGACGGTCGTCGGCGGCTTGCTGCTTGGAATCGCCGGCGCATTTCTGGCGGTGCCGGCTGCGGTCGTGTTACAAGTAATCTTGGTGCAGATCGTCGCCCCGGCAATCCGGCGAGCAAACGGGGTCACGCCCGACGGTGCCGTGCTTCCGGTAGAGAGCGCCGAAACTCGGAATTAAGCGAGCCCGACGCAACTTTGCATCGGGCTCGCCGGCATCACTATTTGCAGGTGCTAGTCGCCGTCGTCTCTTCGTTGAAGTTGAGGAAGCCGCACGAGGTGTCGCTTCTCCATGAGCTGCTGGGCTAAGTACCAGCCGGCGGTCTCGTAGCCGGCCGGAAGGGACGTCGGGCTCGGAATCGGGGTGATTCCCAGCGACGAGCAACTCATGTTTGGGGGGACGCTTGGCGATGGAATCTCGGCAAGCGATGGAGGGTTCGTTGAACCTCCATGGAGCTTACGCTCATCGAGCGCGTCGAACAGATTCGACGTCGCGCGATCGCCGTCGGCCGGCGACAAGCCTTCCGAGACGCCCTTGGCTTCGTCCGGCAACGAGGAAAACGTGGGTACATCGAAGACCGCTTCGATAAGCTTGGAGACCGAGCCGTGATCGGCAAAGTCGTGAACGACGACTCCGGTCTTGGAGAACGGCGAGATCACCAGTGTCGGCAAACGAACGCCATCGCCACACGGGTAGCCCTGTTCCGGACCGCTCCGATCCTGGGGGCACGTTTGTCCGAAACCCGGAGGCGGCAGGTGGTCGTAGAAGCCTCCACTGTCATCCCACGTCACGATAATGATCGAGTCTTTCCAGTACTTGCTCTGCGCAATGGCGTTGATGACTTTGGCAAGATAGGTTTCGGCTACCTGATGATCGGCGCTCCCGCTCCCGGGATGATCGTCATCGCCGACGTAAAATTTCTGGCCGGCTGAGTTCTTGGTGAAGATCGGATCGGCCGGCACGAGGCCGTACGTATTCGCGTTTCCGCCCTTCACCCAGAAAACTCCAGACGATGGAAGTTTTCCTGATTTAATGTCTGAAATTAGACCGTTGCCCTGCGCGTTGTCGCGAAGCGTATGTTTGCTCGCGAAGGCCGACTGCGCGTTGTTGATGTAGTCGAAGTAGAGTGGGGCCGTATGATGCGCCGAAAACCCCGCGTTGGGGGTGAAAAGCCCTTCCTCATACCATGCCCATGGAAAAGATGCACGCTCGGATCTGCTCTCCTTGGAAATATCGTGGCCGATGAAACCGACGATTTTTGATTTTGCCGCCGCTCGGTCCATCACCGGGTTGAGCAGCACCGGCATCGTTGCGTAGCTTTGAAACGTGTTGCTATCTCCCCCGTACGAGGTAACGTGGAATGGCAGCTGTGATGGCGGAGGGTTGTCGTCGTTTGAGATCGGTACGCCGTCGCTATAGCCCCCGCTGGGTAACGGCTGGGAGAGTGTGCCCTCCCCGGCCGCGGCCTCCGTTTGGCCGATTTGACCCGAAAAGAGCTGAATGTTGCTTGGCGTCGAGTCTCCGGTTTCACCCTGGAAATAATGATCGAAGAGTGCGAAGTTCTTCGCGTAGTACCAGAGGTACGGGACGGTGTCGCAGTCATACACGTCCTCGATACCAATCGATTCGTTATGCGACTCGATCTGTTGGGGGCTTGGGGTCGGCCCGAGTATCGGCTGACCTGCCTCGACGTCGACCAAAAAATCGTCCATCCTGCCCCGATCGATCGAGATTTCTTGATCGAAACGGCCGTTGTTGCCGCCAGTGATATCGGCCGCATCCGCAACGTAGTTCGGACTGCTTGGATTCGCCGAGATAAGGAACGGACGCTGACAACCTGCAGTCTGAGGATCGGGCTGACAATCCGTTTCTTGGGCGAGATACGTTCCGAGATTTTCGACGTATTGGCCATTCATGCCGGGAAACAGCCCGTAGATTTGATCGAAAGTGTGGTTCTCTTGAACGAGCACGAAAACGTGCTTGACCTTCGAATGTACTAAGCTCGATATTCTGCGGCGGGCCGCGGCATCCGCGAGCTGCTGACCGGCCGAACCCAGCGGTTCGGCTTGGGCGTTCTGCGATGTTACCGGCGCGACCGCGGAGCCTCCGCCCGCTCCTCCACATGCCGCCAATGCGCACGTTGCTGCGAGAACGGCGATGTTCGATGCTAAACGACGCAACTTGTTACCCCTTTCCCTATCCTAACGCGAGGTGCTTACCTCAAGAAGCTAACAGAACGTACGCTCGCATACAACGAAGGAAAAAGGCGCTTTGATAAGGTGGATAATCGTTTCTTAAAGTTACCTGGTGGAGGGTATGACTTCGGCTTATGCCGTCTTAACCTCCACTACGATCGAGTTCGTCAGTATCCGCGCGTCGCGGACTCCGACCGGGACGCCGGGCGGCCGCGGGGGTTCGCCAGGACGGCGGCCTTGATCCGGTCTATGTCACATCTGATTGCCGGATTCCGTCACTCTGGCAACCTTCCCAAGATAGGAGTGCACAATGAACACGGTCGGTCTCATAGTCTACCCTGCTTCGGATCTTCCGAAGACAAAGGAGTTTTTCGCCACCTTGCTCGGCGTCGAGCCATACGCCGACGCGGCATACTATGTCGGCTTCAGAGTCGGGGAGATGGAAATCGGGCTGGTTCCGAAGGCGGCCCAAGGCGGTCTATCCGGAGCGCTCGCGTACGTAACGGTCAGCGATATCAAGGGCGCGCTCGCGACCCTCCTCGCGGCCGGAGCAGAGAAGGTGCAGGACATCACCGACGTCGCCCAAGGCTTGTTGGTTGCGAGCGTCAAGGACCCCAATGGAACGCCGATCGGTCTTCGTCAGTTCCCGAGCTCGTAATATGGCCGATATGAAAACGCCATTTTCCGCGACATTGCTAGGATCGTCACGCCAAACGACGTTCCGTTGGTAAAATAGATCGTAAGGTCCATCGTTTATCATGGAATGATGGTCAATGCCTGGGCGTAGTCGCCCAAACCGTGGAGCGTGCGAAGCCGCTTGCCGGCATGCGAATACACCAGCGTGTCGGCGGCATGATGGAAAGCGAAGTAGCAATCGATGAGATACACGTTCTGTTGGGAATCAACGTCGATCGGCTGAAGACCACCCGAACACGCGCCGATCCCGTTCCGGACGTGAATTATTCGTCGCGGAGCTGCATCGCGTGGTGCAAAGATCGCGACCGTGAGTCCACCACTAGAGCCGGAATAAGATCCGGGCGCATTTGCGACGTAGAGATAGCCCTTGTTGTCGACCGCTAACGCGTAGGCGTTCTGGATCCCGTTCTTCAAGATGCGCTTCGGGCGCGTACCGTTGTCTCCGAAGATCGCCACCCGCCGGCCACCGCCGGTGACGACATACACCTGCGAATGCTGGGCATCGACCGCCATAGGAGTTCGGCTCGGACATCCCTGCACGGTGAGACTGCGGGACGGGGTGGTCTCACCTTGCGGATATTCAGTAATGGTTTCGCGACAGCGTTGACTCGCGCCGAATACATTGAGCACGTAGAGATTGGTTGCGTCATCCTCTGCAACGCGCTGCGGGGAATGAATTCCAGACACAATCCTCACTGAGGGCGTCGTCGCCTGCGGCGTGTACTCGAGAACGGCTCCTGAAGGAGATGCCCTAATATCTTCGACAAAGAGATTTCCGCTTGCATCCGAGACCATCGCCGTCGGATCGATGACGCCTTGCAGCATCCGCGTCGGTGTCGTCGCTCCGGAGGCGTATTCGGCAATGGTCGAGGATGCATAATGTGGAGTTGAACCAATGACGTAGAGGTTACCGGCGCGATCCGCCGTCATGAAAGACGGAGCCTTCCCGGCCGGACCGGAGGTGATCGTTCGCACCGGCGCAGTGCCGGTCGATGCGAACTCAAGCACACCGGACTTTGAACCGGTGTCGATATAAGCATCGTTGGCCACTGCTAATAGTTCGCCGCTGGGAGACGTGGGAGGAGACAGCGGCGATGGCGCCGCGTTACAGCCGGCAAGTGCGAGAGCGAACGCGGCTGGCGCCAAGGATTTGAGCATCCTCGGGTTACGGGGCTTTGGCCGGTACATGGATTGCAGCACCACGCTTTCATCTGGTATTCCCCAGATAGCGTGACAAAAATATTCCAAATCATCGGCTTGTGTTCCTGTAAACCGCTGGCTCGATAACCGGTCAAGTATCCGAGTGCCAGAGTGGCTACCGCGTTGTCGATAGGCCGGCGCGTGGCCGTCGTTCCAGCTTCTCTGCTCCGCTGGGAGTGAGCGGCGCGGCGCCGAACCCTCCAGGCCGCCAAGACGTTAACGGAAGCGAGGCAAGGGATGGCTTTAGGTTTCAATCGCCGCGCGGTCGTCAGTTGCGCAACCGCGGCAATGCTTTCGGGTTGCGGCACATCAATGCCGCTCACCACCGCGCCGGGCGAGGTGCCGCAAGATAGCATTCCCACCACGGCGTCTGACCGGCATGACCATAATCGCTCGTGGATGGCCCCTCAAGCCGGTATAAGGGACTTAGTGTACGTTTCAAACGACGGCGGCGGAAACGTCTTTCTGTATACTTATCCCGCGGGCATGCACGTCGGCACACTCTTCAATCTTAATTCACCCGCGGGCTTGTGTACGGACGCATCTGAGCGTGTCTGGGTAGTCGAGTCTGGATCTTCGAAGATCCTGCGATTCCCCCATGGCGAGAGGCAGGCGACGGCTTCGCTCACCAATAGCGCGGCGCAAAACCTGATGGCGTGCGCGGTCGATCCAACCTCCGGTAATCTCGCGGCAACGAGCTTAGGTACCCTCAGCAGCGCTGGCGCGGTTTGGGTGTATACAAATGCCTCGGGTAAGCCAAAAGAATATAAAAACGCGCAATTCGCGGGATTCTACTTCGCCGCTTATGACAACCAAGGGAATCTCTACGTAGACGGAATCGATAACAAGTACCGCTTTAAGTTGGCAGAACTCCCTGCGGGCGGAGCCTCTCTGAACGTCATTTCGCTAAACCAGACGGTCGGGTTTCCCGGCGGGCTTCAATGGGATGGACAATATTTAGCCGTAGGCGACCGGAAATATCAGGCCAAGAACGACTCCGCCGTCTACCAAATTGCGATTTCCGGCGCTCAGGGGTCAGTCGTCGGCACAACGACACTTTCCGGGAGCTGCGATGTCGTCGGCTTCGCGCTGGTCAGCGCGGGGCAGAAGCGCCGCCCGTCCACCAACGAATTGGTTGCGCCCGACGCCTGCCAAAACAATGCACGGCTTTATCCATATCCCGGAGGCGGCTCTTCGCAAAAAACGCTGTCGGGACTCCAATATCCGCTCGCGGCAACAATCAGCTACGCCAACTAGCACGGTACTGGAGGTCATGATCGGCATCCTGACGGTAATGTGAGCCTTTACGGGGAGGACAACTGTAACGAAACGTTCCACATTTCTGGTATGTCGAAGTTGATCTACATCACAAATACGTCGCTCGACGGTTACGTTGAGGACGAAACAGGTGCCTTCGATTGGGTCAATCCCGATCAAGTACACGCGTTCGTCACCGAGTTGTTGCGGCCGGTCGGAACCTATCTTTATGGGCGACGACTCTACGAGACAATAGCCTACTTTGAGGCGCCGGTGGAGGGCTCTTCACCCGAACACCTCGACTTCGCACGCGTCTGGCAAAAGGCCGAGAAGATCGTCTTTTCACGAACGCTGACGGGCGCGACGACACGCAACACGCGTGTCGAGCGGGACTTCGACGTCGAAGCTATTCGGAAGCTCAAACGGGAATCGGAACACGACATCAACATTGGCGGTGCCGAGCTTGCGGGGCTTGCGCTCGAAGCCGATCTCATTGACGAATGTCACCTCTTTCTCAACCCGGTGATCGTCGGCGGTGGAAAGCCGGCATTTCGAGCCGGCTTACGACGGAATCTCGAACTCCTTGAGACGCGCCGTTTCGGCACCGGAGTAATCCACTTGCGCTATCGCATACGAGGGCTTTTTAGACCATAAGCCAACGCTATGACGGGCCACGCTCGGGAGGCATTACGCAATGGAACCGGTGCGCGGCGTCGAAGTTCATGGACTACACCGTTGCAGCTATTGGGAGGCGTCGCGGATGAGAAGGTTCGCTTGTTACGCACTTGGCCTGAGCATTATTGCTACATTCGCAGGATGCGGAGGATCGCCGGGAGCGGGTTCGCTGCCGGCTGGGCTGCCTGCCTTTCCCGAACGCTTAGCGCAAGGAACCGGCGAGGTTCAGTACTTCTCAACCTCCGATAACGCTCTGCTCGAGTTCGATTATCCAAAGAGCGAGTCACCAATCGGGTCGATTAACTTCAGCGGCGGGGGCGAATGCACGGATGGAGCGAGAACGTTCTGGACGGCGGCGGCGGATGGGATTGCAGAGTTCAAGGTTGGAGGCATGACTCCGATCGGGGTTCTCAAAGTGAGCTACGCGACGAATTGCGCCATCGATCCGGCGACCGGCGACCTTGCAGCGCTCAGCTTTGGCGGTGTCGTTATCTTCCATAAGGCCCACGGAAAGGGCAAGGTCATCGCGCCGTTCGCTGAAGCGTACTTCGACGGTTACGACAACAAGAGCAATCTATTCGTCGACGGCTTTACCAGCGGCGCCGTCTTCGGTCTCCTCGAGCTCAAGAGGGGCGCCGGCACGTTCGAAACCATCACCACAAGCAACACGGTGGAGTTTCCCGGCTCGGTGCAGTGGGACGGGAAATACCTCACCGTCCTCGATCAGGTAGCCAACGCGATCTATCAGTACACGGTCAGCGGAACGGAAGCGACGTTAAAGGGCACCGTTCCGCTTAACGGGTCGGCCGATTGCGCGCAGACGTGGATCGCAAGGCCCTACGTCTATTGCGCCGATGCCGGCAATAACGACGGCGAAGTCTACAAGTATCCCGCTGGAGGCTCGCGGATCGCGACGCTTACGGGCCCTTTCAACACGCCGCTCGGCGTCGTTTCCTTGCGCGTTCGCTAAATTAAATCGCCGATCCGATCCGGCATTCCAGGATCCGTATGCTCCCCGCCGAATGAGCGTGCTTGGCCGTGATGCTATACGCGCACGGTCTGACTTGTCTATTTTCTTGCAAAGGAGACAAAAAGCATGAAGTTTCTACGTCTTATTACCATGTTTACAGTAGGGTTGGCCTCGCTTTCGAGCGCGGTGGCAACCGCTCAGGCAGTGACTCCCGCTTCTATTAGCATTCTGCCGGGCACTTGGAACTGCACGACGCACGGTTCAACTGGGACGTCCACCGGCACGGTCACGTTCACGCAAGTGACTCCAGACCTCGTGCAGTACCGCTGGACCGATACGAGCGGAAAGAATGCCGGGCATAAAGGCGGCGGCGAATGGTTTTACGATTCGAAGAAGGCCGAGTACGTAGCGTTGGGCGCAGGAACCGGGTTTTGGGGTGTTTCGCGGGGCCCAGCGAGCGCGGATGCAACGACGGTTACCCTGACGGATACGTACCCCAGCGATCCGACGAATGGAACGACGACATATCATTTCGCTCAGTCAACAATCTCGTTCACCAGCGATTGGAAGAAGAACGACAAACCGATGCACATCCAGCAGACTTGCACTAGGGCCTAGGTGGCCAGAAGGCGCGAGGGGGCGCTCGTCTATGGGCGTCCCTCGTGTTCGCTGCGCTGCGCCTCGCAAGAGCACCAACTAAGAAGGAAATCTTATGAAAGCCGCTGTCGTTACCGGTCCCGACGCCACCCCGGAATACGGTGAATTTACCGAACCGCAGGTTGACGACGGCTATGAACTCGTAGAGCTGGTAGCTGCAGGGCTCCATCCAATCGTACGATCGCTGGCAGCCGGGCGTCATTACGGAAGCACGCAGTCGTGGCCCCTCGTCCCCGGCGTCGACGTCGTCGCTCGTACCTCGGCGGGCGATTTCATCTTTACGGGCTTTGTACGTCCCCCGCACGGTACGTTTGCCGAGCGAATGGCAGTACCCAAAGCGATGCGCATCTCGCTACCACCCGGAGCCGATCCCGTGAAGGTTGCCGGCGGATTGAATCCGGCCCTCGCATCGTGGTTGCCGCTCAAGGCGCGCGTTCGCGAGATCGGCTCGCTCGCAACGGTCTTGGTTCTCGGCGCGACCGGTATGGCCGGATATCTTGCCGTGCAACACGCGCGCCTACTCGGCGCAAACCGCGTCGTCGGCGTGGGGCGCAATCCGGCACGTCTTGCGCAGGCCGCCACGCTTGGGGCTGCAACCATTGTCCTGAGCGGTCATCGCGAGGCCGATGCCGCGGCAATCGTCGACGCTCTAGGCGGTACCACACCGAGCATCGTGCTCGACTTTCTGTGGGCGTCGGCAGCCGAGACTGTCTTCGCTTCGCTTGCAAGGCGTGGTCTTGACGAAGACACCGCCGACATTGCCTACACGCAAATCGGGGCTACGGCGGGTCCCGAGGCAGCCGTGCCGGCGGCGCTTTTAAGAAGCCGCCGCATTCGCATCTCCGGCAGCGGTGCGGGTTCCGCGAAGGTCGCCGATATCTTGGCCGAAGTTCCCGTCTATATGAAGCTCATCGCAGACGGTAGCGTCGACGTCCCGACCAAAGCAGTGCCGCTCTCGTCTATCTCGGAAACTTGGACCGCGTCGGCAGATGGCTATAGGGTTGTCGTCGTTCCTTAAGCATCATCGATCAAGGAAATCGGCAGTGTCGCCCAACTCTCGCTTACGACCTGCTTACACTTTGCTCACACCGGTCGAAGCTGGGAGCTGAGCAGTAGCGCCGAACTCCCTTTGCCGCATGCCAAACGTACGTCACTCAACGGTCCGAGTGGGCCCCGCGAACGTTTTCTATCGTGAAGCCGGCAACCAAGGACAACCGGTTCTTTTGCTGCTCCACGGCTTTGCAAACTCGTCGCACTATTTCCGGCACCTGATGCCGAAGCTCGCAGGCCGATTTCACCTGATAGCGCCAGATCTGCCTTCGTTCGGATTTACGACGATGGAAGAGGGCGCGGGCTACGAATACACTTTTGCCGGTCTGACAAAGACGATTCAAGGTTTTGTGAATGAACTTTCGCTACGACGCTTTGCGATGTACGTGTTCGATTACGGCGCACCCATCGGCTTCAATCTGGCGGTCGCCAATCCGGATAGCATTACCGCAATCGTGTCGCAGAACGGCAACGCATACGAGGATGGCCTGGGTTCCGGCCCTTGGGCTCCATTGCGTGCCTATTGGCGGCAGCCTTCACCGGCCATTCGTGAAGCGATTAAGGAGCGTATGTCGTTTGATGGGGTCCGTGAGGCCTATTTTCAAGGGGTGAGTGATCCCGCCACGATCGAGCCCGAGGCGTATTGGCTGGATGCGGCTCTACTTGGCCGCCCGGGGATGATGGATCTTCAGGCCGACCTGAAGCTCGACTATAAGTCGAATATCGAACGCTATCCTCTGTATCAGCAATACCTCCGAACACACCGGCCGCCATTACTGGCGATATGGGGAAAGAACGACACCTTCTTCATTCCAGCGGGCGCCGAGGCGTTCAAGCGCGACGTGCCAAATGCGGATGTCCGATTTTTGGACGCCGGTCACTTTGCTCTTGAAACCAACGTCGATGACGTCGCCTCGGCAATCTTGAAAATGACCGTTAATGCATAACCCCTAGCCGCTCCTCCGCCCAGCTGCTAGAAGGTGCTGCTCATGAAGAACTTCGCTCGCTACGTGCTCGGCATTTGCGCGGCCGGCTACAACGCTGAGCAGACGCCAAAGCACGCCTCCGCCTGTCAAAAAGGCTTAAGACATCTCCGCCTCCGGCACCGCGCTGCGCAGACCGACGTTACGAAAGGAAGCCCGGCGGATGCCGGACTCCCTTTTTTTGACGTTGGCTGTTTCGGGCCGGCGAACGCTATTACTCGAGAGCGATCCCGAGGTGTAGGATGCTGCCGGTGCCGTTAGCGCAACCGCTTGGCGTGAACGAAATGCAGTAGACGTCGGTGAATTTTACTGGCCCCGGGCTCTTAGGAGCCCTTCCTCTGTACTTTATGAATTGGGAGGTCGGGTCACCGGGGTCCGGATAGAAGAAAGTATGGAACTTCTTGTCGACCTTGCCGCTCTTGTTTTTTATGATGGACGCCACGTTGTAGAGTGGTGCGGTGTCGTCTGAAGTTGTAACGTAGGGTCCGGGATTGCCCTTGGTGACGTAAAAGCAGAAGTTGTACACGGTTGCGCACTGCAGACCCGTAAGCATTTTTACCCCGGGCAGCGCGCGAATCAACAATTTGTGACCGTGACTCATCGTTAGGACTTGCGCGCCTGACGACGGCATGCCCGCGGATGTTCCGGTACTGTTGGAGCACGCTGAAAGTGCTAGGCCTGTGGCGAGCGCGGCGCTAGCACCGAGAAGGCTTAATCGCACGTTTGGAACTCCTCTCTATAACAACTTCTTGTGAAGCACGCCCGTCATACGGCGGGTCGCCTTGGGAAATGCGAGCCCTTGCTTGCATTTCCCTTCAAATCGTGACGCGCCATGGCTGCGAAGTGGCCATCCGGGCCGGTTCCGACGTGCATCATCCGTGGCACTGAAATTTATGCTCGTAGCAGCTGCTGGGAGGCATTATCGTGAGGACTTTGATTCGCGCCGCACTTAGCGTCAGCACCGCCGCGTTGTTCGTCGCGTGCGGCGGATCGCAGTCGCAATCCGGGCGCGACCTTGCTCGAAATGACGGCATGCTGTACGGCACCACGACTCACGGCGGCTCGGCAGGCCTTGGAGTTGTCTTCAGCGTGAGCACGAGCGGTCGCGAGCAAGTATTGCACAGTTTCGGGGGAGGACCCGACGGAGCAGATCCGCTGGCGGACCTGGTCAACGTAAACAACACTTTGTACGGCACCACGTATGGTGGTGGTTTTAAATCAGGATGTCGCGGCAGTGGATGCGGAACCATTTTTGCGTTGACGCCGTAAGCCCACAGCGTAGCGTCGCAGTGCGCGGCAAGGCGCCCATTTCGTTGCGCATCGCCTGCTGCCGTATACGCGCGGCGCTAGGCCGTTGCATCGCTATCGGCGCCGGGCCGCGCATTTGCGAGGTAAAGCTGCAACGGCGGCTAGCGCGATGCGGCCTCGCGAGCGCGGCTTTCGGCGCCTGATAGCTACGGCGGCATCTGCGCGAGACTACTAGCGATGGGCCTCCGCAGTTCCAGTTCCACGACAGTGCCGCCCTACGTAGACTATTTCTTCGCTGCCGTCACGCCGAGCGGAAGATCGAAGTTACCCGTGAACGTCGCAGCCGCTGAACCGCCGGCCGGGTATTTGAAAACCTCGCCGTCGTTATTTCCCGCGTCGCCGCAATACAGCAGGCGTTTAACGATCCACGTTTGCGCGCAGTCGCTAGCCCCGACGAGCTGTACAGTGTTCTTCAACGTCGCCGTCGTTCCACTAACCGTGTACTGATACGTTTCACTCGTGTCCTGATCGAACACGCTGAGGTAGGTGCCATCCCACTGCACCGAACCCGGAAAATCAGGAGAGTTGCTCGTTTTGATCGTAACGAATTTGCTGCTGCCCGCCGGGAGCTCGACGAGCATGAAATTATAGCTCGGGCCGAAACCGTCGGCAAAGAGATTGCCCCTGGAATCGTAGCCGTCGAAGTACTCTTTGGATAACGGCGTATTGTACACCTTACCCGTGCCAGTCGCGTTCTTAAAGATCACGACCTGACCGGCGGGACCGTAAGAATTGCCCAATAGGATTCCGACCGCAAGGTCGCCGCTAGTATTCATGGCGCAGCTGGATGTAAACGTGTAGTTAAGGGAGATCGTCCTTAGCAGCTTGTTTGGAACCTGGTATTCGGTAATCAGGTCGTTCGTACGCCCGGCGTTCCAGAAGATCTTCTTCCCATAGCCGTACAAAGCGTTAGTGCACCCCTGGCCGCCGGCGCCGGTAATCTGCCCAATCATCGCGGTGCTTTTTGGATAGTGGAAAATGCTGGCGTACGTGCCATATTCATTGAAAATGTACTCGTACTTCCTTGACCTCGAGTTATCCGGTACAAGCTCTGCGTAGCGCGGCAGCGGATTCAGTCTCGCGGCCGTTACTGGCCTCCCATTCATAAACAGCGTCCTACCTACGTAGGTCACATTGAGCGTAGCGGCTGACGACGCGACCGTCGAGCCGCTCCCGCACGCCGAAACAATCACGAGTGCAACGACAGCGCCGGCGCACTTAAGTAAACCAGGGGTGTTCATTAAACCTTGCTCCTTTGAAGTAGATATCAGGCGACGCGCTCGGCTTCTTGCAATGTGAGGCTTAGTTACCAATCAGCACGCCGAATAGCAAGACTGGTGTGTTTTGGGTTTTCGACCAGCATTAGGGCCGTGCCTCCGCAGGGACTCGCGCCAGTGCGCGGCCAGCCTCGCGCAGACGATGAGATTATAGAAAGCCAGAAAGAGTTGGACGTTCCTGGCGGCATTAGGGTTCTGAACCTGTCGCGCCGAACATCCTAGCCCACTCGTCCGTTCAGCTGCCGGAGGCATCGCATATGAGTAACCTCGCTGTCTACGCACTTAGCATCGCCGCTTCAGCATGGCTCGCGGGGCGCGGCGGATCGCAGCATGCGGCCTGGTCTTTGCATTCACCCCGTAGCTTCAAATGATCCTTGAGTGGAATCTATGAGGACCGTTTTTACGATCATCACTGTCGTGCTTGGAACCGCGACGGGTTTCATCAGCACGGGCTGCGAGCCTGCGACCGCGGCGACTGGCGGATGCGCACCATCGAAAGCGCGATACGATGTGACGCTACCTGGGCACCCCTTTTCGGCGCAGCAAAGCCCGGACGGAAAGACAGTGTTTGTCTCGCTGGTCAGTTCGGGCCCGAAATCGCCAAACGGTCTCGCGGTGCTGCACTGCGATGGAGCGCGCTATCGGTACTCGCACACGGTGTTGCTCGAGTCGCAGCCGACCGGGATGGCGATTTCGCACGACGGCAAGACGCTTGTCGTTGCCGACGATGGTTTTATCGTGTTCGTTGATGCCGTGGCTGCAGCTCAACAGAAAAACCCCGCACTCGTCGGCTACATGCAAGATCTTGAGGGTTCACCCGAGGATAACGATCCCGGGTCAGTCTACGCAAACTTCTCGCCGGACGACCGGTATGCGTTTGTCAGCGAAGAGCAAAATGCGACGATAACCGTGATCGATATGGCGAAAGCGCGCGCTTCACATTTCTCACGCTCGTCGATCGTTGGAGAAATTCCGGTAGGTGAAGCACCAATAGCGCTGACGTTTTCGAACGACGGTCGCTATCTCTTCACCACAACTGAGGTCGCAAAGCGCGAAGATGGATTTCCGAAGGAATGCAAGATGGGAAGCGAGCCGGACGCGCGTTCCGTCGAACGAGGAGTCATCTACACCATCGACGTTGCGAAGGCCGAAACAGACCCGGCGCACTCCGTAATGTCGAAGACGTTGGCTGGGTGCTCGCCCGTTCGGTTGGCGATTGCTCCTGACGGGTCAGTCGTCTGGGTTACGGATCGCAGTTCAAACGACGTGCGTGCGTTTTCAACCGCGAAGCTGATTGCCGGCGGCCCTGATGCACTGCTGCAAACGGTCGCGGTTGGTGCCAATCCCGTACCGGTTGCGGTTACCCGTGACGGCCGGTATGTGCTGGTGGGAAACAGCAATCGCTTCGGCGCAAACGCAGGTACGCCGCAAACCGTGTCGGTTGTCGGGACGAACCAGGGAAAAGCTGTTGGATCGATCGCGGTCGGCGCCTTCCCGCGCGAGTTTGAACACGGGTCCGGTACCACGTTGTTCCTCGCGAATTACGGTTCAAGTACCTTGACGGTTTTTAATACCGCTCGACTTATGGAACTGCTCCACTAGCGCAAGTGCGCGTCGAGCATAGAGATGTTATTCTGGGCGCACGAAGGGACTACTCGCCTTTATCAACTGCTTCCCAGGCGCCAAGAACTTCTCGTGCACCCGCAAGATTGGTTTGACAACCAAAAATACGACCCCGGCTATCAATGGCCCGTAATCGTAGCCCGTGATTCTGAGTCACAAGTCGTTTTTGGTTTCGGCTTTAGGTTAGGCGTTTTTGCGATGGACTCAAGCTTGCGTAACGTAGCCGCATGGCTCCGAAAAGATTGAGTGTCAAGAACGCTTGAGCAGTATCAGCAACGACGCTACGGGGTGAACGCAAAACTGGTTCCGCAGCCAGAGTGATCTTGGCATCCGCGACCGCCGCCGTGCAAGCTCGTGCCATACAGCGTGCCGTTTACGTTCATCAACCCGGCGTAGGGGTATGCTCCGTCTGAACCGCCACCGAAGCTGTAAAGCGCGTTCTCGCCGCCGGTCGTCGTTACTCTAAAGATGGTTCCATAACCGTTCGCGCCGCCGCCCAGCGTAGTGCCATACAGCGTACCATTTACGTTGCTCAAGGCCGCCCACGGCTGCACTCCGTCGGAGCCGCCTCCGAAGCTGTGCAGCACCTTTTCGACACCGGTCGTCGTTACGCTAAAGACGGTTCCGTTACCGTTCACGCCGCCGGCGGCGGTCGTGCCATACAGCGTGCCTTTTACAGCGATCAAGCCCGCGTAGGGCTGCGCTCCGTCCGAGCCGGCAAGGAAGCTGTAGAGCACTTTCTCCTTGCCGGTCGTCGTAACGCTAAAGATGGTTCCGCAACCGTAGCTGCTGCATCCCGAGCCGCCGGAAGAGGTCGTGCCGTACAGCGTACCCTTGACGTTGATTAAGCCCGCCCACGGCTGCACTCCGTCCAAGTCGCCTCCGAAGCTGTGCAGCACCTTTTCCACACCGGCCGTCGTTACGCTAAAGATGGTTCCGTTACCATTCACACCGCCGCCGAAGGTCGTGCCATACAGCGTGCCTTTTACGTTGATCAAGCCCGCGAACGGCTGCGCTCCGTCGGAGCCGCCGCCGAAGCTGTACAACACCTTCTCCTTGCCGGTCGTCGTTATGCTAAAGACGGTTCCGTAACCGTTCGTGCCGCCACGATTGGTCGTGCCATACAGCGTGCCTTTTACGTTGATCAAGTGCGCGAACGGCTGCGCTCCGTCGGAGCCGCCGCCGAAGCTGTACAGGACCTTCTCGTCGCCCGTCGTCTGTACGCTAAAGATGGTTCCGTAGCCGTTCGCGCCGCGGTCGGCGCTCGTGCCATACAGCGTGCCGTTCAGGTTGAGCAAGCTCGCCCACGGGTATGCTCCGTTGCGGCCGCGCAAGTCGAACAACACGCGGTAGGACGATGGAAGCGCGCGGCTTTGTTGCATCGATACCGGCGCCACGATCGGCAGCTGCGACCCACCGCACCCCGCAAACAATATGGTCGCCGCGCAGATGCCAAGCGCAGCACGGTTGGCGTCGATATTCACTTGCCCCGCTCCTGAGCTCACCGATGCTTGATATTAAAAGATTCGGCGAGAGGTCGGACCTTCCCGTGCGAGTTCGCCTCGAGGGGCCGGCGGGCGCGCGTAGCGAACCTACTCACCTCCCGATCCATTCGGGCTTCAGGAGGGCGCCGTATGAGTATCGTAACTGCAAATCGCTACGCGTTAAGCAGCATCGCCGCGATGTTGCTTGCAGGGTGCGGCGGCGGGATTCCTAACGGTACTTCGCCCTCTGGCCTCGCGCCTGGCGCGCTGGCTCAAGGTAGCGCGAGCGGAGCACTTCTCTATGTTTCGTCGGACGCGACGGACAACGTATACGTGTTCACGTATCCGGGTGGCGTACTGAAGCAAACGCTGACGGGTTTCCTCTTTCCCCAGGGCGAGTGCGTCGACGCTAAGGGCGATGTGTTCGTTACCGACGCCGTAGCCGATGACATCGTCAAGTACGCGCACGGCGGTAACGCCCCGATCGCGACGCTGAAAGACCCGGGGAGTTGGCCGTTCGATTGCACCGTCGATCCAACGACAGGCAACCTTGCGGTAACAAACGCCGGTAACGAGCACGAGGGAGGCGGCGACGTGGTGCTCTACGCTCATGCGCGCGGCACCGTCAAGGAGACCTACACCGACGCTCAGATCGACGACATGTGGTTTTGCGGATACGACAGCGAGGGGAATCTGTTCGTCGATGGAGATTTCGACAGCGGCACCCCCGTATTCGCCGAGCTTCCACGTGGTGCTAAGACGTTTACGGATCTGACGCTCGATCGCAAGTTTGGAACGCCCGGGCCTATGCAATGGGACGGCACGTACTTGGCTATCGGCGACCAGAATGCTACAACCATTTACCGCGTTGCAATCAACGGTTCTAAAGGAACGGCGAAAGGCGCAGTGCACCTCGACCACGCCCAGTGGCTCGTGCAGTTTTGGACCGACGGGTCAGGCGTGGCCGCCGCTACCGGCTCCTTACACGAATGGGCTGGCGTTTGGAAGTATCCGGCGGGCGGCAAGCCGACCGAAAAGAACAAAAATCTGTGTAGGCCGAACTACTGCGAGTCGTTCGGCGCTACAGTCAGTAAGTAAGAGGACACCTCCGGGCGCCTACGGCGAGGTTTTCAAGTATCCGAGCCGGCGTTTCACCGATCGACGACGTACGGTGGCGGCCCCGGATGCAGTTCCTTGGGTTGCGGAATCGCCTACGCGTTGACGCCATGACGCGCCAGCGAACCATTTCGAGGGCTGCCGAACGGCCCTACAGGTTTTCTACGCCACATGCGAGACAGACCGGCCGTGGACTCAGGCGAGTGACTGTTAGTTCCCGCGGCTGATTGCAGCGCCAAACGGCAAGTTCAATCCGCGGATCGTGCCAACCGGTGCGCCACCGCCCGGGTATGGAAAGATTTGAACTTTCCCGGTTTCATGTTCCGGAGCGATGATGCGATCTCCGGAGATGAAGAAGTCGAAAACGGTGCTGCTCTCCTGAAGTGCGGTGGCGCCGACCTTTGTGCCTTTTGATCCCGTAACGTCGAAGCGATAGATTGTCGCGTAAGTGTCCCCGATTGCCCAGTACTTGCCGTCCCATTGAATCCCGCCCGGGCCCGCAGGTTCCGGATCGAGGGTCAACTTTTGGAGATGTTGGGCGCCGTGTGGCAGTATCGCAAAGGCCCCTGGAGCGTGATACCCAAAGCCGTCGACGATGAGGTTCCCGCGGTCATCGTACCCGCACATGTAATACGAATAGATCGTGGGGATCGTGTACGGCCGAGGGTGACCGGTCGCGTGCCTAAAGATAACGACGTTAGCCAACCCACTTCCGCCAGCACCATAAAAAGCTAGGTTGGTTACGGCGAGGTCACCTGAAACCGGATCGACCGCGCAGCTACCGGGCTGGTACCCGGTCAAGTCGTTGAGCGTCGCAATCGGCTTTTTCCCGCCGTGCGCGTACTCGACGATATTATTAGCACCGAGGTTGGCGACGAAGACGTTGCCCTTTTTGTCCGTGCATAGACCCTCTTCTTGGGTGAATCCTTTGAGTGTTTGACTTTGTTTGAGTCCCGGCCAATCGTACGTTTTAACTGCGCTCTCGGCATAGCTCGTCAGGTAAAGCAAGTCGCCACCGTTCAACGGTAGTACGTGTCGCGACGTAGATGGTGCCCACGCGGAGCTAGCTGGTAGCCCGGCAGTCGATGCACCGCAACCTACAAGCAGCGATGCCGCGTACCAAAGCGACGCGTAGGCAACTTTCTTCGAGATTGACTGCAATGCACTATCCTCCCCGGTTAACCCAACGATACGTGAGGTTGCTAAGCGGCGGCTTGGAGTTACCTCAGGATGCGGATGCGCCTGAAGCGGATGCGCCTGAACTGGAGAGCAAGCGGCAAACCCAGCTATCCGACTAGCGACTCGGTCCGTTCTAATCGGTCTTCCAGTTGGGTTACTGAGGTTTCCCGCCGCCACCCCGCCGCCGCGCTCGCGAGGCCGCATCGCGCTAAAGGTGGCCGCGGAGCCTTGGGCCGAGGCGGCGAATCATTCTGAAGCCGGCGGCGTTCCGTTGGCAAGGAGCAAAGCACAAATGGGACGCTGGAATCTTTTCCATTTTGCCATAAGCAGCTGTATCAGCACAGCATTACTCGCGGGGTGCGGTGGATCGCAGCCGCCGATCGGTGCGCAAGGCGTGATAGCGCAGATCTCGAAGATCGGCCCGCAGCATTCTCCAGCTTATCTTTATGTAGCTAACCAGGGGAACGCGTCCGCGGGTGGACAGCGCATCGAAATCTTCGATCGGGCGGATCCGTCCAAAGGCCCTATCGACTCGATCCGCCGCAATATCTCGGAGCCCGACGGAGTCTTCGTCGACGGCTCGGGAACGCTTTATGTGGCAAACGCCGACGAAAGCGGTAACGACAAAGTTACAGTGTATCCTCGCGGTGCCCATAAGCCTAGCCGCATTTACGCGGGGGCGGTCTGCGCGTTTGACGTAGTTGCGGGAACGAATGGAACGGTCTACGTGGCCGATGCGTGCGGAATACACGACCGCGGCCGCGTCATCGTATTCGCACACGGAAGCAGGACGCCAACCAGCTATATTTATCCCGGAGGCTCGCCATACTCGCTAACGCTGGATTCAGAAAACAATCTTTACGTCGGCTATAACAGTTACGAGGCTTATTGGGGCCAGGTAAAGCGTTACGCTCCCGACGCGCAGCACGGTGAGATCCTGCTGCCCAAGAAGCTTGTTCACTTTCTCGGAGACGTGGAAATCGATAACGATGGTGCCCTCCTTGTTTCAAATGAGCTCGATGGAGTGATCGATGTATTTACGAGCAAAGGGAAGCCGCCGGCTCGAATAATCAGGAGTGGCCAAGGGGCGCCGTTCTGGTTCACGTTCGATCGGCGTGAGAATCGAATCTACGTGTCGTATCCGTGCCGAGTCGGAGGTGGACTGAGACCGTTGACTGCTTCCGGCTGCGGCAGGCGTCATGATACCGTCGTGGCGCTCGACTACGCGAGCGGCAAACGCCTCTGGACGCTGCGCCTTCCATTCCTGCTTCCGTTCGGCGTCGCCGCTTCGCCGAGCGCCCCACTCGGGAAGAAATTCTTCTGATTTATGCACCGTGCTGGATGCGGCTTCGGAATAGCGATATGCGATCAAATGTGTATTATCGAAAGCGCGACCCCGTCGATCGAAGCGGCCCGCGAGGCGCTCGCAGCCCAAGCCGCAGCGGGCATCGATCCACGCCGTGGCGCAGCTGTCAATCGTGCGCGGGGCGAGGCAATAAGCGAGGGGCACCGCCGCAATCGCAGATGGGCGCGCGAGCATCCTGCCCGACGCGACGAGGCGTGGTTCAAGCGCGAGATCGCGCCGAAGCTCGACGCATTTACGCTGAAGCAGATCGAAGCTGCGACGGGCTTGTCGCTCGCAGCTTGCTCGCGGATCAGGGCCGGAGTGAGAGTGCCGCATCCGAGGCATTGGAGCAGCTTGCTCGCGCTACTCGAGGCCGGGGATTGAGGTTCCACGCCGAACATCCTAGCCGCCGATGCGTTCTGCATCAGGGGAGCAAGACAGATGAAGGTTTCCGGTCTCAGCCGTCATTCGTTATGCTTAAGCATAGGCATCGCCACGCTCGCAGGATGCGGCGGATCGCAGCCGCCGATCGGCGCGCTGGGCGCGATGCCGCAAAGCCGCGCAACAGGTCTGCCTGCGTCATTGACCTACCGCGTGCTACACCGGTTCATTCGCCTCGTCAACGGTGGACATCCCGTGGCGCCGTTGATCAACGTGCAAGGCACGCTCTACGGAACGACTCCCGATGGGGGCTCGTATGGCTATGGCACGGTCTTCAGCATCAGCAAGCGCGGCGTTAAGAAGACGCTGTACAGCTTCCGCGGGGGCGAATACGACGGCGCAAATCCTCAAGCCAGCCTTACCGATGTGAACGGAACCTTGTATGGCACCACTTTCGGTGGCGGACAGACGGGTAGTTATTGCACCTTCGAAAACGCCGGCTGCGGCACCGTTTTCACGATTACGACCTCCGGCCAGGAAAAGGTTCTCTTCTATTTTGACGGTTCCGACGGAAGCAGTCCGGCCGGCGGATTGCTCGATGTAAATGGGCAACTTTACGGCACGACGTTATCAGGCAACGGATCGGCGGGAAACGGCACCGTTTACACCATCAGCACGAGCGGCAGCGAAAAGGTGCTGTACCGCTTTCCCGGCAGCGCCGGCCAGGGGTTTTTTCCAGGGGCAACCTCATTGAAGTACAGGGTAAGCTCTACGGGATTACGTCTGGAGGCGGCCACCCGCATAACGGGGGTACCGTTTATAGCATCACTACGAGCGGCAGTGAAAAGTTGCTGCACAGCTTTGGCCGCCGCGGCGACGGATACGGCGCGAATGGGGATTTAATGGACGTTAACGGGACGCTCTACGGCACGACCTTGCAAGGCGGCGGTTCCCGCCGCTGCACCTACGGCTGCGGAACGGTATTTGCCATCACCACGACTGGCAAGGAGCACGTGGTTTACGACTTCGGCGGCAGCAACGACGGCGCGCTTCTGAACGCGGGTTTGATCGACGTGAACGGTACACTTTACGGCACGACCACTAGGGGCGGAACCAGCTCGGCGTGCTACGATGGCGAGGACGCAGTTAGGGGCTGCGGCACCATTTTTGGCGTCAGCTCAAGCGGGGCGGAGACTGTGCTGCATGATTTTACTGGCGGTTCCGACGGTGCTTTACCAATCGCAACCTTGCTCGATGTGCACGGGACGTTGTATGGCACAACCGAATACAAGTTCAGTGGAGAACATGGGCACCCGAGAGGATACGGAACAGTTTTCGCGCTGTCGCTCTAATGCAGGTTAGGATCGCTCGTTAAGAAATGCGCGCGATGGTTGCACCCCTACCACCCCGCACCTCGCAGCACCGCTCTGAGGGGGGTGTCTCGTCTTTGCGGCTCTGTCTCCTTGTATGATGTCGGGTAGGCAGGTCACGCTGACTGGCTCCTTGGGTTGTAACCCGCGGGATAGATAGGCGGCCTGCCCATGGCGCCTACAGAGGTCGGACGGTATCGTGGGCGGCGTATATCGCGCCAGCTCGAATGCACAAGGTCGATCCAGAAGAGATGCCGTCATTGAAGGCTGCAGCACATGGCATCATTCTTGGGAATCGATCTCTCGAAGGAGACGTTTCATGCGCTTCTTCTCAGCGATCGGGCGAAGCGAAACGAGTTTTTCCGAACACGTCTAAGGGCTTTGAACAGTTGACGGCGTGGCTTAAGAATCGTCACGCGGCTGACGTCCACATCTGCATGGAAGCAACCGGCGCGTATTGGGAAGCTCTGGCAGTCTACCTTCACGAGCTCAAGCATCGCGTCAGCGTCGTTAACCCAGCGCGCATCAAGGCGTTCGCGCAGAGCGAGCTGCTGAGAACAAAGACCGACGCGGTCGACGCGGCTCTCATCGCTCGCTTCTGTCGGAGCCAAGTTCCTGAGGCGTGGATTCCGCCGGCGCCAGAAATCCGTATACTGCAAGCTCTGATGCGCCATTACGAGCATCTGAAGACCACTCGAGCGCAGCAGTCCGTGTACGCACAATCTTCGGAGGCAGCCGTCGTTACAGACTCCATCCGCGAGGTCATCGCGACGCTCGACGAACAGATCGCGCAGGTGGAGCGAAAGATTCGCGAGCACTTCGACGATCATCCCAATCTTAAGCGTCGGCGTGACTTGCTGACGTCGATCCCCGGAATCGGTGAGACAACCGCTGGCTCTATTCTCTCGGAGATCCCGCATCTCGATCGCTTCCAGTCCGCCAAGGCGGTCGCCGCGTTTGCCGGGCTATCGCCACGAGAACGGCGGTCCGGTACGTCCATTCATGGACGCCCTCGGCTTTGCAAGACCG
>JBAUMX010000012.1:0-49535 GCA_049578945.1 Candidatus Cybelea sp. | reverse complement strand
CACCTCGACCGCTGCGCGGCTTGGCTCGCGGAACGCCTGCGCACGATCGGAATGCACCAGGCGCACGTGCTCCCCGGCGTCGCGGGTGGCGCGCCGAGCGTCTTCGCCGATTGGCTTGGCGCGCCCGGGCAACCGACCATTCTTCTTTACGGTCACTACGACGTTCAACCGGCGGAGCCGCTCGATGCGTGGAGCGTTCCGCCTTTTCGAGCGACGCTGCGCGACGGCAGGATTTACGGACGCGGCTCCAGCGACGACAAGGGCCAGCTCTTCGCTCATCTCTGCGCTCTCGAGACGTATTTGGCGACGTCAGAGCGGCTGCCGATCAACGTCAAGATTTGGATCGAGGGCGAAGAGGAAGTGGCGAGCCCAACGATCGAGCGGGTTTTCGATCGCTATGCCGATCTGTTTCGCGCGAGCGCTGCGATTGTCAGCGATACGGAGATGGCGGGAAATCAGCCCTCAATCATCTACGGCTTGCGCGGAGCGTTGCCGTTTGAACTGAACGTTTCGACGGCGAGGCAGGAGCTGCATAGCGGACACTTCGGCGGCAGCGTCCTCGAACCGATACAGCAAGTCTGCCGTTTCGTCGCGGGCATCCATGACGCGGGCGGAAGGATACAGATACCAGGATTCATGCAGGGCGTACGCCGTCTGCCGTGGGGCGAGCGTTTGGCCGTGCGACGCAATCAGCATGACGACGTTCTGCTCCGCGAGGCAGGCGCCATTGCGTCACCGCAAGTCGACGGCTATGCGGCCAGTGAGCTTGCGCGGATTCGACCTGCCATCACGCTCAATGGTATTGCGGGCGGATCGTCAGGCTCGATTTTGAAGTCGGTGGTTCCCATCAGCGCGACCGTTCGCGGCATCGTGCGCCTCGTGCCGGAACAAGATCCGCGTCACGCTGGAATGACGCTAGCGTCATTCGCACGCCGGACGTTTCCAGCCGGCGTCCGTTGGCAACTGCGACTCCGGCGCGGCAGCCGCGCGGTTCGTCTTCCCACGACTCATCCGGCCTTTCGAGCGGCACGGCAGGCAGTTCGCGACGTCTGGGGAGTTGCTCCGCGCCTGCTTATCAGCGGAGGGAGCATTCGGGCCGTCGAGGTCTTATATCATCGTCTCGGCTTGCCGGTGGTCGTGCTCGGCTTTGGAAAGCCTGACGACCGGATTCACGCGTCCGACGAACACTTCGATCTGATGATACTCTTCAAAGGCGTTGATACAATGATTAGGCTGTTTGGAGAGCTGGCGCGATGATCGTCGACGGACGTTGCAGCGTTCGGTGGCAAGATCGTAATCGTCGGGCGCCGTGAGGAGCCGCGGTACGCCGTAATCCGCTAGACGGGGCAACGAGGGCGCCCCCTGGAAGTCCCTTCGCCGAGGAGGGACTTAACAGTGACCCAGACTCAACCTACTCCCAAGGCTTCTACAAAAGCCTACACACTGCAAGGCACGTTGCTCGAGGCATGTTCGTGCCGGACGCTCTGCCGTTGCTGGATCGGTGAAGATCCCGACGGCGGCGCCTGCGACTCGTTCCTCGCGTACCACATCGATAAGGGCGAGATTAACGGTGTCGACGTAACCGGACTGAACTACGTGCAAGTCGTCAAGATTCCGGGAAACGTTCTTACGCCGCATAGCTGGAAGCGCGTGAGCTACGTCGATGCGCGAGCGACTGAGGAGCAGCGAGCCGCGATCCTCGACGCCTGGCACGGACGCCTGGGCGGGGGGCTCGCCGACATCCACGCCTTGGTCGGTGAGGACGTTGCGATTGAGACTGCGCAGATCGAGCATAACCTCAAGGACGGTGAAGGCACGCTCATCGTCGGCGACAAGCTTCGCGCGACCATGGCGCCGTATCGCAGCCCGTACGGCGCGGTCACGACGCTGCGCGACAGCCTCTTTAGTACCATCCCCGGCGCACCTGCGTTCGTTGCGAAGGCATCCGAGCACGTCGTCAACATTCCCGAACATGGAATGGTCTGGACGTTTAAGGACCGCAACGCGATCCAGGGCGACTTTCTGCTAGAGGGATAACGCAATGGCGGCCAACGCCGCGCACCGCCTCATTCGCTTCAATCCGATCGGTACTCTCGGCTGCGTGATCGCAGCCGCGTGGGTGGTTTGCATATGGGCGGAGCTCAACGGTACCGCCGCACAACTGCACCATCACGCACTCTATGCGAGCGGACGGCCGTATTGGCTCGCCGCGCTCGCCGTGTTGGCGGCCTGGCAGTTCATGACGGCTGCAATGATGCTGCCCTCGTCGCTGGGGCTCATCCGCATCTACGCGGCGACCGCGGGCCGCGCGCCGGATTTCCCGCTCGCGCTGGGTCTGTTCTTGGGTGGCTACTTTGCAGTTTGGACGGCGTTTGCGCTAGCTGCGTTTACCGGCGACATGCAGCTGCATCGAATCGTCGATGCGTGGCCCTGGCTCGCAGCGCACGCAACGCTGATACCGGCCGCCACCCTTGGTCTCGCCGCCGTCTATCAGTTTACGCCGCTGAAGGATGCCTGCCTGAAAGCCTGCCGGCATCCGGGCATCTATCTCATGCGCCACTATCGGCGCGGCGCACTCAACGGCTGGCGCATCGGCTTCGGTCACGCGCTCTATTGCCTCGGCTGCTGCTGGGCGCTGATGCTGGTGATGTTTGCAGCCGGAGTCGCGCATTTGGCTTGGATGGGCGTGCTCGCGACGATAATGTTCGTCGAGAAAGTGACGCCTGCGGGAAACCGATTCGTCGCGCCGGTCGGCGCCGCTCTCGGCGCACTTGCGATCATCGCACTCTTGGTTCCGGGCGTAATCCCCGGTCTGTGAGAGAGGAAGCGTCGTGACGATGCACGTTGGCATTGCGGGCACGGGAAAAATGGGAAGTGCGATGGCGCGCAATCTGCTGGATCGCGGCTATCGGGTCTCTGTTTGGAACGTAGATCCCGCTATGACGGATCCGTTGGTCGCCGCGGGCGCAACCGCATTCGAGAGTCTCGAATCGCTGGTCGCGATCGTGGATGCGACGATCGCGATGCTCTGGGACGATGAGGTCGCGCGCGAAATCTCGCTCGGCCGGATCATTCCGGCCGCCCCCAAAGGCCGGCTCGTTATCGAGTCTTCCACGCTTTCACCGCGGATGTACGAGTCACTCGCGGAAGCAGCGGCGCGGCGAGGAGTGGACTTTCTCGCATGTCCGATCATCGGCAGCGTCGACGGCGCGCGCGCCGGCACGCTAAGGCTCTATCCGGGAGGCAGCGACCGGGCCGTCGATTGCGGCCGCGAGCTCTTAAATGCGATGGGCTCTACCATTGAGCTTACCGGTTCGCCGGGGGCGAGCGGTCATCTTAAACTTGCAAGTAACTGCGTACTGGGCGTGCTCGCCGATTCGATCGGGGAACTGCTCGGCATCCTGGGACGCGCCGGCGTCGATCGTACCCTCGCCATCGATACGCTCGTGTACATGCTCGAGCGCGTCGGTACGAAGCGTCAACAACTTCTCGAACGCGATACGCAACCGCGCTTTTCGGCGGGCGCACTCCTCAAAGATCTTCGTCTGGCGCAGGAAGCTAGGCAGCATCTGCAGGCGACCGCGCCGTTGATGGACCGCGCGCTCGCCGAGTTCGAAAATGCCGTTGGGACGGGCTTGGGTGACCGAGACTACATCGCTGTAGGACTGGCGCTGGAGCGCTCAGAGGATCGACCACCTTGCGGAGCCGACCACCGCTAGCATAAATGCGGCTGCCGATGCGGTAAAGACCGAAGCGGCGAACGCCGCCCCAATCCCGCTGGCAGCGCTCATCGTTAGCGCGAAGGTCAGCAATAGCAGCCCACTGGCGAAGGCAACCGGGCGAAGCAGCACACCCATCACGAGCGCGATACCAAGCAGCGTTTCCACGATGGTTTCAATCCACGCTAGTGCTGGAACGAAAAGATGGGGTACGTACCAGTTGAGAATTCCTACGTATGCCGTAAATCGTGAAAAGTTTCCCCATGAGATGTTAGGAGCGCCGGGGGCGCCGAGCAGGCCGAAGCGATCTGCAATCGCGTAAAGGAACGTCAATCCAAGCGCCAGCCGAAGCGCGATGGAAGCGTAATCACGCATCGCCGTGAAGCCCCTCGTTAAGAAGATGGATGATGTGAGCTTTGCGTTGCGCGGGCGGAATCTCACCTAACCCCGCGATCCGAGCGCCGACCATCGCCGGCAAGAAACACAATGCAACGACGCTTCCTAGCACGGCGCGCGCAGCCGCCGCGCCGAATCCTTCCTTTGCAAAGATACTTTCGAGAAGCGTCAATACTTCAGCGAAGAGGGCCGACGACGGCGCAAAAGGGCGCGGCTCTGCCGAATCGCTGAGCATCTCCCATTGCAAGAGCCGTACGATACGCGGATTTGCCTCGAGGTAGTCGATATAGGTGTCGACCATGACGGTCACGGCTTGCTCTGCACTGGCCGAAGGGACGCATTTTCGTAACGGCTCGATCATCTCGGCGCGCAAGCGCTCTGCGGCGCGACCGACCACCTCTCGATAGAGTGCTTCTTTGCTGCCGAAGAGGTACGAGGGCAGGCCGCGCGAGACGCCGGCCTCGCGACAGATATCCGTGAACGTGGCCGCGTCATACCCCTTCTGAGCAAAAACCGCCTCTGCAGCCTTGAGGATAAGACGTCCGGAGTGCGCGCCCTCGGCTACTTGTGGCTGCATTTGCCAAGCGTAGCATATTGAATGAACGTTCAGCAAGATATTTTTTCGCGGTTTTTGTTCGTAGCGTTTAAGCAAAGAGGCGCCTGCGTGTTCGGCCTGGACAAAAACCCGTCGTTGCGGTGGGCGCTTCGATCGAGAAGTTCCCATCGTCCGATGCCGGCCGTCAACCTAGCGCGCCAAAAGCGTTAGCAACAGTTTGAGCTGCGGCATACAGAATCGTCGTGACCCCCGGGTTGCAATGGCCGATTGACTCCTGGCGCGCGCCGGACGCGGGGCGTGATTGGCGATCGCGATTCCAGCGTTCATATCGAGCATTCCGAGGGCGAGGAATCCCTCCGTGCCGAATACCGCGCGGCTGACAAGTTTAAAGCCAGATATGCATCTTCGTGTCTCCGAGATTGACGCAATTCCACAAATCGCTTGGACCGCGATGGACGACGGTCGAATCGAGCGGTTCAATCAAACGTGGTATGAGTACGTCGGCCTGCGGCGGACCTCGAAGGCAAGCTCAGATCAGCTCAAACGGCAGTGGACCGCAGCCATTCACCGCGACGATCGTCGCTTAGGTAATCAAGCCCTGCGGGATGGAATCGCAAGCGGCAGGGCCTTTACCTTCGAGTTGCGATTGCTCCGGGCCGACGGAGTTGCCCGCTGGTTCCGCGTTGTAGTCTCGCCGCTGGACCCGTCGCACAGAGGCGTGATGGGTTGGCTTGGCCTCTGTACCGACATCGATGACTACAAGCGGCAGGGTCAGCAGTTCGCATTTATTGCCAAGGCCGGCGAAGTGCTCGCTGAATCGCTTGACTTGGAGACGACGCTGGAGCGACTTCTGGCGATCATCGTTCCGGAGTTCGCAGACTGGGCAGCGATCGATCTGTTCGACGAGTTTGACCGGCTAAAAACCGTGGCCGCCATCCACGCCGACCCGCGTAAAATGCCGCTTGTGAAAGGGTTGCTCGGCCGTTACAATCACGATCCCAACGTGGAACCGAACATCGCCGCGATCCTTCGGAAGAACCGGCCGGTCATTGTACGCGAGGTCAGCAGCCAGCTAATCGAAAAGGCCGCGGCGTCCGAGCTGCTCGACGTGATTCGAGCGCTTGGGCCGCGATCGGCGCTGACGGTTCCGCTGCGCACGCGCGGCCGAACGATTGGGTCGCTCGTAGCATACTGGGCGCAGACGCCTCGCCAATACACTGAAGCGGATCTACCGCTTTTCGAGGAGCTTACGAAGCGGGCTGCGGTCGCGATCGAGAATGCGCGTCTCTACGAAAGAGAGCGCGAAATTGCGGCGGAGTTTCAGCGGGCGGCACTTCCGATCTCGCTTCCTCAGGTTCCGGGCCTTCAGTTCAACGGTATCTACGTCCCGGCTAACGATCGCGAGCTGATCGGCGGAGATTGGTACGATGCTTTGCGCCTCAGCGACGGGCGGATCGTAGTATCGATTGGAGATGTCGCCGGCACGGGTCTCAGCGCGGCCGTGATCATGTCCTCGATGCGTCAGGTGATTCGCGGCGTAGCGCAAGTTTACGCCGACCCGGTTGCAATGCTGGATGCCGCAGATCGCACGTTAAAGACCGAGCACCCGGAAACGTTCGTTACGGCTTTCGTCGGCGTCTTCGATCCGGTCGCACGGACGCTTTCCTACGCCTCGGCCGGACATCCGTCGCCGTTGGTTCGAGATCACGGCGGCAACATTACCACGCTCGACTCGAGCGGACTGCCGCTCGGCCTACGCATCCGTGGCGAAACGGCGGCGAGTACGGTATTGCCCGAGTCCAGCCTGGTCGTTTTCTTTACGGACGGTTTGGTTGAAGCCGAGCATGACATCATCGGGGGCCTCGACCGGCTCGCTCGGGCGACGGCATGCCCCGACATCGCCAACAGTTCGAATCCTGCCGACGCTCTCTACCGCGCGGTCCTCAAGAATGGGAACGCGGATGACGTCGTCGTCCTCACGCTGCGCCTCGAGAATGCTGCCGAACGAAGCAGTTACGCTATCGCGGGCCCGCGCTCGCGCCGCTGGACCTTTGACACAAATGACGCCAGCGCCGCGCACGGTGCGCGCCACTCGTTCGTTGCGGCTTTACGTGACGGCGGGCTACCCGCGGATCGTCTGGGCACGGCCGAGCTCGTCTTCGGGGAGCTGCTCGGTAACGTCGTGCGCTACGCCCCGGGACCCATCGAAATCATGTTCGACTGGACCGACCCCACGCCGGTCCTGCACGTTCTCGATCGCGGGCCCGGCTTCACGCTGGCTCCCAAGCTGCCCTCGGATCTCCTCAGCGAGCGGGGACGCGGACTCTACATCGTATGGTCCCTGACCGACGATTTCAACGTCACCGAGCGCCACGACGGCGGCTCGCACGCGCGCGCCGTCCTTCATACAAATTGACCTTGCCGGCTTGAAGACGCTGCACGAGATAGGATGGGCCGCTCGACATCGACTTCCCGCAAGACGACGACGCGTAACGAAAGGCGCCGATGACGCCTGGCCCGAACTCGCCGTACCACGGTCACCATCACTGATTCTAGAGCGAGGCGCACATGTCGATTCTATCCGACGTAAAGGAAATACAGGCCAAGGTACGAGAGGCGATGGAGAATGGTCCGGTCACGCCGTACTACACGTTGCCGCTCGACAAGGTTTATGAAGTGCTCAACGCAGCACTCGCTTCGGAGATCATCTGCGTGCTGCGCTATAAACAGCACTACTACATGACCACGTCGATCCATCAGGAGCAGTTGCAGTCGCTCTTCAAAGAACACTGGCAGGATGAAGAGAAGCATCTGGAAATGATCGCCGACCGAATCAAACAACTCGGCGGCGTGCCGAACCTCGATCCCAATGGCATCACCAAACGCGCCTTTTCATCATTCGAGAGTGGCAACACGCTAGCGGATCTGCTCCGGGAGGATCTGCTCGCCGAGCGCGTCGTGATCAAAATCTACAGCGACGTCATCAAGTTTTTCGGTGGAGAAGACCCGGTGAGCCGCCGCATGTTCGAAGAGATTTTGCAGGACGAAGAAGATCACGCCGACGAGATCGCCGACCTGCTCTACACCGTCGATCCCAAGACGGGTAAGACCGCCGAGCAGTTCAGCGGCGATTCGGTTTTCAAACCGTTCAAAGGTTAACGCAATCAGGCGAGCTCGATAATACGAGCGAGCTTCTCGTTCGACCCGTGGCTTTGAACTGAGGAGAGATTGTGGATAGACGTACGTTTTCGATGAGCCTTGCCGCAGGAGTCGCCGGGTCGTTGCTCGCCACCGAGAAGGTTCGAGCCGCTACGAGCGTTCGCAACGTCGTGTTGGTTCACGGTCTCTACGCGGACGGATCGAGCTGGTCAGAATGCATCGTGCGCCTTCAGGCGGCCGGCATGAGCGTGACATCGGTTCAAAATCCGCTGACCTCGTTCACGGACGACGTCGCGGCTACGCGTCGGGCCCTCGCGATGCAGGGAGCGCCAACGGTGCTCGTGGCTCATTCGTACGGAGGCATGGTCGCAACCGAAGCCGGCGTCGCCCCCAACGTTACCGCCCTCGTCTACGTCGCCGCCCGGGCGCCCGACGCAGGTGAAGATTATACAGCGCTCGCGAAACGCTTCCCCACTCCGCCGGCGAGCGCCGGTCTCGTTACGACCGACGGTTTTTCGCGTTTGAATGAGGACGCATTTCTAAACGATTTCGCAAACGGTGTCGATCCCGTAAAAGCGCGCGAGCTCTATGCCGTTCAAGCGCCGGGTGCCGCAACGCTCTCCGCCGGCGCGCGGACGACGGTCGCGGCCTGGCGGGTCAAGCCGTCGTGGTACGCTGTGTCGAAGCAAGATCGAACGATCGACCCAGGCTTGGAACGCTTCATGGCGGCACGTATGAAGGCCACGACCATCGAGCTCGATTCCGGTCACCTGTCGCTGGTGAGCCACGCGCCGGAGGTCACCGCGCTGATTTTACAAGCCGCCGGAAACGGCTAATAGTCACGTTCATAAACCCTGTATCGTTTTCGACGCGCGCCCTTTCCGTCTCACGGAGGCAACGTCATGCTCGATCTTGGGCTCGCCATCGGTCACCATCTCATCATTTTCGCGCTCTTTGGGGTCCTTGCCGTCGAGCTCGTGCTGGTGCGGCGCGACATGAGCCTCGATACCGTGGCTCGGATCGCTCGCGTCGACCCTTGGTATGGAGTGCTCGCCGCAGCCATCGTGGTGGTGGGATTCTCGCGGGCGATTTTCGCCGCCAAAGGCTGGGCGTATTACTCGCACAACGGATTCTTCTGGGCCAAAATAATCACGTTCGTATTCGTCGCCATTCTATCGGTGCGTCCTACGATCCAGTACCTCACGTGGCGGCGGGCGGGTCAGGCGCCGGCCGGCCCGGACGTTGCACGCGTGCAACGCTTCTTATATGCAGAACTCTTCCTGTTTGCATTCTTGCCGATCTTCGCGGCGGCGATGGCGAGGGGTTACGGCGAATTCCGATAGGGTTTGGGCGCGCCGTTTCAACTTGCTACGGCTGCGAGCTGCTTGGTGTCCCTCCGCAAGTTCCGCCGGCGGCTATACTCGCGCGGCGAACACCCCATGACCCTCTTGAACGCTGTGCTGAACGCGCTTTCCGATTCGTATCCGAGCGAAGCCGAAATGGTTGAGATGGAGTCGCGGGAATGCGATAGCCTATCCGCGGCGACCAGCATGCGCCAGTGCGTCAAGTACTCCATCGGCGATGTCCCAACCATCCTCTTGAATCTTAGGGTAAACGCGGTCCGGGACATAGCGGCGGACTCGGCTAACGACTGTACCGTCCAGCGTCGCGCCGGATCGTCGTGCATGCATTTGATCGCGGCGCTGACCTGTCCGTCTGCGAGCGCGAAAAGCCAACCTGCGCCGCCTTGCGTACCGTCGGCCATGTGAAGTCTTAACGCTTGAACGAGCATCATATGCGCGAGGTGTTCTATCATCAAAGAATTTCCCGGCCGCGCTACCCGTAGTTCCTGCATCATCTGGTCCACGCACCAGCGCAACATCGCCTTATCCGCTTCTTTGTCGATGTGGACGATCGGCGGCAACACCCCCAATAAGACGCCGGCATGATCGCCCGCGAGCGTGAAGTGTCCGCAAACGCTAAAGAATTGACCGCCGCCGTTGTACAAGTTGATGCGGCCGTTCTGTGCCGTCGACAAGAATACGTCAGCATCGAGCGGCGTTAGCGACATATCGCTCGCCATGCGGAAAGCGCGTCCTCGTGGCAAGAGGAAGCAATCTCCGCTCTTTACGCGGAGCGGGTCGGGCGCGCCGTCTACCGATAGCCAACACTCACCAGAAACGACCGCGTAGAACTTGATGCCCTCGTGCCGATCGAAGCGGAGCGACCACTCGCCCCCGGCGTCAAAGCCACCCGACATAGAGCTGCGCACTCTCAGCAGCGACAGCATATCTGACAGCGGATCCATTGCCGCCTCCCTGAACGATCGCGAAGATAATGCGAACTTTATAGCATAGTCCGTTCGGAGTCAATCGCCTATCTTGACGATACAAACCGTTTCGTCAAGAAGGGCAACGATGTCAAAAACCAGCATGATTGTTGGGTACGGGCCCGGCAACTCGACCGCCGTGGCCGAGAAATTCGGCACGGAGGGCTTTTCGGTCGCGCTCGTCGGGCGGAGTGCAGACCGCCTCGCCGCGGGAGTTTCGGCGTTGAAAGCCAGAGGGATCACCGCCGCCCCGTTCCCGGCTGACGCCGCCGACCCGGCGGCTCTCATCGGAGCTATTCGCAGTGCGCGTACCGCACTCGGACCCATCACTGCAATCCACTGGAATGCGTCCGCAGGCACCGACGCAGGAGATCTTCTCACCGCCGACCCGGCCGCGCTGCGCGGGATTTTCGATGTCGCCGTCCTTGGGCTTCTCACCGCTGCCCGCGAAGCGCTTCCCGATCTCAAGAGCGCCGGCAACGGTGCCATTTTGATAACCAATGGCGGGTTCGGCGAGCTGTCGCCGGAGATAGACGCGTATGTAGCTTCCATTAACGCGATGGGAGTCGCACTTGGGAATGCTGCAAAAAATAAGTTGGCCGGCTTGCTTGCGCAGCGGCTAAAAGGCGAAGGCGTCTATGTCGGTGAGGTCATGGTTCGGGGCACGATCAAGGGCACACCGACCGGTGGCGACAACTCCTCGACCCGTCGCGGATCGCGGAGAAGTTTTGGGAGCTCTATCAGTCTCGCGGTGAGACGCTCGCAGGCGTCAGCTGATCGGCCAAATGCGTTAAGCGCTTTTAGTCAGCTGTGAAGCCGCGGTATCGTGCCTGATTGGACGGTGCGGCCGGGTGCGATCCCTGACCGCGAGGCGTGGTCCGATACGCTCGACGCTCGGGTCGAGGGTTCGCGCTCGCACCGTGGCTCGTATCCTCAACGGTTCTTCCGCCAGCGATGCCGCGATCAAGACGAAGACCAAGACGAAGGGAATCAACGAGAGCGCAAACACGAGGTTATCGACAGCGTAGCTAATTTCATGGGGGGCAAACATTTTTCTACGAACACTCCATGCCCTTTACGACCCGATCGCCGCGCCTTTGGTTTAGCAGCTTCTAGGTAATCGGACGCGTTTACGCCGCGTGTGTCATCTGGATCGCATGAAGCGCTTAGAGGCGACTACAAAAGATGGCGCGCTCGGCGATGCAGTGGAGTTGCTCGAAGCTAGGTTCGGGTAGATCCTGCTCGGGATCGATTACGATCGACTTTAGTCTTACCGCTAACATTGAGCCAAGGATGGCGCGCGACATTCCAGGCGCGTCGGCGATCGCTGCGATCCCGGCCTCGTCGAGCGCTCGCAAAAATGTTTCCAGCTGCGCAAACGGGTCGTGTCTCATCAGCGATTTCGCGCGCCGAACTGCGAGTTTGCCCCGCTGCCCGGCTAACAGCGCGCTGCGAATTGCACGTTGCTCTCCGACCGAACGATAGTGCGCCTCATACCAGCGGCGGAAGGCCGCGCGTGCCTCTTCGACCGTGCGCGCTGCTCCGTCGAGTGAGGGTAACGACCCCATCGCTTCGTCGACGATGTGCGCCAAGGCAGCGCTAAAGAACTCTCGCTCGTCGGGGAAGTAGCGATAAAACGTACTTCGTGAGACGCCGGCCTCTTTGGCGACGACCGACACGGTGACGTGCTCGGGGTCGCGAAACTCGAGCAGCTTTGCGGCGGCCGTAACGATCGCGTCCTTCGTGACGTGCCCGCGACCCGCGCGGGCCGGCGCTCGCACCGCGCCGTCCTCAACCGCGCCCACGTACGTCCACTTCGCCTTTCGCCGTTGGCTGTTCGGATCTCGGTACGCCTCGACCGCGTAACGGTAGTCGTGTCCTTTGATCCGCTTGGTCACCTCGTATGCCATCGTGCCCCTCCGACACTTACCTCAGCACGTGCTGCCTCTGAATACGACCCGATAATTTCCGTGCGGTTTCACCGCAGGCCGCCGTCCCTGGGCACGGGGCGGCCTGCGGCGCCCGCGACCCACCCGGTCGACGGCTCGTGAGCTCGACTGGCTAAAGTCTGGGATCGCGCAACCACGCGGCCGGGCGCCGACATTATGAGTCTCGCCAAGTGATAGCGAAACCCGAGATTTTACTCATCGATCAGCTGATGCCATCGACCGAAGCCGCGATGGGCCAACGATATCTGCTGCACCGGCTCTATGCCGAACGAGACCCCGTCGCGCTGATTTGCCAGATCGGGCTTCGGATTCGCGCCGTCGTGACCAACGCTCCGACCGGTGTATCGGATGATATCCTGAACGCGCTTCCCAACCTAGAGTTGATTGCCCTCAACGGCATCGGCACGGATGCAGTCGATCTTGAACTCGCGCGCGCTCGAAATATTCGGGTGACCATTACGCCCGGCGTGTTGACTGATGATGTGGCAGATCTCGCTATCGGGCTGCTGCTCGCCGTGGCGCGCCGGATTTGCGTGGGCGATCGCTTCGTGCGGGAAGGCCGCTGGGCGCGGGGTGAGAGCCTCCCGCCTTCGCGCAAGGTGAGCGGAAAGCGGCTCGGCATCGTCGGGCTCGGCCATATCGGGCGAGCGATCGCGCGACGCGCTGCGGGATTCGATCTTCAGATTGCCTACACTGGTCCGGATGCGGTTGACGGCGTCGAGTATCGCTTCGAACCCGACCTTGAGAGACTCGCAAGAGACTCCGACTTTCTGGCAATCTCCGCGGCAGGCGGGCCGCAGTCGCGCGGAATCGTTAGCGAAGCCGTGCTCAATGCGCTCGGCCGCGAGGGAGTTCTTATCAACGTGGCTCGAGGCAGCATCGTGGAGGAGGATGCGTTGGTAAGTGCGCTTGCCGAGGGCCGCCTGGGGGGCGCTGGGCTGGACGTGTTCGCGCACGAACCGAACGTTCCGGAAGCCCTGCGTTCGATGGATCAAGTCGTTCTCCAGTCGCATCGCGCGACAACCACGATCGAGACACGTTTGGCGATGGGCGAGCTAGTTATCGCGAATCTCGACGCGCACTTCGCCGGCAAAGAGTTGCCGACACCCGTCGTTACGGCCGGACCCTGACGCCCAGGTTGAACGTGCGGGGCGGCGCGTAGTGATTGCCTTGAGCGTTTAACAGGGTCACGAAGTAGCGATCGTTGAGCACGTTCTGGATGCCGAGGGTCAATGCGGTTTTTGGTGTTAGTGCGATGCCCTCTTCCACGTTGAACGTCGTATGCGGCGTCTGCTTACAATAGCCGGGGGTGCCGGGCGGGCATATTGCCGACGACAATCCGCTGCCGTATTCGCCGTCGGCCGAAAACCAGCCGCCGTGCCGGTCGTTAAACAATACGCCGCTAGCAATGCTCCAGCTTTGCTCGTGGTCGGCGGGTGTAAAGCCCGTCGGAGCGCCGAAGCACGGCGCGAGCAGCTGCGTTTCACACCCGGCGTTATGCGAAACGACGTGCGCGACCGAGAAGTACGCTCGCCCGTTTCGGCGCAGCGGTTGAACGTAGTTGAGAGCCTCTTGCGATAATCGGCCGAGCACGTAGTTGATGTCCTGGTGGAGCAGAGTGACGCCTACCTGAGTGTCGTCGAGAAGGTTGTTTGCATTCTTCTGCCACACCCGAAACCCGAGGTCGCCCGAGCCGATTGGTATGTGTCCGCCAAACTCGAGTTGCGTATCGCGTTCCGGCTGTAAGTCGAACTGCGCTGGGGTAGGCTGCAGCGGAAGATTAAGCAAGTACGCGACGGATGGGCTGACATTTTCGAGCGAGAACGGCTCGAAGAACCGCCCGATATAGGCGTAGAGACTCGCGCGCTTTCCGAAGAAGCGCGTTAGCTTAAACCGCGGGCTAAGGGCACCGAACCCTTGCGAAAAGTCCGTAGACTTGATCGTGAAGAAATCGTAGCGAAGTCCATAGTCCGCCTCCCAAAGGCTGCTTAGGCGCCAACTATCTTGAACGTACGACTGGTACGTATTTCCCAGGTTCGGCGCGTTGTCGATGACCGTCGTCGGCGCGTTCGGCGTTTCGACCGGAGCGAGGAAGTTACCGGGCTGAAGCGTGATCGCGTAGTATTTCAAGACCCTCGTAAGATCGTAGGAAGCACCGGCGGCAAGCGTGTGCGCTCCAAACGTTTGGATGTAATCGGCCTGCATGATGTAGTCGAGCGCGGTCCGCTCGTCCGCCAGCGAATAGGCGCACGTCGTCGGCAAAAAGGCGACGCTGGGATCTTTGACTGCATCCGCGCAATCCGTTGACGCCCCCCCGTTTCCGTACGGGGGCGCCTCCACGTTGAGCGCCTCACCATAGATCCAATCGTTGGTCGGATCGCCGGAGTCTTGGATCTTCGAGACCTTGTACGCAGGACCGAACGTGAAGGCACCCGTGGCTCCGATCGAGTGGTGAAACTGAATTGCCAGAAACGTGTCCGCTTGACTCTCGTTGTTGTCCGTCGAAGCCGGTTCGCCGTTGGCGACGTCGTTGGGGATCTGAAACGTGCTGTAGCTGTTGATGAACGTGATCTTGGTAAAGTTATTCCCGCCGGCGGGCAGGGTGGCCGTCGCAAACTGCCCCACCGAGCTTGCATTGTTATGGGGCGAGTTGAAGTTGGGAGGATCGAGCCCTCGCGTGGTCTGGAATCCGTTGAACGCGATATCTAAGCCACCTCCGCCCGCGATCGGCGCGTGATAACCGATCTGCGATTGGGCGTTGGTATACGAGCCGACGGAAGTGTAGCCGTCGAACCCGGACGGCCCGGTTCCCGACCGCGTTGCCATATTGAAGACCGAGCCGAAGCGCAAGCCGTACTGCGCGGGGTACGCGCCTTCGATAAGATCGACGAAAGAGAGGTCGTTAAGGTTTATCTCGCCGCCGATATCGCGGTTGAGCTCCTGCGGCAAGGCCACCCCGTCGAGCATGTAGTTAATGACGCCGTGGTCACCGTTTATGTGTACGACGCCGTTCGCACCCCGAACCGCGCCCGGCATCTGGATTTCCATTTCCGAGAAGCTATTATTGAACGGCAGTTGGGTCAGATCGGTGCCGTTGAGCACGACGTCGCTGCCGCTTCCGTGGATAACTTGCGATTGTGCCCGGCTCACGACGACGTGCTGGATTTCGGTAAGCGTCACCAACGCAATCGCGACGATGACTCCGCTGCTTCCGAGGTCGACGTGAACGATGCCCTGCAGATTACCGTACTGCGCTTGCACGTCATACGTGCCCAGTGGGAGCGGCGGGAAGGAGAAGCGCCCCCGAGCGTCCGTCTCCGTTTTCAGAGTAAGATTGTTGCCCGACGCGGTCACTAAAACCCGACCGATCGGCGCGCCTTTGCTGGTCACCCTTCCCGTCAGAAACGCACTTGCGTTGACGGCGTCGGCCGGCCCCGGACATAGGCACGTTAGGGCAGAAGCAATCACCGCGGCAAATCCATAGCGCCGCCATGGAGCGTTCATCGAAGCCTCTCGAGTCGTAGCGAGCAACGCGCGCGTTCGGCGGGGAGAGTCAGCCGAAAGCAGCTTGCGTTTTACTGAGAATATCTTATCATTATCAAATAGTCAAGCACGACGGGCAGGCTCTGGAACAAGCCGGCCTGAAAACGCTTCTAGCGTCAAATCCAGAGGCGGAGGAGAACAATTGGTGGTTCGCGTGAGCCGGAAAACAAAGCAGCGGGACGCCGTGCGCGGCGTCTTGGAGAGTGCGGAACGTCCTTTGAGCGTCGACGACCTGCTCAAGGCAGCTTCAAGGCGCGTCGACGGCTTGGGTGTGGCTACCGTTTACCGGGCGGTCGGGGCGCTTCTAGACGAAGGCTGGATCCAAACGGTGGAAATACCTGGAGAGCCGGCACGATACGAGCGCGCCGACAAAGGGCATCACCACCATTTTCAGTGCGAGAAGTGCGATCGCGCTTTTGACATTGCCGGCTGCTTGGATAATCTCCGTAAGCTAGCGCCGCCGAAGTTTCGGGTCAAGCAGCACTCCGTGACGCTGTACGGCCTATGTGCGGCCTGCGCACCCTAGTCTAAGCAAAGCGCTTTCCTTCGACCGTTTGCGACAACGGCGAGGCTGCCGCGAAGCAGCCTGCCGTGTTATCGCGCTTTCGTTTTATGCCGAGTTCTTGATGCTTAGCGTCGCAGTGCCGATCGTTTTACTCTTGACTTTCGCGGTGAAGACGACGCTGCAGGAACCTGACTTGTCGCCCCAGACCGCTTCGTATTTGCCATGGGACCCGCTAACGGTGGCGATGTGTTTCGACTCGCACGTCTTGGCGTTGAAGGTGAAAACGCTGCCCTTTGGGCCTGTCGCCTTGACGGAGGCCGTCGGCTTGACCGCCGACAAGCTCAGCGAACACGGCGTTAGGAAAACGCCGTGATCCTTTTTGCATGCCGCCGGGTCGACCGGGTTTGCGAAGGGCTGCACGTGCGAGAGGCTCATCGGCCCGCTCGACGAGGGAGGCGGCGATCCGGCACCGGCGCATCCGGCGAGCAGACCTGCGACGCCGAGAACCGCTAACGGACGAAGTAATAATTGCGCGTTGATCATAAGTTTTTAGCTCCTTCTCTGTTTGAGTATTCAGCTTGGCACCTCGCGCAGCGTGGCACCATAGCATGAGGAATTTCTGAATCATCTGCAACGCGAACGTCTACACGTCATAGCCCAAACGCGTACACGCTGCCGTCCCCGGAGCCAACGTAGACCGCGCCGTTGGCCACGGTCGGCGATGCGAAGACTTGGTTGCCGGTACGGAACGACCACAGCTTGGCCCCCGTGGCGGCGTTGAGAGCGTACACATTGCCGTCTTCAGAGCCGACATAAACCACATGGTTGGCTAGCGCCGGCGAAGAGAGCACGAGGTTGCCGGTTTTGTAGGACCACAGCTTGGCTCCCGAAGCGGCGTTGAGAGCGTATACGTTATCGTCGATGGAACCGACGTAGACCACGCCGTTGGCCACCGCCGGCGACGAGTTCACGAGATCGCCGGTCGTGTAGGACCAGAGCTTGGCGCCCGTAGCGGCGTTGAGGGCGTACAGGTTGCTATCCTCGGAGCCGACGTAAACCGTCCCGTTGGCCACCGCCGGCGAAGAGTACACCTCGTTTTTCGTGGTGTAGGCCCACAGCTTGGCCCCGGTGGCGGCGTTGAGGGCATAGACGTTGCCATCCTCGGATCCGACGTAAACCGTCCCGTTGGCGACCGCCGGCGACGAATCAATGACGAGGCGGGTCGCAAAGGACCAGAGCATTGCGCCGCTGGCCGCTTTGAGCGCGTACAGTTTGCCGTCCTCGGAACCCACATAGACCACACCTTTGACTACCACGGGCGACGACACCACGTCAAAGCCGGTCGTGAAGGACCACAGTTTGGCCCCGGTAACGGCCTTGAGAGCGTACACGTTTTGGTCGTTGGATCCGACGTAGACCACTCCATTTGCCAACGCCGGCGTCGAGAAGACCTCTCCGCCTGTAGGGAAGGACCACAGCTTCGTGCCCGTGACGACATCGAGCGCGTACACGTTGCCGTCGTACGAGCCGACGTAGATTACCCCATTGGCCACCGCCGCCGAGGAACCGCCGCAGATCGACCCGGCGCAGCCGGTGAAGAAAGACCACTGCTTGTGCAGCCGGTGCACGTTGCGTGGAGAGAGAGTCTGCTCGTGGGAGTTGAACCGGCCGCCGGCAGGGATAAAGCCGAACTCCGACCAGCTCACCGCACCGGTCTTTGCGACGTGGGAGGCGCTGGCGGTGCGTTGCGTAGCGGGCGCGAGATTTGCAATCGGGCCGCTGCGGCCCGGCGAGCAACCCGCCGCGGCGACGCCGATCACAAGAGATATCGAGACAAGGAATTGAGCTCTCATTGGCGCCTCTCTCCGAGTCTAGTAAGCCAATTGAAAGGTACGCCCTGCGTGTAAGAAAAGTCTGAACGTCTGAGCGCTCGGTTCTTTGTGTTGACCTTCCAGTTTTCGGCGTTTGATCCGCAGGGTAAGAGATGGTCGACACGAGGGCTAGGTAAGAGGATCGTTTGGATTGCAGTCTCAGGCCCACGCTTACGCAAGCCACGCGGATTTGCGGTCGTTCCTGATCGCTCGCCCGACGCGCCTGCACCCTGGAGAAGTGGTCTCCAGCGCACGCATCGACGTCGGGTTCCGTGGCTGACGCGTGAAGACGTAGCCGAGCTCGCCGGCGTCTCCGAACGGTGGTACGCGTCCTTCGAAGCCGGTAGGAACGATCGCCACTTCTCGGCCGTTTTTATCCACCGCGTCGCCGATGCGCCGCGTCTCGACGTTGCGGATCGCGTTTGGCTCTTCCGGTTGGCTTTGCCCGAGGCGGCCGCGGTAGCGGAACACTTCGAAATCGCGCTTTCGCATGCTGAAAATGCGTTAATCGGCGCTCAGGCCACCGCTGGACGCGCGCGCGGGCGTCTACGATCTGCCGCAATGTGGTTCTGCAAGAGACCCTCCGAGAGGTGCAGGCCGCAGCGGGGCGAGGGCCGTTTATAGCCAGCTAGCCGCCCGGGAGTCGTTGCAAAGGTCACAGGCGGCCGCCGGCCGTGCGCTGGCGTCTGCAATCTGCGAGCGACTTGTTGAAGGAGAATTGACACGCGGGCCGGCGGCAGACGCGACGTAGTGTTAGCCGAAACGCTGAGTGCAGACGAGCGCAGACTCGTGCAAATCCCGCCTCGAGCAATTGAGCAACTAACATCCAGAAAGGTAATACCCCCCGACGCGGAGCGACTCTTCGCAAAACGGATGGGCGCGAACACCGTCGAACTAGCGTCGAGCCACGTCGCGATGGTCTCTCACCCGGACGAGGTCTGTAAGCTCATCGAGACCGCGGCAAACGCCGTGCCCGTGGCAACCTAGTTGCAAAGGATCGGCTACTATAATGAACGTTCTCTGTGTGAGCGACGGCTCGGACGACGGTTACGAAACGGCGAAAACTTTAGTTGAGCTGTTCGACCGGCAGCTCGTAGCTAAGATTAAGATCGTGATCGTCACGTTTCCGGAACACGAAAGTCCGCTGTGGGATAAGGCACAGGACCTTTGGCTAGCCGAGGATGACTTGCATCACGCTATGGGAATCGTAGCTCAGCGGCAAGTCGAGCGGTTGAAGATCGCGTTCGAACCGCACGCGGAGTTAGTCGAATCGGAGATCGCAGCGGGCGCTCCGGCTGATGAGGTGCTGAAAAGCGCGGAGTCTCTCGGTGCGGGCTTAATTTTGCTCGGGATCACGAGCAACGATCACGTGCGCGAGGTGCACCGGACCGCTTCCGAGATCGTATCGAAATCGCCGATACCGGTCGTCGTCGCGTACGGCCGCGTTAGCCGTTCCTGAAGCTAATGCTGGCTGCGCTTACAAAGTGGATCGAAGAGCGGACCGGCTTCGTGTCGATGACGCAGAACTTCTTGACCGAAGAAATTCCCGGCGGCGCAAGTTATTGGTACGTCTTCGGCAGCGCGACGCTATTCGTGATGATCGTGCAGATCGTCACGGGAATCGTTCTAACGGCCTTCTACGCGCCCTCGAGGGCGACGGCTTGGGAGTCGACTCGCGCCATCTACCTCAACCCGTGGGCCCACTTTCTCATCTCCCTGCACTACTGGGGCGCGTCGGCGATGATCGCGCTGGTCTTCCTGCACCTGCTGCAAGTGCTGATCTGGGGGGCGTACAAGTCGCCGCGCGAGCTGCAATGGGTCGTCGGCGTGCTCTTGCTGCTCGTCACGCTCGTGCTCGGTCTCACCGGCTACTTGTTGCCGTGGGATATGAATGCGTACTTCGCGTCGCGGGTCTCGCTCAACATCGTCGGCCTTCCGCCGGGCGGTTCGACCATTCAAAATATAGCGCAGGGCGGCAGCGCGATGGGCACCGAGACGATCAACCGCTTCTTCAGCCTGCACGTTTGGCTGATGCCGGCGGCGTTGCTTCTGCTGGTCGGCGCGCACTTGCTGATCTTCCGGCGCCAGGGGCCTGCCGGACCGGTGCCCAACGACCGCCATCGCCTGCCGCCGGGGCGCTTCTGGCCCGATCAGCTTTTCATGGACGGCGCGGTGTCGTTCATCGTGTTCGTGGTTATCGTCTTGCTCGCGCGTTTCTTGCCGCCCTACCTCGACGTCAAGGCCAATCCGACGGTTTCGAATTTTACACCCTACCCGGCGTGGTATTTCTTGTCGCTCTTCGGCTTGCTCGCGCTCGTGCCGCCCGAAGTGCGTCTCGGGCAGTTGGCGATCAGCACCGAACTCTTTGCGACGATTATCGTGCCGACGATTTTCGGCCTCGTCGTGTTGCTGGTTCCGTGGCTCGATCGCAGCCCGACGCGTAGCTTTAGTTCGCGGGCCGGCATCCTGTGGGCGACGGCGGGCGTCTTGATCGCGATCGCCGGACTCTCCATTTTCGGCCAGGCCGGCATCATGCGGCGTCAAGCGGCCGGTCCGCCGTCGCCGCCCGAGTCGGTCGTGCTCGGCGCTAAACCCGCGCAGGGCGCGAGCGCACATGCCGACGGTGCGAGCGTCTAATTCGACCAACTGCGCGTCGTGCCACGGCGCCCAAGGGCAGGGCCTGCCCGCAGCGGTCCCGCCGCTAGCGAAGAATCCGGTCGTCACCGGCGATCCCAACAACGTCGTCGGCATCGTGCTCAATGGTTTGCACGGTGCGATTTCGATCGAGGGACGGACGTATAGCGGAACGATGCCGCCGTGGAAGGGCACGCTCTCCGATGCCGAGATTGCCGCGGTCGTCACGTACATCCGCGGGTCGCTCGGCGACAATCGCGCGTCAGCCGTTACGACGGCCCAGGTCGCAAGCTACAAACCATAGGCTTCAGTGGCGACAGCCGTCCGGCGTTGCGATTAAAGGTCCTTCCCTCCGTGGGACCGAATTGCAACCTCTCTGATGAGTTTGGCGTTTTAGCAAGCGTATGCCCAGCGTTAGTTCACCAATCGCCGTCCTAGCGATAAAAGTTACAGGGAAAGGGCCGAGTACCTCAGCGCTTTCGGAGCCTGTCTACGGGGGCTATACAAACAGTCGCGGCGACACCGTTTTGTTCGCGAAGGATCACGCCTATCGCGTCGACTTCAAAAAGCAGACGCTTCAACTGCGGCCGCAGCTAAATTTCGGTGCGCAGGCGCGCTATGACGAGGCTCAAGCCGGCGAGTCGTTTGAGTACGCGAACAAGACGTTCCAGCGTCTCAGCGAGAAGGAGATCACCGAGATCTGCGAATCCGGCGACTTCAGGGTTTCGCCCCGACAGCTTCCCTTTTAGCGCCTCAGAGCGCTAGCCTCGCCGGAACCCGTCTAGCGGTATGCTTGTTGTTGCGATGAGAAGCAGTCGCGGCAATAGACCGGTCTGCCGGTCCGCGGCTCAAACGGAACCTCTGCGACGCCGCCGCACTGACTGCACGTAACTTTGAATAGCTCGCGGGTACCACTGCGGGCAGACGAGCCACGCTGGCCGCCGCCTTGGGCCTTCCGAGCGGCGCGGCAGTCGGTGCATCGACCGGGTTTGTTCGTAAAGCCTTTAGTGGCAAAAAACTCCTGCTCACTCGCGGTGAACGTGAACGAACGCCCGCAGTCGAGGCAGCTCAGGGTTTCATCGGTGTACATTATGGATGGGTCTCCTAATAAACTCTAGGGTGATGGCTCGGATCGCGGCGTCGTCCGCCGCGCTTCTCCGGCGCGATAGCGATAAACGATGCGGCCCTTCGTTAAGTCGTAGGGCGAGAGTTCTAAGTCTACGCGATCGCCGGGAAGAATTCGGATACGATGTCGACGCAAGCGTCCGGCAATGTGTCCCAGGACGACGTGACCGTTGTCGAGCTCGACCGAGAACGTCGCACTCGGAAAGACTTGCTTGATACTCCCGATTACCTCAAGCGGGGCTTCCTTAACATTTTGCTGCGCAGCCGCTTTGGGCACGCGCACTCGATTTCTACTTTTTCTATTGCGAACAGCGATGGTTAGCTCTCCTTGTGGTTGATCGTGGTTTGATGCTCGGCCCGCAGGCTTCTGGCGACGACGAGGCAGTTAGACCGGCCGAGACATTCAAAGGCGCTGATTTTCTCATAGATCCCTCTTGGCCGCAAGCCATGCCGCTCGCCTAGGCGACTCAAGCGCCGCTTGCCTACTGCAGGTTCTCGATCTTCGAGATAGCTCGTCTAGAGACGTCGTATCGGAGCCCCCGAACGAGGATGCGGGCTCGGTCGTCGCTCAGTTTGAGAATGCCCTCCCGAACCCGTCCGCTCTGCAGTGTGACCTTTACGCGCCGGCCGACAAAATCGTCGATCTCTTCGTCTTTCACAGAATTACCTACCTTCGATTAACTCGGTTCGCTGTCGGGATGATGAAGGCCTCATAATAACGCTGGTTCGACTGCTTTGTTGAGAGTTCCGATAGGCGCTTTTGGCTTAAGGCTCGAATAAGACAAAAGCGCTTCCAATTCTAGAACGCGCGGCGCTTCCGCCTCGGGAGCAAGGATAGCTAAACAACATCAACCCAATAACGACGCCCAAGACGCGCTCAAAACGCCAGGTAAAGGTGTTTCCGCCGCACGAGCATTTTGGAAATCCCCTCAACGTTTGCCGCATATGCGGGCAAAAGTATACATACGTTCAGAAGCCGTTCGGTCTCAGCCCCGCGATCAAGAACTGAGGAAACCCATGCCGCGTAACGATCAAAACTTCTACATCGAGCGCCGCTCCGCCGGAGATTATGCCGCTCGACGAGGAGGCTCGCAACGCGCGAGCTTCGTCGGAAAGACGCAGGGCGAAGCAGCGCGACGAGCCCACGCGTCCGATCATCAGGCGGCCGTGTTTGGCGAACGAATCCGCCAGCGAAACGGCTCGCCTTCGGGCAGATGGCGTCGTCTGTTTTAGGTCTGCGCGCCAAACACGCGCGATAATCGTTCGGTTGCGCTCCTCGAAACTATTGACGGTCTTCGGGGGTATCTAGAGCGATCATGACTACAACAAAATCATCGCGTTCACCCCAACCGCCATCCGCAACCCGCGACCCGTTGGCCGGCGGCGTTGACGACAGCGTCTGCGACTACGGCCTTTACGGCACCTCGCGACGCAGAGACTTTATCTTCAGCGTACGATAGGGCTCGCTTGCCGCGCGTAACTTCGCCAGCTGCTGCATCGCCTTGCTTGGGACTTTGATTCGATCGGCAAGCCGCAGAAACGCGAGGACTCTTACGTGCCACCACGTCATATCGATCTCAAACCAGCGCAGCCCGTGGCGCGCCGAAAACGGAAATGCGTGATGGTTATTATGCCAGCCTTCGCCCCACGAGATGAGTGCGACCCACCAGCAGTTCGTTGATTGGTCGCTGGTCTTGTAGGTGCGATAACCGAGCATATGCGACGCGCTGTTGACGAGCCACGTCGAGTGGTAGCTGATCACCAGCCGCACGAAAATGCCCCAAATCAGCCACGACCATCCACCAAGCAAAAAGAGTCCTAAACCTAGCCCGATTTGAAGCGGGATATTGAGGTATTGGAGCGCCCGATAGAATGGCTCGGCGTAGAGATCGGGTGCGAAATGAAGCATCTCCTCGTCCGAGGGCAGCGCGATGTTGTGCCGGTACACCCAGTCTACATGCGCCCAGCGGAAACCGCCCTGGATGCTGTGGGGATCGCCCTCTTGATCGGCATGCGCGTGATGCTTACGGTGCACCGCAACCCATCGGATTGGATCGGCCTGCAACGCGAGCGTTCCGAAAATCGCCAGCAAATATTCGAACGGTTTGAAGAGCCGCAGGCTGCGATGCGTTAGCGTGCGGTGAAAGCAAAGCGAAATGCCTAACGCCACCGTGGCATACCATACGACCGCTGCCGCGGCAAGGGCCGGCCACGAAAAGAAGCCCGGCCACAGCGCGGCAAGCGCTCCGAGATGGATTCCAGCGATCCCGGCGCCCTTAATGTACGCGTAAAACCGATTCATATATCCCGTTCAGACTCAAGCATGTTTTCGTGCGACAGCAGTCAGGGGAGCACCCCCTGCCCTCGAATTGTATCGACATAGGCGTTTCACGCATGCTGGACCCCTAAGTCTACCGCAAAGCAGAAGGGCTGCGCTATCGTAAAAAGCGCCCGGTATTCGTCGTGCTCTCCCAACCCAGCACGCGAGCGATAAGCTCGGTGCGGTTCCGGCTTTCAGTCTTGTCGACCATGCTCCTAACGTGATGCTGAACGGTTGAAGTGGCGATGTGCAGCTTGAGACCGATATCCTCGAGCTTCTCGCCATCGAGCAGCATCGCGAGCACCTGAAGCTCACGCGGCGAAATATGGAAGCGCGCGGCCGGGCCTTTCAGCGACTTAGGTCGCTTAAAGCGTTCGATATGGACGCCAATGAAGAGCCCTTGCGGGCCGGTCATGGGCTGCGTTCGGACGACTAAGAATGGGACGGGCTGCGCTATTCCCACCTTTCGCGTACCGGAGTCAGCCTGCCAGCCGGCTATCAGCCCGCGGACGGCTTCTTCGAGCACTGCGGGCAGACGATCGGCTATTCGGGTACGGAGCCCCGTAAGCGCGACGCGGCGTTGCTGTTCGCCGTTCCACGCAAGCACGATCTGGAGGTCGCGGTCCAGCACGTAAAATGACTCGCCCGAACCCTCCGACCCTTCGGCCGCCCGCTCCGTATCACCGGCCTGGTCGGCGGCGTCTGCGCGAGCCTGCCGCTCGGTGTCGGGAGAGCCCAGACGCAGCGCGGAGAGGCGCTCCGACGTCGCGTCGAGGGAGAGTGTCAGGATGCTGATTTCGCTCGAGGTGAAGGGCCCAAGCTCGCTCGTACGCAGAAGGGTGAGGATTCCAAAGCTGGCGTCGGCGTCGGCGAATAAGAGCGTAATCCCGCTTTCGAAATCGCCGAGCGGGCCGAGCGTCGCGGCGATACGAGCGCCTTTCCCGGCTTTCTCGCGTTGGCGCCCAAGCTCGTCCTTGAGCCGCAACAGCTGGCCTTCGCTGGCCTGAGAGTCGAGCAAGAGACCGGTTAATTCCCCGTCGGGCATCAGCCGTGCAAACGACCACTGGGAGGCGGGCACGACGCGAAGGATCGCGTCGATGATGGGATATGCCGGGTCCGATTCCGGCACGAAGTCGGCCAGGTACAATTTAGGCCGGCCCGTCGGCATCGGACTTTTTCACGATGGTGCGTTCCTCTTCCCGATGGTATGCTTAAGGACGCTTCTTCGTCTATGCGGCGACGCACTGCCTCGTCCGCCTGAAAGCGTTATAACTATGGCCCGCGTATGCTGCTTGGCCGCAATCGACCCCGAACATATTCAGTTGCTGAGCGCCGCGCTCAGAGGTGCCGGCGAACCGGGCCTAGCGATCGTTACCCATCTCGATGTCGCCGCGTTAGGGAAACTCGCGCCGGACGTTCTCATTACCGACATCGATCAACTAGATGTGGACCCATTCGAAGTGTTGCGCCAGGTGCGGTTTGTCTTACCGCAATGCGTTATCGTCGTTTATAGCGGCGCCGAAAAGCGTTCTTGGAGCCGCGCATGTCATCTAGCGGGCGCCAGCTGCGTGCTCTCCAAAGAGTCGCGCGAGCCACAACTTATATCCGGTTTGCGACATGCAATGCAGTCCGGCTGCTTTACGGACCCGCGCTTTGCTGCGTAGCTTAGATCGCCCGTTGGCGGTTGCCACTCTCGCTATTAAAGGAACGGTCAAAGGGCTGAGTCGCCTGGAGCAATCCGAACCGGTCTATGGGGGGTATGCGAATGAACGCGGTGTGATCGTACTCTTTGCAAAAGACTTCGCCTACGGAGTCAATCTCAAGAATCAGATCGTGAAGCAGCGACCGCCGCTAAATATTGGTGCGCAGGCGCGCTACGATGCGACCGAACCTGGCGAGGACTTTTCCTACGGTAACAAGACCTTCCGCCGGCTGAGCCTCGATCAGATCGAGGAGATTTGCACGGTTGGCAATTTTAGGGTCGGCTCAAGATTCTAAGTCAGAGCGCTCGGATCGGTAGGTGATCGTGGTAAAAACGCCCAACAGTATATACCTCACCATAATACGCTTTGACCGCGAGCTGATCGGCCCGGCCAAGTCGCATCTTTGCGAGAGAAGGGCCGGCTCATGAATCCAATGGAACGCGTCTGGGCGCGCATGAAGGTACGCGCAAACAAACTTGCGGGTCAAAAGACCCTCATCAGCATGCCGGAATCGCAAAATGCGGTGCTGAAACTCTGCCGCCAAGAAAAGGCAAGCGTACCACCCGGAGATGCACTGCAGTTTCTAGCCAAAGAGTTAGTGCGCCTCACGCTGGAAGCGCAGTACCCGACCTAGGGCGCGCTATCGCCCTCCCTCCGGTCGATGAGTTGTTGCGCCGGCGTTATCCGCACGCGTATACCCCGTTTGAATCACTGGTAGCGCGCTCGCGCGCAATCGACTTAGCCGCGATAAACGAACGCTTTCGAACTGAAACTCCGCAGCTCAGCGCGCAGTGGGAAGCGACGGGGCGCGAACTGGTCGAGCAGCGAATCGCGTTTCTCGACGATTAGTTGTCCTCGATCTTGAACCCGCTCCATAGGTTATTGGTGCGCGGGGCAGCTCTGGCCAGTCGGTTTTACCGACGAGAGCTGCGCCGTCGCAGTGGTTGGGAAGGGCGTACCGCCGCCTGACGATTTCACACAGTCGTACGAGAGAATGTACGCCATAACTGCCGCGTAGTTCGTCTTCGAAAGCGATCCCGGCGCCGTCAACGGCATTTGCCCAACGACGATACCGAAGATCTGTGCCACGTTAAGATTAGAGTGAGCAAACGCCGGACCAGTCAATGGGGGGCCCGACACGCCTTGTAAGTGTGCGCCGTGACAGGAGAGGCAGTATTTCGCGTAGACCGTCGCGCCGGTCGCAACTTGTTCCGGCGTGTACGGCACCGTTGCACCCCCGGCAGCGCCCTCCGTTTTACCGGCGGTCGCAACCGTTACTGCGGGTTGCCCGGACGCATCGTTGACGACCGTCGGTTCCGAGCTCAAGCTGTAAGCGACGACACGACCGCCATGCGAGGGAGGAAGGTTTGGCGTCTGCTGGTTGCCGCCTTCGCCCGCTTCAACGACCAAATACTCGTGACCGTCGCTCGCGCGGTAGGCTGAGATCGGCGCAACGATCGCCGAACCGAGGTCATCGTGCCAAAGCTCTTGACCGGTCTTGGGATCGAAGGCATAAACATTGCCGCCGGCATCGCTTGTAAAAGCGAGCCCGTTCTTGGTGACGAGCACGCCGCCCTCAGCAGCAGAGGGAAACATTTTTTTCCAGGCCGGCTTGCCGGTCGCAACATCGACTGCGGTGAGAACGCCGGTCGCAGGGCGGCGCTTCGGCAACGGGCCGGCCGCGTATGGCTGCCCGGGAGTGTATGGCACGGCACCGGTGTAGACGATTTTCCAAATCGCGCACTCTTGCGTGCTCGGGATGATGAAGCGATTCGTACGCGCGTCGTACGAGCCGCCGTTCCACTCGATGCCGCCGCCGTGGTTGGGGCAGGCAAACGTTCCGGCCACCGTTGGAACCGTTGTAAAAATGCCGTTCTGATTGCTGACCGCTAGTTGGGCGACCCGCGTTCCGTTTGTCCGGTCAAGGATAACGAAATCGCCGGCTTTGTCTCCGACTGCGAGCAGCTGGCGCGGCGAACCGCCGACCGTTCCGGTGAATAGTACCGGCGGCATGGACGGGTCGTTGTCGTGCACGTCGTTGGGAACGACTTTGTAATACCACTTTAGGCGTGGCTTCGTGCCGGAGATGTCGAGCGCCACAACACTATCGGCGTAGAGATTCTTGCCCTTGCGTCCGTACTCTGTCAGATTCGGTCCCGGGTTTCCGGGAGCTGCATAAAGCGTGTCGTTTGCCTGATCGATTGAAAGGCCGGACCAAACCGCCGCACCGCCGTGAACGTACGAGTTCCCCGGCCAGGTTTCGTGCCCGGGTTCGCCGGGCTGCGCGACGGTATGCCAATCCCAAAGCCGCGAGCCGTCCTGCGCGCTAAAAGCGCTGATTAAACCGCTGCCGCCCAGGTCGCCGCCCGAAGTGCCGACGATGATTCTATCTTTGTAGGGGTATGCTGCCATCGAGTACCAAGTGCTGCTCGTATCGTGGCAGGCCGACACGTTGAAGACTTGCTTGCCGGTTGCGGCATCGATTGCGAGGAGTCGGCAATCTTGCGTGACGAGATAGAGGCGGCCGTTTATCAAGCCGACACCGCGGTTGACCGGGTACTGCAGTTCGTAGGCAGGGCTGTACGGAAACGCCCATCGCAAAACTCCAGATTTTCCGTCGAGTGCGAGCACGTTGTCGTGCGAGGTCGAGACGTAGACCGTTCCGTTCCAAACGATCGGCGACGCCTCTTCCTCGCCGTTATCCTTTACCGGTGTAATCCACGCTTTCTTGAGCTGCGCGACGTTCGCCGGCGTGATTTCGTCGAGCCCGGTTAGGCGGTTTCCGGCGTAGGTTTTCCCCGGGACCATCCAGTTCGCGTCGTCTGATGCCGCCGCAAGTAGCGCAGCTGAATCCGACGCCGCATTGTTGGTGTTGCCGCCCGAACATGCGGACAGTACGTAGATAAGCGAGGCTGCCGCGAGTGCACGAATTGATGCCATAGTGGTCTCCTCATCAAAGTCCCGCGCAGGTGTCAGCGTTTTATCCGAGCTTAGGCGCTCATTTTCCCGCGGTTACTGCTTTTAACTCGTTCAACGACTCTCTGACGAGCTGCGACGTGTCTCGTTCGTTGGCATCGTCGATCCAGCGTTCGAATGCGATTCTGAAGACGGTAATTCCCATCTCGGCCGCGAGCATCGCTGCCGGATCGCTCACGCCGCGCCGGCGCAGCCCGTCGGCGAGCGCGGACGCCAGGGATGCGAGCTTGATGCGCTCCCGCTCTTGCAGCTCTGGGTTTGCATCAATGATGGCCTGACGTTTTCGGGCGTGAGGCCGCCGCTCCGCAAAAAGCGCGAGCGCCGACTCCACGGCTACGCCGGCCGCATCGATTGCGGGCAAGGAGCGAGGTGCGTTCTCGAGTGCCTGTACGAGATGCTCCTGCAGCAAGGCGGCGCCCGAGAACAGCACCTCGCGCTTGTCCGCAAAGTGGCGGAAGAAGGTTCGCTCGGTAAGCCCCGCCCGCTGGGCGATCTCCTCGACCGTGACCTGTTGGAATCCCCCCTCGCTGTAGAGCTCAAGCGCCGCCTGCTCGAGGCGGCTGGGAGCATCCGGTTTCCATCTACCCATAAGATGATTATACACGGCGATGACAGTGGTTGACATCGGTGCTATACTAGGCGATGTCAGCAACTGACATCGCCGCCGGCCCACGCCGCGGCGACCCACAAATAAGGAGGTCTCTCTCATGCGCATCTTCGTCACCGGCGCGACCGGCTTCGTCGGCTCCGCCATCGTTCAAGAAGTCATCGCCGCCGGCCATCAAGTGCTCGGCCTGGCGCGCTCGGAAGCGTCGGCGGCGTCCCTTGCTGCCGCAGGCGCAGAGGTGCACCGCGGTTCGCTCGACGATCTCGACAGCTTGCGCGGCGCGGCGTCGGCATCGGACGGCGTGATCCACACCGCCTTCGTCCACGATTTCGCGAACATTCCGGCTGCAGCGAAGACCGACAGACTCGCGATCGAGGCGCTCGGCGAATCGCTGGCCGGATCCGAGCGGCTCTTACTCGTGACATCGGGCACGGCGCTGCTGTCACCGGGGCGTCTCTCGACCGAAGAGACCAAACCCGACCCGGCATTGGCTGCGGCGTGGCCGCGCAGATCGGAAGAGACCGCGCTTGGAATGACGTCCCGCGGCGTGCGCGCCTCGGCGGTTCGTCTTCCACCCTCGGTGCATGGTGAGGGCGATCACGGATTCGTCCCGCTTCTTATCGGTATCGCGTGTGAAAAGGGTGTTTCCGCGTATGTCGGTGACGGCCTAAACCGTTGGTCATCGGTGCACCGGCTTGACGCCGCGCATCTCTTCACACTCGCGATTGAGAAGGGCACGTCGGGTGCGACGCATCATGCAATCGCTGACGAGGGCGTTGCGTTTCGAGAAATTGCCGGCGTGATCGGGCGGCGCCTGAACGTGCCGGTCGTCTCGAAGACTCCGCAAGAGGCAGCCGATCACTTCGGCTTTTTGGCACGCTTCGCTTCGATCGACATCCCCGCTTCGAGCGCGCGAACGCAGCAGCTGCTAGGATGGCGTCCGACTCAGCCTGGACTAATCGAGGATCTCGATCGCGGGCATTACTTCGAAACCGCCGCGGTTGTGTAAGCGGCGCTTGCCCGGCGGAAGGCTTCGTGCGGCAGGGAAGAGATAGCGACCTCAGATGAAAAAAGCGCTTCTGCCGATCGCACTCCTGGCAACCGTTCTTGCGATCGTTGCGATTACAAGCGCGCGCCCGATGCAAGCACCAGCCGAGGACAAGCAGATGATGAATGCAACCTTACCCTCCTTCAACGGCGCGGTCGAGTGGCTCAACTCAAAGCCACTGACCGGCGCTGAGCTGCGCGGCAAAGTCGTGCTGGTGGAATTTTGGACCTACACGTGCGTCAACTGGCTGCGAACTCTCCCTTACGTCCGCGCCTGGGCTAAGAAATATCAAGATAAAGGCTTAGTGGTGATCGGGGTGCATACGCCCGAGTTCGGATTCGAGAAGAACCTCGATAACATTCGCCGGGCGATGAAGGAGATGCAGATCGAGTACCCGGTTGCCGTCGACAGCAACTACGCTATTTGGAATGCGTTTGGGAACGAGTATTGGCCGGCGATGTATTTCATCGACGCGCAGGGCCGTATTCGCCATCACCACTTCGGCGAAGAAGATTACGAACAATCGGAACGGATCATTCAGCAGCTGCTGGTCGAAGCGGGGAACCATGGGGTCGGGAACGAGCTAGTCTCGGTCGATCCAAAAGGCGTGGAAGCGGCGGCCGATTGGAGCGACCTGAAGTCTGCAGAAAACTTTCTGGGCTTCGAGCGCACCGAAAACTTTGCTTCGCCCGGCGGCGTGGTAGCCAACCAACGTCACGTTTATGAAGTCCCCGCGGCGCTGCGGCTCAATGACTGGGCACTCGCCGGCGGGTGGACCATGGAGAAGGAAGGCGTTGTTTTGAACGAAGCCGGAGGGAAGATTGCATATCGCTTTCACGCCCGCGACCTCAATCTCATCATGGGAGTGACAAGTCGAGGAGCTTCCGTACGATTCCGCGTGCTCGTCGATGCGCAGCCGCCCGGCGCGGCGCACGGAGGCGACGTTGATGCGAATGGCGACGGCTCGGTTTCCGAGCAGCGCACGTATCAGCTGATCCGGCACCCCAAGCCGATCGTCGATCGGCAGTTCGAAATTCAGTTTCTCGAGCCGGGCATCGAGGCTTTTGACTTCACCTTCGGCTGATCTCGACAAGCGCTTTTGCGGGTGCCGGCATGGGTTTGAGGCTACGCCGCTTGCGTGGCGTAGCCTCGTGTTGTGCTCCCATTACGATGCGCTTCTTTTGAGAACTACTAGTGCACCGTGCTCCTGATCAGCGTGAAGGTCTCGTAAGAACCAATCACTCTGGCGTTACTGTGGAACGGCACGGTGTCGGGGCCGCCGCAGCCGCCGCCGTTTGCCGCGGTGACAAAGTGCTTTCCGTCCGGAGTTTGGATTGCGACTCTGCCGTCTCTTGCAGCGCTGACCGGAACGATTTTGAACTGTTCCTGCGGGCCGACTCTGGTTGCAGTGGTTATCAGCTGCGAGCTCGGATTCGCACCGTTTTCATCGCCAAGGCCGCCGCCGTTGACGGCCATGAGGTAGTCGCCGTCCCAGGTCTGGAATGCGTACTGGCGCGGACCCGTTACTGTCGTCGCGACGGGTATCATCTTGAACGTTTCCCACTGACTGATATGCGTAGCGGTGTCCTGCAGCGCGATCCAGCCTGGATTGCAACTCGGCTCATTGATGCCGCCGCCGCCGCCGTTCGCGCTGACGAAGAAGCCGCCGCTCGTGCGAAGGGCCACGCGGCCGAATACACTGAGCGCGGCCGAGGACTGATCGCTCGTACGGCTCTGCGTGACGTCGCTGGGCAGGGCAGATCCCGGTCCCGCCATATTGCCGGAGCAGGCGGCGAGAGCCCCGAGAGCGACCGTGGACCAGAGAATGGTGGTGAACGAACGCATTGTAGAGTTCCTTTCATAGCTCAGAGGGTCCCGACGTGCGCCGAGACCTCCCAATATGGGGTCGCAGCGGGCTATCGGGCCGACCGTGCAGCACGTCGCTCCAGTTTGCGGGGCGCCGGCCGTACGGCCACGCCAATCATCCCGCTACGTGGCCTGCGCCAACACGCACATCAGCACAACTAACGTGCACAGTTGGCAAAGCGACAGGCGAGCGACGGAGCTAAAGCATCCATCTACGGCGTAACAGGTGGTTACTATCCTTGCAATAGTCTCGCTTGGCGCATGTCCGGCCTTGCGCTGCCTTCCAGTCTCCCCCGCAATCGGTCTAGCCTCGAGGCTCGTTGGAGTGCTGATGAGGCAAAACGGCCTGCTCGGACCCGGCAGAACTCTAAACGAGTCGGTACTAACGCCAGCCGGTTCGGTCAGTTCTAACCAACAGAGCCGTGCGGCGACGAAGACCTTCCTGAAGTACTAGCCGGTTTTGCCGTTGACGGACGGCACTTTGGGCTCAATCAGTCCAACTCCCCGCCGCAAGCGCGTCGTGCGATCGAAGTAAGAATGAGATTTGTCGAACCGCCCAAAGGATCCCGATGCTTTCAACGGCCCCACTGCGGCGTGCTCGCGCGGCAATTTTAGCTGACCGCTGATCAGCGGTAACCGCGGAGAGTATAGTACCTGCTGGGCGAGGCGCTGAGCTCGAGCGAGCTCGGGTTTCGCGCGCGCCAAAGGGCGATTTTCCCGAGGATATTCCCCATGAGTGCGATGAAGCGGTTTCCATCTCTGTACGATCGCCGAGAGGTGCTGCCGAGCTGCCGCGACTTTGTCTGTAAAGACTCTGTGCACCTCGGCCACGCGCGGTGCGCTACGTAACCGGACGGCAAGATACTCTACGACTAGTCGATTTGGAGCGCCGACTTCGTGAGTGCCGAAGGAAGTCTCATTCGCGCTGTCGGGCCGAGACGGTCGTCAGCGCCGGTAAGTGCCAAACGCTAGTTGCATCCAGACGATCTTCGAGTTTGGGACCCAATTGGAGCGCGTCTTCAGGCTCATGCCACTCGGCACAAGCCTTTTTCCACCGGTAGCGGTATTTGCAAACGACAGTTTTCCGCCGTGCCGCCCGCGTCTCAGGGTTCGACGTACCCGGGCACCCCGGCTTTGTGGGGCACGGGCGGCGACCTCAGCGAATACAGTCGTATCGTGCCAGGATCACTTCCTTCCGGCGTCGTGACGCTGCTGTTCACTGATATCGAAGGCAGCACTAAGCTGTGGGAGCGCCATCCAGACCAGATGCGCGATGCGCTCGCGCGCCACGACGAGATCTGCTGCGGCGAGATCTCGCATCACAACGGCGTCGTCTTTAAGACGGTCGGCGACGCGATCTGCAGCGCGTTCGCGCATCCTGGCGATGCGCTCGCCGCCGCCATCGACGTTCAACGGAAATTGCACAGCTGCGACTGGCCGCGCGAGATTGGCGAGATCCGCGTTCGCATGGGGCTGCACAGTGGAGATTGCACCGAGCGCGACGGCGACTACTTCGGCCCGACCGTGAACCGCGTCGCGCGCCTTTCGTCGCTCGCATACGGAGAACAGATTCTCGTTTCGGCGGCAACCGCGGCGCTGCTGCGCGACGCGCTGGCCGACGGCATCGAGCTGCGTTCGCTCGGGCTTCACCGACTCAAGGATCTCGCGCAGCCCGAGCCGACGTTTCAAGTGGTCGCGCCCGGGCTGCGCGCCGACTTCCCGGGGGTTGGGTCGCTCGATTCGCGCCCGAACAACTTGCCCTCGCAAATATCCAGCTTCGTCGGCCGAGAACGCGAGCTGCGCGAGGTCGACGCGCTTGTAGGAACGTCGCGCCTCCTCACCATCACCGGGCCGGGCGGCATCGGCAAGACACGGCTCGCGCTGCAGGCCGCTGCCGACATTCTGGGAGATCGCTACTCAGACGGTGCATGGTTCGTCGATCTCGCCGCGCTGCGCGATCCCGATTCTATCGCCGGCACCGTCGCGAGCGTGCTCAACGTTCGTGAGTTGCCGAACGAGGCGATAGAACAAACACTGTTAGCGCATCTCAACGACCGGCAAATCTTGCTGATTCTCGACAACGCGGAGCATCTGCTCACCGGCGTCGCTGCGTTTGCGAAGCATGCCCTCTCGAAGTGCGCCCGCGCGACGATCCTCGTTACGAGCCGCGAGCCTCTGCATGTCGTTGGCGAGAACATCTACAGGCTCGGCTCGTTGATCGACGCCACCGGCTTGTTTTTCGACCGCGCCCGTGCCGCCGCGCCGACTGCGAGGTTCAGCGAATTCGCGCCGGGCGAGATCTCGGCGCTGTGCGAACAGCTCGAAGGCATTCCGCTCGCGATCGAGCTTGCGTGCGCGCGGCTCTCCTCGATGCCGCTCGAGCAGCTGCGTCGGCGGCTGACATCGGGTCTGAGCCTCGCGAGCAAGGACTCGACTGAACTCTCTCGCCACCGAACGCTGCGTGAAACGGTGCGATGGAGCTACGACATGCTCTCGCCGGCGGAGCAGACCGCGCTCAAGGCGGTTTCGGTCTTTCGCGGGGGTTGCGCCGCCGGCGGCATAAGGGCCGTGGCGATCGGCATCGCGGACGTCGACGACGTGCTGGACGCGCTGGTCGATAAGTCACTTCTGCAGATCGACGCATCGAAAGTGGGAGCGCGGTATCGGTTGCTCGAGGTCGTTCGCGACTATGCCAGGGAGCAACTCGTCGCCGAGGACGGCGAGCGCGACGCGAAACGGCGGCACGCCGATTACTTCAGCGAGCTCCTGGCCGCCGTCCGTCCACCGTACCTCAAGCTCGACGACGACGTTCCGAACGTCCGCGCGGCGCTGGATTGGCTGATCTCCGACGACACCGTCGCCGGGGGTCGGTTCATTCTTAAACTCGCGAACTACTGGCGCGCTCGCGGCATGATCGGGGAAGCGCGGTCATCGATCGCACGCGCGCTCAAGATGGAGTTCGTCGAGCTGCGCGACCGAGCGGAGCTCCTATGCCTTGCAGCCACCTTCGCGACGCTGCAAGACGCGTTGACCGAGTCGCTTGCTTTTTCGCAGGAGGCGCTTGCGATCTATCGGGCGGCCGACGACCGCAGCGGCATCGCGCACGCCGTCTTTCGAATCGCGGAAGCGAAGCACCGGCAGGGGCGCCTCGGCGAGGCCGAGACGATGTACCGCGACGCTCTCGATGGTTTCATCTCTACGGATGAGGCCCGCGGACAGATGCTCTGCCTGGGTAACCTCGGAACGATCGGGCTGCAGCGCAGCGACTTCAAGGTTGCCTCGGAGCTGCTTAGCGAGGCTATCGGGCGCGCGAACGCATTAGGAGACGCGCGAATTGCCGGCGACTTTACGATCGCGATGGGCTGGGTCGCAGTGCAAGTTGGGGACTTCGCCCGCGCCCGGTCTGTCTTCGAGAACGTGCTCGCGGAGAAGGCCGCGGCGCATGATCGTTACGGCGAGTGCGCGGCCCGTCATGGCATCGCAACAGTAGCCTTAAAGGAAGGGCGTCACGACGAGGCGCTAACGCAATTCAACGCTACGCTGCAGATCGCGCAGGAGCTGCAGCTAAATGATTATGCGGCGCGAGGGCTTCACGGCATCGCGGCCGTGGATTCCCTAACAGGTGATCCGGAACGCGCGGCGCGACTCCTAGGTTTCGCGGATCGGATGTCGACCAAGAGCGGCCGCGAAGTCCATGACAATGCGGCCTACGAGGTCGCCGCGGAGTCGCTCGCCGCGGCCCTCCCTGAATCGCGGCGCGCCGAACTCCACGCCGAGGGTTCGCAAATGGAACTCAGCAACCTGATGTCAGGTCATTGCGAGACGACTTGAAGCATCCCATAAACTTCGTCCTTGGAAGGGTGAGCCGGATTCGGATGTGTACTCACATTGAGCGTATCGCCGTTCACGTTCGTAAACGACCAGCACTTCGATTGAGCGGGGCAACTCATTGTTTGAAGGTCGCCGCCTGGCACATCAGAGGAAAAATCAAAGGTAATCATACAAGTTGAATTCTTCGGGCACTTAGACAAATCAAAGCCCTGGTTGCCCGTGACAAAGGCTCTCCCGTCCACATGAAAACCCACCGGATTAACATTCGACCTGACCAGGCTCGAGTGCACGAATAAGCCACCACAGAAGGCCAGCCCCGCAATAATAAGCGCGCCGACCACTGTAGTAAACCGCTCGTTCATATCCCACGCTCCGAGACCGCCGAGCAAGCGGCAGCCAAAGCTTACTTCGAGGGACTAAGGAAGCGCCCCTTGGCGCTATCAGAGCGCTGCCTCGGCGCCACCTGCGAGCGTCCCTTCCCCTTGGGAACTGGATTAGCTGAGCGGCGGGCGAGTTAGGGAAGCTCTTTGCGACGACTGCAACCCTACAGCCAAGCACTTCGGCAAATCTGTCGACTTTGAGAAGTCGTTTAAGCTTGCCGACTGCTTCCTCTTGATCGTCAACAGGGTACATCGTGAGTCGGTTCGATTCCCGAAGCTTCATGCACGATCGTCTCACCAACGGCAGGACAATCCGCGCAATGAATATCGTGGACGACTTCACGCGGGAGTGCCTGGCGCTGGAGATCGGCTTTTCGTTTGGTAGTAACGACGTCATCCGACGTCTTGAGGACCTAGCCTTCGAGCGAGGCTTCCCAGAGGTGATTGGCTTCGATCAGGGTTCCGAGTTTACGAGCCACGCGATGCTGCGGTGGAGCGCCGAGCGGAGGATTGCCCTCCGCTTCTCCGACCCAGGCAAGCCGACGCAGAACGCTCACATCGAATCGCTCAATGGCCGTATCCGGGACGAGCTGTTGAACACTCAAGTTTTAGTAACGATCTTTGAGCCTCGCCGCGCCACTGCCGCGTAGCGAGCCGACTACAACGAGTTCCGACCGCATTCTTTGCTCGGCAAACTGACGCCGAGCGAGTTCGTGGAGCGGTACAAAATCAACCCACCCTCACAACTATCAGTGGCCTGAAATTGCCTTACCCGTCAGACCCGACCATCTGCGTTTGTTGAAAAGCCGTCAGCGCGCAAAAGAAGCGGCTCTCGCGATTGATGAGGCTCCTCTTTTCATACAGGTAGGCCGGGACAACAGCTTCGAAGCCCGCCAGATCGCGTTTTTGGTGGAGATGCGGGGACTCGAACCCCAGACCCCTTACATGCGAAGTAAACGGCGCTCGAAAGTTAGAGTGCGTACGAAACGCAAGAAATAGCCTATTTTCGTTGCTGCGGCTGGCTTTTCAAGGCTGGATTTTCGTCCGCTAGCGTTCGCGCTTTCCGCTAGGGAGAGAGATTTGATGCGCTTACCGTAAGCGACGGCCGCAGCTCCATCGGCGAACTTCAAGGCAATCTGTAATCGCTCGTAACTGCCTTCTCGTTTACGGCGTTAACGAGAAGACCGTTCCCGCATCGTTCTCGCCGCCATGCACCGTCGTGCCGTAGAGCGTGCCGTCGTAAAAGAGGAGCTTCGCCACGGGCAGCTGGCCGTCGGGCAGCGGTCCGAAGCTGTGGAGCACGGTTTCTTTGCCGTGCTGGTCGATTCGATAGAGCGTGCCGTGTCCGGCGCCGCCACCACCGTGTGTCGTTCCGTAGAGCACGGTTCCGTTGATGAGGATGGGCGGCGACCAGGGGCGGCTCCATCGCCGTGCTCCGATCCCCGAAACGCGTGGACAATGTGATAATCGCCCGCCGGCGTAATCGAAAAAACGACGCCGCGGTCGTGCGGACCGCCGGCCGTGGTTACGCCGTACAACATATTGTTGAACGCCACGAGGCCGCCAGCCGGATCGGCACCGTCCGCACCGTCGAAGCTGCGCAGAACTTTTTCGCTTCCCTTGACCGTTACCTCAAAGATCGTCCCCATGTTATGAGGGCCGCCTTTCTCGGTGACGCCGTAGAGCGCGCGATGGAGCTCCGCGAGATCGCCGACCGGAGAATCGCCATCATCAGGAGGGCCAACGAAGCGATAAGTCACCTTTTCGTCTCCGCTGCTCAGCACGGAAAACACGGTACCGAAACCGGAACCGCCCTGTGACGTCGTTCCATAAAATCCGTTGTTTCCGCTCGCAATGAGCCCGCCGCGCGGATGCGCTCCATCATTACGCCCGGGACTACGGCCGGCAAACGAGTACAGCGTCTTCTCCGTCCCGTCGGGCGACACAATGTAGACCGTGCCGCATCCGCGCTTCGCACACTGGTCCGTGCCACCATAAACCGTCGTGCCGTAGACGGCGCCGTGTGCGGCGACAAGGTTACCCTCTGGCGAGCCTCCGTCGGGCGATCCGGGAAACCGGTAGAGCACCGTCTCCGTGCCGGTCGGTGTCACCGAGTAGACCGTGCCGCAGTTTTGACAGGAAGGGTAATCGTTATGTCCGCCCGCCACCGTCGTTCCGTACAGCGTTCCGTTTAGCCGCACGAGTGCCGTCGTCGGACGAGCGCCGTCAGGCGGCCCGGCAAAGCTGTAGAGGGTGCGATAACCGATGCTACTACTAAGGCCGGACGCCTTTTCCGGCGAAGAGAGCGCGGGTGCAAGACTTGAATCCCACGCGCATCCGGATATGACGATTGCAAAAGCGACAAATACAACTGCTCGCATCGGAACATCGTTCGGTTTCCGAGCGCACAATACTGTGGAGTGAGCTTTCCGTTGGTGGAGATGGGGGGACTCGAACCCCCGACCCCTTACATGCGAAGCAAGTGCTCTACCAGCTGAGCTACATCCCCACGGGGCCGCGTTGGCGACCTGGAGGATTGTACGTGCCGAGCTAGGCACCTGTCAAAGCAGATGAGCAAGCTCCTGCATACCGCGCTGCTAATGATGACGCTGAGCCTCGCCCTCGGCGGCGAGGCGCCGGCAACTGCGACGCCCTTCGAAATCGCTGTTGACCGCTGCAACGGCCAAACGGTCGACGACGCTTCGGCGCGCATTCGCGATTACGACCGGCACCCGCCGGGAGGCAGCACGGCGCAGCAGGTCGCGCGGTTCGGGGCGATCGCGGACGTCATGGCGGTTCTCAACGAAGAGCGCCAGATTCTCGAAAGCGTTTGCTCGAGCGAAGCGCAGCGAGCTGCGTTCGTCGAGCAGATCGCGGAGACCGCAGCGTGGGCGCTTGCGCTCGAGGCCGACGTCGCTGCGCGCCTGAACGCTTCGTGCCCGGCCGCCGCGCAGGCGCTGCCGACGATGATGCTCTCCGACGCCTGGCTTTCGCTTGCCAACGTCGTCAACGGCGACGGGGGCGTGGTGCCGAAGCGGTTCAACGATGTCATCGCTAAAGTACAAACTCGCGCGCAGGCGGTGAGCCTGGCTCTGCCGGCCTGGTCGGAGACCTCGGCTTACTGGCGCGATCAGGTTCACGTTAAGGCAAAGGCGGCGGTCGCCACTTGCCCCACACCGAGCTCGAGCCCGTCCGCGGCCCCTTCGACTTCGCTCAGGGTGACAGAGTGAAGCCGTCCTCCGACTTCGCTCAGGGTGACAAGTAGACGCCAGCCTGACAAAGGGGAGGATTTTGCGAATACTTCGCAAATAGGCGCCTGCGTGGCAACTCGCGCAGAATACGTTACGCGGCCGCGGGAGCTGATCGCTTCCACCTTGCAGCGTGAGCCGCGCTTTCTTTCGGCGGCCGAGATTTACGAGCGACTCAAGCGCGGCGGCGCGCGAGTCTCACTATCAACCGTCTATCGCACGCTCGACCGTCTACGGGCGAAAGGAGATGTAACCGAGCGAACCGACGCTGAGGGTGAGGCGACGTTCATGGTTTGCGAGCCGGCGTATCACCATCACCATGCGATCTGCGCGGAGTGCGGACGCGTCGAAGACGTTGATTGCACCGCGATCGAGCAGTTCACCGAATCGCTGCGCGCGCTCCACGGATTTGAGCTTGACGGTCACGCATTGGAGTTCTTCGGTCGATGCCGCGCCTGTTGTTAATACGATTCCTCGGAGTCGCTCTTCTTGCAGCGGTCTTGCCGGCCTGTGCGCATCGTGCGTCCTTCGACTCCGCCCAGGATGACGCGATGGGGAAGATTAAAGTCGCTACGACGATTTCCACGCTCAACTCGTTCGTGCAGGGTGTCGGCGGCGAGTACGTCAGCGTCAAGAACATCGTGCCCGTCGGCGCATCCCCGGAGACGTTTCAACCGGCGCCACAGGACGTCGCGACCGTCGCCGACGCAAACTTGCTCGTCGAGAACGGTGCCGGGCTGGAGACTTGGCTTGACAAGCTGTTGCGCGATGCGGGGACGCGTAATCTGCACGTCGTCGTCGCCGCCGACGGGTTGCCGGTGAAGAATATGAACCCGCATCTCTGGATGGACCCGGTTCTTGCAAAAGAGTACGTTCGGAAGATCCGCGATGCGTTGATCGAGATCGATCCCACGCACGCCGGCGACTACCGGCGCAATGCTGCGAGCTACGACGCGCGGCTCGACGAGCTCATCGCGCAGATTCGACGCAAGATCGCCACGGTTCCACCCTCCCACCGCTACATGATCGTCTTTCACAACGCGTGGCAATACTACAACGACCGTTTCGGCATCACGACGCTCGGTTTTGTCGAGCGCAATCCCGGGCAGGAGCCCAATCCCCAGCAGATCGCGCAGCTGATCGATCTCGCCAAACAGCATCACGTGCACGGCGTCTTTAGCGAACCGGAGTATAGCTCGAAGTTGCTCTACTCGATCGCGCAGGGCGCCGGAATCAAGGTCGTCGAGAATCTCTACGACGATTCGGTCGGAACGGATCCGCGGGTCGCAAATTACCTCGCGATGCTCAACTACGACACCGGCGTGATCGTGAAAACGCTGAAGTAGTGTCACCCTTCGCCCTTCGACTCCGTCGCTTCGCGACTCCGCTCAGGATGACAAAGCGCTCAGGATGACAGTGTGATAAGGGACGCGGTCGTGACGCGCGATCTGGTCGTGCGTTACGACGATTTTACCGCGCTCGAGCGCGCGACCCTGACGGCGCGTTTCGGCGAAGCGCTCGGCATCGTCGGGCCGAACGGCTCGGGAAAGTCCACGCTGCTCAAGACCATCGCGGGACTGTTGCTGCCGACGAGCGGCGAGCTGCGCGTGTTGGGTTCGCAGCCACGCAAGCTGGCGGCGGGAGAGATTGCTTACGTTCCGCAGGTCGAGGCGGTTGACTGGACGTTTCCCGCCACGGTTCAAGACGTCGTCTCGATGGGGCGATTCGCGCATCTGCATTTTTGGCAGCGTTTCGGGCCGCGCGACCGCGAGGTCGTGCGTCATGCGCTCGAGGCCGTCAATATGAGCGCGCTCGCCGACCGGCACATTGCCCAGCTTTCAGGCGGACAACAGCAGCGTGCGTTTGTTGCGCGGGCGATCGCGCAGGAGCCCAAACTCTTGCTGCTCGACGAACCGACGACCGGCGTAGACGCGGCGACCGAAGAGGCGCTGCGCCGAATCGTTCGCAAGCTCGTCGGCGAGGGATTGCCGGTGCTGATGGCGACGCACGACCTCGATCGGGTGGATGATTGGTTCGATCGTTTGCTCGTGCTCGATCGGCGCGTGCTGGCGCTCGGCACGCCGCGCGAAGTCGTGGCGTCGGGTGCGTACAGTGCGATCCGCGAGCATACTCACACGCATGGTCATCTGCGTCACGATCACGAGCCGCATAAGGCTCATGCCGCGCATCCGGAGATACGGACGTGACGGGTCATCCTTCGACGCGGCTCAGGATGACACGGTGGCGGGGCCTTTGTCCTTCGACTCCGTCGCTTCGCGACTTCGCTCAGGATGACAAGGTGTTGGCGACTTCGCTCAGGATGACACGGTGGCGGGGCCTTTGTCCTTCGACTCCGTCGCTTCGCGACTTCGCTCAGGATGACAACGTGGTGATGGCCCCCTTCGACGGAGCCTACCCTGAGCGAGCGCAGCGAGTCGAAGGGCTCAGGATGACAAGATGATGCAGGCTTTGGTAGAGCCGTTTCATTATGCGTTTATGCAGCGGGCGTTTGTGGCGGCGCTGGCGGTTGGGCTGCTGTGCTCGACGATGGGGACGTATGTGATCCTACGCAGGCTGTCGTTTATTGGGGATGGAATCGCGCATGCGTCGTTTGCCGGGATCGTCATCGCGTATCTGCGCGGAGCGAACTTCTATATCGGCGCCGCGATCGTCGCAGTGGTGACGGCGGTGGGAATCGGGTTCGTTCATCGGCGCGGCCGGATTTCGCTCGACACGACCATCGGCGTGCTCTTCACCGGCATGTTCGCGCTCGGGGTCTTTTTGATGAGTCAGCAGCGCAACTATGCGGTCGACCTGCAGAGTTTTCTGTTCGGCGACATCCTTGCGGTGCAGCCGCAGGATCTTTGGCTGATCCTGGCTCTGAGCATCGTCGTCGCGGTCGCGGTGATCGTGCTCTTCCGCGGGTTGCTCTATACGACGTTCGACCCGGTCGTCGCACAGGCGAGCGGAATCGCCTCGCCGCTCTACGAGTACGCTCTGCTCGTGATGCTGGCGCTTACCATCGTGGTCGCGCTGCAGGCGGTGGGCATCGTCTTAGTCGCCGCGCTGCTGGTTACACCGGCGGCGGCGGCCTATCAACTCACGTCGCGCTTCGCGCCGATGATGGCGACGTCCGCGCTGATCGGTGCGGCCAGCACCGTCGGCGGTCTCTATCTGTCGTATTACGTGCGCGCATCGAGCGGTGCGACGATCGTCCTGCTGGCGACGCTGCTCTTCTTCGTAGCGATCGCCGCAGGCCGTCTGCGTAAGGCTAGCGCACGAGCAGCGTAAAGGGCGCCGTGAAGACCTTGCCGCCGGCGCCGCGGAACTCGATCCAGAGCCGATAAGAGCCGACGGGTAGTGACGGCAGGTTCATCTGCGTCGACGGGCCGGCCGAGCCGCTCATATCCATGCCCCTCATCGCCATGTTCATCCCGCCGGCGGCGCCGCGCACCGATGGGTGGACGTGTACGTACGACAAGTTTTGCACGTTTATCAGCACGGCGTGCGCCGCGGCGCCGAGGTAGGGTGTGAGGTCGCTCGCTGGTCGCCCACCCTGCAACACATTGATGTTCACGCTTTGCGGCTGCCCGGCCGGCAGCATGGTTGCGCCCAGCGCGACGGTGTAAGGTCCGACCACAGCGCTGCGCGCCAAACCGTTTCGCGAAGGCTGCAAATTTGCGATCGGGCCGTCGCTCTCGATCGTAAAGCGAAAGACTTGCTGGCCGATGCCGTGCGGCGTAGTATCCGCGTAGACGTAGTAGCGATGGTTCGGCCCTTTCGTGAACGGCAGCGAGAACGTTCCGGTCGCCGGGTCGAAGTTTGGGTGCAAATGCGCGAAGGTCGCCAAATCGTCGCGCACGATGATAATGTGCGCCAGCTTCTGCATGTCCACGTCGTAGGCGAGGATCGGCGTCTTGCCGTCGAGCGCGAACTGCTGAATCTGGAGCGTTGCGGCTAAGCCCGCTCCGTGATCGGCCCAGAACTTCGAGACAATCTTCGGCGTGCCGCCCAGCAGCGCGAAGACGCCGGTCTGCTCGGGCGGGCCCGCCGACGCGCGCGCAAGACCCACGCTGCAGACGGCGGCTAATGCGCAGCCGGCGAGTACGCTCCTCAGTCGGCGGCGCGTACGACTCTCCACGTTTCCTCCTCAATTGGCTCCAAGTATCCAGCGGCGACGAGTGTGTCGAGTGCTTCGCGCAACGCGGCGCGTTCGTTCTTATTCGGCATTCCCGCCCAGCGCATCGCAAGCGCGTTGAGCTTGAGCGTCGCGCCCGGCACGAGCGCCTGCCGTAAAAAATCGACCGTCAGCTTGACGCGTTCCATTCGGCGCGCGACCGGCTCGAGCGCGTTCTCGAAGGAACTCATCGCGGCCTTTCCGCCGGCTGCGCGCCGAAGTATTTAATGATGACCGGATCGGCGAGCGCACCGGATGCTTCGGCGAGCGTCGTGAACGCGGTCTGCCACCCAACGCCGTTGACGACGGCAGCGCGTCGCGCGATGCCGCGCAGGATGGCTCGCGCGACCTGTTCGGGCGACGCGACGAGTTGCAAGGTGCGCTTGATCCCGACGGTCGAGTGAAACTCCGAGGCCACGACGCCGGGATCGACATACGTTACCGCGATTCCTTGCGGGCGCAGCTCGCGGCGCAGCTGAATCGCCGCGGCTCGGATCGCGGCTTTCGCAAGCGAATATGCGCCCCACGAAGGCAACGGTACGCGCGCGACGCCCGAGCCGACGAAAACGAGCTGACCGTGGGACGCTTCGAGATCCGCGAGTGCGGCGCGCGCTAGGCGCAACGGCGCCGCGACGTGGAGCTGCCACTGCGCTTCGATCGCCGCGTCACCGGCTTCGAAGAGCGGGCCGCACGCGCCGGTTCCGGCATTGTTGACGATCACGTCGATGCGACCAAAAGTTTGCATCGCGGTGGCGACGATGCGAGCGGCGATCTCCGGTGCCGTCACGTCGCCCTCGATTGCGGCGCAGGTGCCTCCCGCGCCGCGAATCGATCGGGCCACTTCTTCGAGGCGGGCGGCTCGCCGAGCCACCATCACAACGCTGAAACCCTCGCGGGCAGATGCAAGCGCCAGCGCGCGGCCGATTCCCGAGCTTGCACCGGTTACGATCAGCGTGCGCGCGGCGTCAGGCATACGTGTCGCAATAGGTGCGATATTCGCGCTCGATGCTCTGCGGCAGTCCGGCGTAGTGTTCCGTTTCGTCGGCAATCGGGGCGGGCAGCGGCGTCACGACGGTTCGCGCCTCGCGGGCGAACTGCGCGAGCGTCTGCGCGATCGGCTTGAACGTTCCGTCGCTTCTGACGACGCCGAAGCGCAGCTCGTGCGGCGCGCGGTCGAACGGCGGAACGTCTGCGAGCGACGGGTCGTAATCGGCCCAGCACCACCAAAACGCGCCGAGCGCGCCGCGTGCGTGAAGGCGGTCGATCGCGCCGCGCGCGTAGGCGGCCATTTCGTCTTCCTGCAGGCAGGCGAAGCCGTCGACCTTATTTTGTCCGGGCGGACATTGCGGATTCCCGAGCTCCGAGAAGAGCACGCCTTTGCGGCTAAACGATTGCTGAAGCTGACAGAGGAACGGAACGACGTTGGTGTCGAGCCGGTCGCGCGCGAACGCGCTGTAGACCGAGTAGCCGTGCATCGTCGCGAATGCCCACGGCGCAGCGATGCTCGATGGGCGCAGCTTGCGATCGTGATCGAGATCTTCACCGTGCATGCCGCCCGTGGCCGGTGCACCCGAGGTTTCGATCAGCGCGTCGGTCAACCGCTTGCTCCACTCTGCGGCGTCGTTCGCCGTAGCGGGCACGCGCAGGTTCGAAAACTCGTTGCCGAGATCCCACGCAAGGATCGCCGGATTGTCGCGAACTCGCTCGCCGATACGGCGCGCAAAAAGGAGCTGCGCCTGCATCAGATCCGGATCGGCGTAGAAGTCTCCGATCGAGCGGTCGACGACGTTACCTCCGGCGATCGTGCGAAAGCGCCCCTGCGTCGGCTCGCGCTCGAGCGTCCAGGCCGGCAGCCAGTTTACGCCGCTCATGTGTCCGCAAAAGAGCGTCGGCATCGCGCGCAAACCTGCCGCGGCGATCTTCTCCATGATCGCGTCGAAGCGGCGCAACGCTTGCGGGTCCATTGCGTTGTGTTCCGGCTGGAAGGCCTCCCACATAAGGAAGAAGCGGACGACATCGAGCCCGAGCTCCTTGATGCGCGCGATGTCGTTGCCGATCTCTTCGATATTGAAGCGTTGCCACATGTACATGGCGCTGCTTCGAGGCCAATAGTTGATGCCGAGCAGAAAGCGGGACATTGCGGGGCCCTTCGACTTCGCCCCTACGGGGCTCCGCTAAGCCCTTCGATTTCGCTCCGCTTCGACTCGCTTCGCTCAGGATGACAAAGAATAGGAGTTCGCGAAGCGCCTCGGCGATGGCGCAAGCGGGCAAAGCACCGATCGTCGGTATTATCATGGGCAGCCGTTCGGATTGGGAGACGATGTCGCCGGCGCGCGATACGCTCGGCGAACTCGGCATCCCGTGCGAGGTCCGCGTCGTTTCGGCGCATCGTATGCCCGACGAGATGTTCGAATACGCTGCGTCAGCGGCGCGTCGCGGCTTTGCCGCGATCATTGCGGGGGCCGGCGGCGCGGCGCATCTGCCCGGAATGACGGCCTCAAAGACGATGATTCCGGTGATCGGGGTTCCGGTGCAGTCGCGCGCTGGCGGCCTCGACTCGCTGCTTTCGATCGTCCAAATGCCGCCCGGCGTCCCGGTCGCGACCATGGCCATCGGCGGCGCGGTGAATGCCGCGCTCTTTGCCGCGAGAATCGTCGCGCTCCACGATGCGGGCGTCGCCGAGCGCCTCGCCGCCTATGTCGCGCGTATGCACGACGCGGCCGCCTCTAGCACGCTCGATTGAAATCCGTCGAAACCATCGGGGTGATCGGCGGCGGCCAGCTCGGCCGGATGTTTGCGCTCGACGCCAAGCGGATGGGGTACTCGGTCGTGACGCTCGATCCGCAAGAGCACTCGCCCTGCGGTCAAATCGCCGACGAGCAGATCGTCGCCGCCTACGACGATCGCGCGGCAATTGAAGAGCTCGGACGGCGCAGCGACGTGATTACCTATGAGTTTGAAAATATCGATATTGGGTCGGTGCTGCTGCTGGAATCGCTCTCGCACCGCGTCACCCCGACGAGCAGCGTGCTGCGCGTAACGCAAGACCGACTGCTCGAAAAACAGTTCGCCCGAGAGGCCGGGCTCGCGACGACCGAGTTCGCTCCCGTCAGCGACGCCGACGACCTGACGCGTGCCGCGCAACGGATCGGCTTCCCGGCGATGATAAAAACCGTTCGCGGCGGATACGACGGCAAGGGTCAATGGCAGGCCGATTCGCTCGAGCAAGCGCAAGCCGTGCTCGGGTCGGCAGCCGGCGCGGATTTGATTTTCGAACGGCTGGTTCCGCTCGCGTGCGAGCTCAGCGTCATCGCAACCCGCAACGCGCGCGGCGATATCGTGGCGTACCCGGTCGCCGGGAACACGCACGATCGAGGGATTCTCACGATGACGATCGCGCCGGCGCGGGTCGAGCCCGCGCTCGCGCAAGAGGCGCGGCGGATGGCCGAGGTCGTCGGTCGCGGCCTGGGCATCGTCGGCACGTACTGCGTCGAGTTCTTTCTCTCGACCAGCGGCGCGCTGCTGGTCAACGAAATCGCTCCGCGTCCGCATAACAGCGGTCATTACACGATCGACGTCACGCCTTGTTCGCAGTACGAGCAGCACGTCCGCGCCATCTGCGAGCTGCCGCTCTCGCCGCCGCGGCTGCTGGCAAACGCGATCATGATCAACGTCCTCGGCGACGGAGGCGGCAATCATCTGGCGGGCGTGGCCGAACTTTTGAGCGATCCTTCGATCGTTTTGCACGTGTACGGCAAGCGCCACGCCGTCGCGCGCCGGAAGATGGGGCACTTTACGATGCTGGTCGACGGGCCGGTCGACGAAGCGGCGATCGCGCGCGCGAAAGCGGCGCACGCGAAGCTGCATTGGACGTTGTCGTGATGCAGTATCTCGACGAAGCGTTCTTCATGTTCGTGACCTTGATCGCGTTGATCAATCCGATCTCGGCTGCAGCCGTCTTTGCCGCCTTGACCGAAGGACGCTCCGACAAAGAGCAAGCCGAGATCGCCAGGCGCGCCTCGATCGTCGCCGGGGTCGCGTTGATCGTCTTTGCCTTCGTCGGTGAGGCGCTGCTCGGCGTGCTCGGCGTAAAAATCGGTGCCTTTAAAATTGGCGGCGGGCTGCTGCTGCTCAAGGTCGGCTTCAATATGGTCTTCGCGCCCGCCGCGCACCGCGAGATGGCCAACTGCGAGCCGAATGCAGTCCCGCCAAGCGATCCATCGGTCTTCCCGCTGGCGATCCCGATCATTACCGGCCCCGGCGCGCTGACCGCCAGTGTAGCCCTCGTGAATCCGACCACTGCCCACAACTACAGCAACGGCGTGATTTTCTTCATCGTCGCGTTGCTCGTCATCGGCATCACCTATCTCTTTATGCTCGGAGCGGAGAAGCTCACGGCTCGAGTCGGGCAGACCGGAATCGACGCCGTGAGCCGAATAATCGGCATCATCATCGCAGCGATTGCCGTCGAGCTCGTCGTCGACGGAATCAGCAGCCTCACGCACTTCACCATGAGCTAAGAGGCGGCTTAACGCCGGCTTCGAATAGACGCACGATGATCGTCCGAGCCGGAGTTTTTTATGATGGCACGCTCGAGCCGCCGCAACGCAACGTTGATATCGTGGTCGATAAGGGTAGCGTCGCGGAGATTCGCGCCGCGACCGGCGAGTGCGATCTCGAAGCGGCTTGCGTAACGCCGGGTCTCGTCAACGCGCACGCCCATCTGGAAGGGAGCGGCGAGCCGGACATGATGGGCATGATCCAGACGACGACGCCGAACCAGCGACTGTTGCGCGCCGTCGAGAATGCGCGCAAATCGGTGAAGGCCGGCATCACGACGATTCGCGACGTCGGCAGCTCGAACCGCATCGCACCCGACGTGCGCGACGCGATTGTAGAAGGGCACATTCCCGGCCCGCGAATGCGCGCGTCCGGAGCGGTGCTCTGCATGACGGGCGGTCACGGCTGGCCGATCGGTCGTGCGGTCGATTCGCCCTGGGACGCGCGCAAAGCCGTTCGCGAGCAGATGTGGATCGGCGCCGACTGCATCAAAATGATTGCTACCGGCGGCGTGCTGACCAAGGGCGCGGTGCCGGGCAACGCGCAGCTGACTCCCGACGAGCTCGCCGCCGCGATCGATGAAGCCCATCGGCACGGATTACGCGTCGCGGCGCATGCGATCGGCACGCAAGGAATCAAGAATGCGCTGCGTGCCGGGATCGATTCGGTCGAGCACGGCACGATGCTCGACGACGAAGCGATCGGCCTCTTCAAGGAGCGCGGCGTCTATCTGGTGCCCACGCTCAGCGCCCCGACCTGCATTCTAGCCCATCTCGAAGATGGTCATCAGCCCAGCTACATCGTCGAGAAAGCCCGCGGCCTCAACGACGCGATGCTGAAGAATATTCGCCGCGCTTACGAGAGCGGCGTGCGCATCGCGGGCGGTTCAGATGCCGGCACGCCGTATAACTACCACGAAAATTACGCGCAGGAAGTCGAGCTGATGTGGTCGCTGATCGGAATGACGCCGCAGCAGGCGCTCCACGCCGCGACCAGCGTTGCGGCCGAGCTCGTGGGGCTGCACCACGGCCTC
>JBAUMX010000011.1:0-2111 GCA_049578945.1 Candidatus Cybelea sp. | reverse complement strand
CGGCCCCTAACGTCCAAGGCTCTGAGGAGTTCAATGTTCCGGTCGGAGCTAACGCGCCCGAGTGCGTTCAGACTCGGCGGCGCCACTTGCATTGCGGCCGCGTTGCCTAAGGGCGTCTGCCCCGTGGGGTTTGGGAACTGTGCCGACCCGCCGCAGTCTGTCAATATAGTAGCGGCTGCACAAATGCTCAGGGCATAGGAGGCCGGACCGAGTTTCGGGTAAACGAGCTGTCGCCGTCGCGTAAGCGGGGCACGGAAATAGGAGCGGCGTAGCTCCGGATTGCTAACATCCAAAGGAGGCTACGCCGTGAAACAAGTCTACTCCAACGTTGCCCAACTTGCCAATTCCCCCACCGATCGGCTTGCCGCGCTCGAGGACCTGTGCCGCGCGAAAGTTGCGGAGGTTCTTCAGGCCTATCTGAACACCGAAGCCGACGAGCTGATCCGGCGACGGCGCTATGAACGCATTGAAGAGGGCGCCCCGGTCCTGTATCGCAACGGTCACGATGCAGAGCGTTTGATCACCACCCCCGCCGGCGCGATTCCTATTCGTCGCCCGCGCGTGCGTGGAATGACCTATGAATCGGCCGTCTTGCCCAAGCACGCTCGGCGGCTCCCCAGTCTGGATCGCACTTTTCACAAGCTCTGGCTCGAAGGGCTCTCGCAGCGCGATTTCGAGCCGGCCTTACGAGCTTTGCTTGGTGAAGCGGCGCCGCTCTCGGCGTCGACGATCGCGCGCGTCAACACGCAGTTCCGCGACGAGTTCGATGGGTGGAAAACACGCCGGCTCGATCACGAGCATTACGTGTACACCTGGGCCGACGGCGTGCACTTGGGCGCCGGCCCCACCGACGAACGGCGCGTGATCCTGGTTGTTATGGGTGCGGATGCGCAGGGCGAGAAGCACCTCATAGCGCTTGATGAAGCCATGAGCGAAAGCGAGATGAGCTGGCGCGAAATCTTGCACGATCTCAAAGCGCGAGGCCTACGCTCACCGCACCTAGCAGTCGCAGACGGCGCCAACGGTTTCTGGGCGGCACTCTCGGCCGAGTATCCCGAGGCGGTGCAGCAGCGTTGCTGGCTGCACAAAATCCGCAACGTGCTCGACAAGGTCCCCGAGAGACTCAAGGGCGAGGTGCACCGCAAGCTGCGCGAGATCTGCGGCTCGACGACTCGTGCTGAGGCGATGAGCAAGATTGACTCGCTCGCTCTTTCCTTGTCGAAAGACTACCCGAAAGCGGCGGCCTGTGTTCGCGACGACGTCGACCGCATGCTCGCGTACTTCGCCTTTCCGAAAGCCAGTTGGAAGAGCTTGCGAACTACCAATCCGATCGAGTCGGTTTTCGCCAGCGTCCGGCTACGCACCAACGTAGCGAAACGACTGCGCAGCGGTGCGTCGGCTCTCTACCTCGTCTTCAAGTTGATCGAACGTTTGTCGATGACATGGCGACGAATCAGTGGTTATAAAACGATCGCACTTGCGCAAGAGAAAGCCGCATGAGATAATGCGCGCAACGGACTACGCCGCTCCGCGAATTTCCCCGAAAATCGGCGCGACCTCCAATGCTTCGTTGAACAAGCTTTGCACATCGGCGAGTGTTGTTCTGGAATCGTTATTATAGTCCATTAGCGGTGGTGATAGCCACGGCCCTTGCTACGATCATCGACAACGCCTCGAATGACTTCCAATGCGGGCCGGCGACGATCGATCAATCCTGTACCACCCGTGATCTCCTCCACGGCTTTTTCACCGGCGCAGTATATGCTAAACTTTGTTGCCTTTGGTGCGCAGTTCCGGGCGTTGGTCACGTGCCGCCGGAAGAGCGACCTGAAGAGATCAACGCGATCATTCTGACGTTCCTCAGGGACATCAACTTCCGCTAGCATGAACGACGAAGACACATGTCCCAGCTACCTGGGCAACAAGATGGGCAAGTGGGATGACGTGATAATAACGGCTACACCATAAACCGAGGCGCTAACGTTGGCCAAAGCGTGCCGCGCCGGTTTCGCAGGTTCCTCGGGCTTCCGAACGACTTTTATTTACGGCCTCGACCGCACTGGCCAAAGGCATGGCCTGGAGGCCCTTGTATAGGCGGGAGATGCTATGAT
>JBAUMX010000010.1:0-17990 GCA_049578945.1 Candidatus Cybelea sp. | reverse complement strand
ATGCAGCGCGGGCCGACGGTCGCGGAGGGGGCGAGTTCGGGGCTGCGCCGGCGATTGACGTCGCTAATGCGACGGTACCGCCGAGCGCGAAGATTGACCGGATCATTGTCGTTGAGTACGTACCTTTACCGTTGGACGTTCGATCGGTCCGAGCAGCTCGACCAGGCGCCTCTCGGAGACGGCACCTTCTCGAAGCAAACGCGCGTGGCTACCGGATAGATCGACGATTGACGATTCGATATTATAGCGCGTCGGTCCGTGTTCTACCAAAAGATCGGCGGCCGGAAGCATCGAGCGGTCCGCTCCGCCGAGATAGCGCGTACCGCCGCGCGGATTCGCCGTCGTCCCGGCAATAGGACCGCAACGTTCGAGCACGACGCGAGCAAAGGGATCGTCGGGCACGCGAAACGCGAGCGTGTCCAAGCCTGCCGCCAATTCGTCGCTGACGAACGCCGGCTTGCGAACCAGCAAAATCACCGGTGCGGGCAGCAACCGTTTGGCGGCCGCAATCGCGAGCGGGTTGTTGGCTGCATATTCTAAGAACTCCGCCGCGGTCGCGACGTGCATCGTCAGCGGCCGGTTGTCGGGGCGCCCCATCGCTACGTAGACGCGATCGATTGCTTCGTAATCGTAGGGATCGCATCCGATCAGATAGCTGGTGTCGTTCGGCAAGATGACGGTTCCGCCGGAGTAAACGACGGTCGCGACCTCTTCGGCGATCTCGTCGACTCCGGCGGCGCTCGCATCGATGATCCGCAAACTATGGTTCCCTACACTCGCAGTCTTGCACCGGTACCGATCGCAACGCAGGAGAGAGGGTCGTCCGCAACGATTGCCGGAACCCCCGTGACGTCGGAGAGCAGCTTCTCGAATCCGCGCAACAGCGCTCCGCCCCCGGTGAGAATGATGCCGCGATCGATGATGTCGGCAGAGAGCTCCGGCGGCGTCTTCTCGAGCACGGCTTTGACCGCTTCGACGATCGCGCCGATCGGCTCGGAGAGCGCCTCGCGAATCTCTTCGCTCGTGATCTTGACGGTCTTTGGCAAGCCGTTGATCAAATCTCGCCCGCGAATCTCCATCGCGAGCTCCTGTTCGAGTTTGTAAGACGATCCGATTTTGATCTTGATCTCCTCGGCGGTACGCTCGCCGATCATCAGATTGTAAACCCGGCGAATGTAGCGAACGATCGCCTCGTCCATCTTGTTTCCGGCGACCCGCAGCGATTGTGAAACGACGATTCCACCGAGCGAGATCACGGCTACGTCGGTCGTCCCGCCGCCGACATCGACGACCATATTGCCGGCCGGACCTCCGATCGGCAGTCCGGCACCGATTGCCGCCGCCATCGGCTCTTCGATGATGGCCACCTCACGCGCTCCTGCCAGCTTGGCAGCGTCTTTGACGGCACGCTCTTCGACGCTGGTGATCTCGGCGGGGACGCAAATCGTGACGTGCGGCTTCGGCTTGAAGATCGCCGACCACCACGAGCGATCTTTCATTACCTTTTTGATGAAGTACGAAAGCATCGCTTCGGTAACCTCGAAATCGGCGATCACGCCGTCGCGCAAGGGACGAATCGCTTGAATGTGCGACGGCGTTCGGCCGAGCATCTGGCGGGCCTCCTCCCCGACCGATAGAATCCTGCCGGTGTTTACGTCTTTCGCCACGACCGACGGCTCGCGCAGAACGATGCCTTTACCCTTGACGTGAACGAGCACGTTCGCCGTGCCGAGATCGATCCCGATGTCCAAAAGTAACTCCTATGGATGAAAGCTTATCCGGTCGCAGAAACGCGTGGATACTCGCTCGTCTCGAACAATCCCGTCGGCTCGACGAGCGGTGTCACGCCGCTGCTCCGCTGCACTTGAGCTCCAAGCTCCGATAGGAGCTCCTCCAGACGTTCGTAACCGCGGTCGATATACTCGAGTCCGATGATCTCCGTCTCGCCAACGGCGGCGAGGCCGGCTATAACGAGTCCGGCACCGGCACGGATATCTGGGGCTTCGACCGGCGCACCGGAGAGCTGCTTGGGACCCTTGATGACGGCCGCATTGCTCTCCATCGTCACTTTGACGTCTGCGCCCATGCGCGCCAATTCGTTTACGTAGGAGAAGCGCGCGTTGAAGATCGACTCCTCGACGACGCTCGTCCCTGGGCAGGTGCAGAGAAAGCCGACGACTTGCGGCTGAAGATCGGTTGGAAAACCCGGATAGGGGGCGGTGAGAATCCCCGTTCCGCCCGTTACGCCGTCGGCCTTCACCCGAATCCAATCATCGCCCGTCATCGTGACGACGCCGCACTCGACGAGCTTCGTAGTCAGCGCACCTAAGTGATCCGGCCGGCACCTCGTCACCGTGACGTCGCCGCGCGTGACGGCGCCGGCCAACAACAGCGTGCCGGTGACGATTCGATCGGGGATGATCTCGTACTCGACGCCGTAAAGCTCGCTGACACCGTCGATCACGATCGCATCGGTGCCTTGCCCGGAAATCTTCGCGCCCATTGCGATCAGGAAGTTCGCCAGGTCGACGACCTCCGGCTCCATCGCGACGTTCTCGAGTCTGGTGGTGCCTTCGGCCACGACCGCCGCAAGCATCGCGTTCTTAGTTGCGCCGACGCTGGGCATCCGAAACTCAATGGTTGCGCCGCGCAGCCGCGGACCGCGCGATTGTGCGATCAGATAGCCGTGCGCGTTGCGAACGTCGCAGCCGAGCGCGAGGAAGGCTTGTTCGTGCATGTCGGTCGCTCTCGTACCGAGCACGCAGCCTCCGGGCAGCGGTACTTCGGCGCGTCCGAAGCGCCCGAGCAACGCTCCGACGACGTCGAACGACGCTGCCAGCTTGCGAACGAGCGCGTACGGTGCGCGATACGATGCTACGTTGCTCGCATCGATCGTCACGGTGTTGTCGCCCTCATAGCGCAGCCGGGCGCCCAAGGCTTCGAGAAGGGACGACATCACGGAGACGTCGGTGATGCGCGGAACGCGGCGAAGCGTGACGGTACCTTTGGCGAGCAGTGCTGCGGCCATGATCGGTAGCGCGGCGTTCTTCGCGCCGTGCGTCGCGACCGAACCCTCCAGTCGCGCGCCACCCCGGATCCGAAGCGTCGTCTCGAGCCGATCGAGCATATTAGTGGCCTGTTCGCGCAGGCGGACCGCTCGCCTACCTATGCCCGGTTAGTCGCAGTTTTGCGTTGGCGAACTCGATGATTGCTTGCTCGCGCGCGTAGAACGCACTATCGGCTGCGGCGGCCTTCTGCCGTTCCGTGGCCTCGCTCAACTCTTGACGCGCCTCGGCAACGACGACCTCCTCAAACCGCACCGCCTCATCGACGAGAACCGTGACGCGGTCGGGAAGTGCCTGCATGAATCCTTCGCCCGTCGCCAGTTCGAGACGCGTGGCGGTCCCGCCGGTGAGAACGTTTGCGCGCAAAACGCCGGGTCGCAGCGCCGCCAAGAACGGCGCGTGACGCGGAAGGATGCCTTCCTCGCCCTCGGTGGTCACGACGATGACGAGCTCGGCATCGCCTTCGAAGACGACCTGAGCCGGCGTTACGAGCTTGAACGGAACGGTGCTAGCCACGTGCCATCCGCTCGGCGTTCTCACGCACCTCGTCGATCGTGCCGGCGTAGAAGAACGCTCCCTCGGGCAAATCGTCGACCTTCCCTTCGAGAATCTCTTTGAACGAGGCGATCGTCTCGGGAAGCTTGACGTACTTGCCCGAACGCCCGGTGAACTGCTCGGCGACGAAGAACGGCTGTGAGAAGAAGCGTTGAATGCGGCGCGCGCGCGCGACCGAGATCTTGTCGTCTTCCGAGAGCTCCTCGACACCTAGAATCGCGATGATGTCCTGCAAATCGCGATAGCGCTGCAGTACCTCCTGGACGCCGCGCGCTACGGCGTAGTGTTCTTCGCCGATGACCTGCGGATCGAGGATTCGCGACGTCGACGCGAGCGGATCGACGGCCGGATAGATACCCAGTTCCGAAATCGGGCGCGAAAGCGCGGTCGTGGCATCGAGGTGCGCGAACGTCGTCGCCACGGCCGGATCGGTGTAATCGTCGGCCGGAACGTAAACGGCTTGCACCGAGGTGATCGATCCTTTGCGCGTCGAGGTGATGCGCTCCTCAAGCACGCCCATATCGGTACCGAGCGTCGGCTGATAACCGACGGCTGACGGCATCCGGCCCATCAACGCGGAGACTTCGGAGCCGGCCTGCATGTAGCGGAAGATGTTGTCGATGAAGAGCAGCACGTCGGCGCCCAATTCATCGCGGAAGTACTCCGCCATCGTCACGCCGGTCTGGGCGACGCGAAAACGTACGCCGGGTGGTTCGTCCATCTGCCCGAAGACGAGCGTCGTCTGTGCGAGGACGCCCGACTCTTTCATTTCGAGCCAAAGGTCGTTGCCTTCGCGCGTGCGCTCGCCGACGCCGGTGAATACCGAGAAGCCTTTGTGAACGTAGGCGATGTTCCGAATCAACTCTTGAATCAAGACGGTCTTGCCGACACCGGCGCCCCCGAAGAGCCCGACCTTTCCGCCGCGCGTGTAAGGGGCCATCAGATCGACGACTTTGATGCCGGTTTCGAAGACGCGCGCGGTGGGCTCTTGGTACTTGAGCGCCGGCGCGGGGCGGTGGATTGGCCAGCGCGCCGCCGCCTTCACCGGCTCGTCGCTGTCGATCGTCTCGCCGAGCACGTTGAAGAGACGCCCGAGCGTACCTTCGCCGACCGGAACTTCGATTGGAGCGCCGGTGCTCTGTACCGCGGCGCCGCGCACCAGCCCGTCGGTCGATCCGAGCGCCAGACAACGCACTTGATCGTCGCCGAGCCCGTCCTGCACTTCGAGCGTCAGCTCGCGCGCCGCCATCGCGGTTCCGCCCAGCGTCGCCTGACCGTCATTGGATGCGGCTTGTTTTGCGGCCGACGTGTTGACGCCGACGCGCAGCGCGTCGTTAATATTCGGTAACGTCTCGGGCGTGAACTTAACGTCGACGACGTTGCCCAACACCTGAACGACTTTACCAGTACCAGCAGTCATGTCTACAGTTCCTTACTAAGCGAAATAATCGTCAAGCCCGTTCTCATGCGGCGCCGAGCGCTTCGGCGCCCGCCACGATCTCGAGCAGTTCCTTGGTGATTGCCGCTTGCCGCGCATTGTTCATCGCGATGGTGAGCTCGTCGATCAGCTTCGAGGCGTTATCCGTCGCGTTGGTCATCGCAACGAGCTGAGCGGCGAAGAAGGCGGCGTCGGTCTCGAGCATCGCCGAGTATATCGTGAACTCGAGATACTTCGGAAGCAGGCGCGAGAGCACGAACTCGGGAGAGGGCGCAAACTCGATCGCTCCGCGCGGCCCGGCATCTTGTTCGGCGCCGGTGGCGTCGCCGAGTACCGCGAGGTCTTCTTTCAAGATCGGCACGAGCTTGCGAGTCGCAGGACGCTGCGACATCATCGTTACCAGCTTCTGCGAGACCAATACGATCTGCGAGATCGCACCGTCGTTGAAGTCGTCGGTCGCCGCCGTAGCGGCTTCGCGAGCCGTTTCGATTTTTGAAGGTGCGCCGAGCAGCCACGTGCGGTGGTCGGGGATGCCCATGCGACGCACCGCGTTACGCGCTTTCGTGCCGATCGTGTAGAACTTCACCGAACTCTGAGCGCGCGCAAAGGCTTCGGCGGCGGCGATCGCATTTGAGTTGAACGCGCCGGCGAGCCCCTTGTCGGCGGTGATCAGAACGATCCCCGAGGGCGCACCCTCCCTTCCGGGCTTCATGAACGGGTGATCCACCGACGTCACCGCCCCCATAAGGTCGGTAAGCATCTCCGCCAGCGCGTCGGCGTAAGGGCGCGCGCGTTTCTGCGCCGCCTCGGCGCGACGTATCTTCGCCGCAGCTACCTGCTTCATCGCCTTCGTGATCTGCTGCGTGTTTTTCAGCGACCGAATCCGGTCGCGCAAATCCCTTACGGTCGGCATCCTTCGACTACGGCCTCCCGCATTCGCTCAGGATGACACGGCGCATCCAGGCGCCTTCTGTCTTATTGCGATAACGTAGCATTAGAACGATTTGTTGAACTCGGTTAGGGCGGCGTCGAGCTGCTTGCGCGTTTCGTCGGAGAGCTGACCGCTCTGCGCGATCGCCGCCGTGATCTCGGGATGCTTATCGTGGAGAAAGTCGATCAACGCAGCGGCCCAGTTCTGCAGACGCGCCGTCGGAATGTCGTTGACGAATCCGTTGGTCGCGGCGTAGATGATCACGACCTGATCCTCGGTGGGCTGCGGCTGATACTGCGGCTGCTTTAAGAGCTCGGTGAGCTTCTCGCCGCGCATCAGTTGATTCTGCGTGGCCTTGTCGAGATCGCTCGAAAGTTTTGCGAACGCAGCGAGATCGCGATACTGCGCCAGCTCGAGTTTCAGCTGGCCGGCAACCGACTTCATCGCTTTGGTCTGCGCGGCGCCGCCGACCCGTGAAACCGAGAGTCCGATGTCGACGGCCGGGCGAATTCCCTGGAAGAAGAGCTGCGGCGTCAGGTAGATCTGGCCATCAGTAATCGAGATCACGTTGGTTGGAATGTACGCAGAGAAATCGCCGGCCTGCGTTTCGATCACCGGCAACGCCGTCATCGAACCGCCGCCCATTTCGTCGGAGAGCTTGGCCGCGCGTTCCAACAGACGCGAGTGCAGGTAGAAGACGTCGCCCGGATAGGCCTCGCGTCCCGGCGGCCGTCGCAGCAACAGCGACATCTCCCGGTACGACTGGGCGTGCTTGGTCAGATCGTCGTAAACAATTAGCACGTCTTTGCCTGCGTACATCAATTCCTCAGCCATCGCGCAACCGGCAAACGGCGCGATCCAGCGAAGCGCGGCGGCCTCGGCGGGGCTAACCGCAACGATCGTCGTGTAGGGCATCGCCCCTTTTTGTTCGAGCACCTGAGCGAGAGCCGCCACCGTCGAGTTCTTCTGACCGATTGCGACGTAGACGCAGAACACGTTGCGTCCGCGCTGGTTGAGGATCGTATCGACCGCCATCGCCGTTTTGCCGGTCGAGCGGTCGCCGATGATCAGCTCGCGCTGCCCCCGGCCGATCGGAATGAGCGCGTCGATCGCGCGGATTCCGGTTTGCAGCGGCTGTTTGACGGGTTGGCGCTGGACGACCGTCGGCGCGATATTCTCGACCGTGCGGAAGCGGTTCGTTTGAATCTCGCCCTTCCCGTCGATTGCCACTCCGAGCGCACTGACGACGCGCCCGAGGAGCGCTTCGCCGACCGGAACCGACGCGATCCGGTCGGTGCGTCTGACGGTATCGCCTTCCTTGATATCGACGTCCGGACCCATGATCACAACGCCGACATTGTCCTCTTCAAGGTTCAGTGCGACGCCTTGCAGCCCATTGGCGAACTCCACCAGCTCGGACGAACGAACGCCGCGCAGCCCGTAGACACGAGCGAGGTTCGCGCCGACTTCGATGACGGTTCCGACCTCGTCTTCTTGGATGCCGGTTTTGAACTGCTCGATCTGTTGTTTGAGGAGACCGGCGATTTCGTCAGCGTTTATCATGATCTGCTTTCTGTCTAATGCGTTACGTGGCCAGGGAGAGTTCGCGAGCGAGCGCGCTGAGGCGTCCGGAGATGGAGTCGTCGATTCGGCGATCGCCCATCATGATGCGCAAACCGCCGATGAGTCGCGGATCGACGACCTCGGTAACCTCGAACTTCTTTCCGTAGAGCGATTCGAGCTTCGCCACCAGTCGCGAGAGCTCGTCGGTGCCGAGCCTTCTCGCCGACTCCAGCCGGAGCGTCTCGGCGCCGCGCGCCGCCCGCTCGAGCGTGAGATACTCCGCAACGATCGTCTTGAGCAAGACTTCGCGGCGCTTGCGGACGAGCAAGAGCAGCGCGTGCAAAGCAATCGGGTGAACTTTTCCTTCGAACGCTTCCCCGAGCACGCGCTCTTTAAAGGGCCGATCGATCACCGGCGACTCGAAGAAGTCGTTGATGAGGCCGGGCGATCCGATCATACCGGCGAGCATTTGCAAATCCCCACTCACGCGCTCGACGGCTTCCTGCTCGCGTGCCAGCCTGGCGACGGCAATTGCATAGCGGCGCGCAAGCGTCTGATTAACCATGCGCGACACTCTCCAACGAATCGGCGAAACGATCGACGAGACGAGCGTCGAGGGCCGGTCCGATCCGGCGCGCGGCCTCTTCGCGTGCTAGCGCCAGTGCCCGCTCGACGAGATCGTCGCGCAATCGCTGACGCGCCGCCGCCCTTGCGCGATCGAGTTCTCTAGCGGCATCTGCCAATGCACGTTCGCCGGCTTCGGTCGTCTCTTGCAACAGCGCCTCACGCTCGTGCTCGGCTCGTGCCCCGGCGCGCGCTTCGATCAGCGTCGCATCGTGCCGTGCCGTGTCGATTTCCGAGCGTAACGCTTCGAGCGCGGCCTTAACTTCGTCCCGATGTCGTTCCGCTTCCGCGATCTGGCGGTTGCTGCGATCTTGTGCCGCCACAAAGACCGGCATGAGCCACTTAAACCACATAAAGACAAGAAATCCTAGGAAGACGATCGACGAAGCGATCTGACTCCAAACGGCGATCTGGATGTAGAGCTGCGAGTCGTTCATTGCGCAGCCTCGGGAACGACGCGCTGCAGCATGAGGCCGGCAAGCCCGCGCACCGCTTCACCCTCACCGGCTCGTGCCGCTTCGAGCTCGGACTGAGCCGTTTTCTGCGCCTCCTCGATGATGCTCTGCGCTTGCTGTCCGTAACGCGTCGACAGGTCGGACGCCTCGTTCGATGCGTTGGCGCGAACGGTCGAAACGCGATGCTCGGCCTCCCGGCGCGCAGCGGCCCGGATTCCCTCCGCCTCGGCTCGCAAGCTGCTCGCTTCGTGCTGATAGCGGTCGTAGTCCGAGACGAGGCTGTTGATGTACTGTCGCCGCTTTGAAATTGCGCTTGCAACGGGCCGCAAGAAGACGACGCTGAGCACCGCGAAGAAAATCGCGAAGTTGATGAGCTGGACGACGGCGGTCCCGTCGAGCGCGAAGAATGACACGTCTCTATTTGACCAGCGCGCTCATGATCTGCGGTACCTTTGCGACCACGAGCAGGATGTAGAACGAGAGCGCGATCGCGATGAACGGCACCGCCTCCAGCACGCCTACGCCCAAGAACATGAACGTAAAAATGTTCGGACGGGCTTCGGGTTGACGAGCAATCGCTTCGACGGCCTTGGAGGCGACGATGCCGTCGCCGACCGCCGAACCGAAGGCAACGCCAGAGATTACGATTCCGAAGCAGAGCAGCGCAGCTGCGGCGATTAAGGCTTCTGGGTTCACAAACGTTCCTTTCTAGTGTTCGTCGGCAAGCGCCAACGACAGGTAGACGACTGCCAGCAAGGTGAAAACGAAAGCTTGGATCGTTCCGACGAAAAAATTGAAGAACTGAATCAAGGTCGGAACGACGGCGACGCCCAGCGAGAGATTGAAGAATCCAATGCTGATGCGCGCCCGGATGATGTTGGCGACAATGATGAAGAGCAACTCACCAACGAAGATGTTGAAGAAGAGCCGAGCGGCGAGCGTGACCGGGCGCAAGATCTCGTCGAGGATGTTGATCGGCAAAAGCACGGGAAAAGGCTTCAAAACGTGGCCTAGATAACCGAGTCCCTTTTTGCGAAACGCGACGGCTTGAATCAAACAGAAGACGACCAATGCCAGCGGCACGACCGTGTTGAGGTCGGCCGTCGGTGAGCCGCCAAACCATAGACCGAGCGCCTTGAGCGGGAGTATCCCGAACTGGTTCAGCAAGAAAATGAAGATGAAGAGCGCGACGAAAAACGGGACGAACGGTTCACCGGCCTCTCCCAAGACGCTGGTGGCGAGATCGGCAATGTAATTGAAAACCGCTTCGAGGAGGGCTTGACGTTTGGTAACGTAAGGCGAACGGTAGCTCGCGCCGATCCAAGCGAAAAAGATCAATGAAACGACCATGACCAACCAGGTGGTCATGATGGTGTCGGCGTGAACCGCGCCGAGCACCGGCAGAGTCCACTGAATATGTTCGCCGATCTGTTCGTGCACGCGTTACTCTCGGAAGGCTCGCGACGCGCTCCACGCGTACGCAGCGAGCGGGAAGAAGAAACCGGCCAAAAACGGCCCGAGCGACCACCAGGGGCCGCGGGCCGCGAGCGCCGCGGCTACTATACTAAAAGCGGCCAGGCGCAGTAAACTACTTAACCCAAAGGAGACCGCGCTCTGCTTTTCGACTAGCCGCTCGCTCCCATGCATGATCGCGAGCGTGTTGGCGATGCCGCAGGCAAATCCCACGCCCAGCGCCAGGCTTGCCCGCCAATCCCAGGCCAGCAGGAGCAGCGATACGGCGAGCCCGATTCCCGCGGTCCGGCCGGCGACGGTCCATTTAAGCCGATAATAGGCCTTCATCGGATCGATCGAACGATCAGGCGCAGCGCGGAGAGACCGCCTACCGCGGCGCCGAGCAGCAGCCCGGCCGGTACCAGCAGGGGCTGGTTGAAGTGTCTACCCGCCACGATCCCGCCTAAGAGCCCGATGATCGCGGCCCCGGCAAAAGTTCCGCCGGCAACCAAGACCGGCAGGAGCGGCTTCACCGGTCCGTGGCGGTGGAACCGGCGGGCGCGCCCGCGGAGAACGGGGTGGGATAGGAGCCGCCGCGCAGGCGGGCAAGCAGCCAAGCCGCGATCCGTTCCGAAGCGAGTCCGTCACCGTAGGGATTGACGGCCTGGGCCATTTGCGCGTAGGCGGCCTTGTCGGTCAGTAGGCGTCGCGTCGCCGCGACGATCCGACCGCGGTGCGGGCCGACCAACTCGAGCGTTCCGGCCAGCAAACCCTCGGGGCGTTCGGTCTCGTCGCGCATAACCAGGACGGGCTTACCCAGACACGGCGCTTCCTCTTGAAGACCACCCGAGTCGGTGAGGACGAAGACGCAGTCTCTGACCGCCGCGACCATCTCGGCATAACCGACCGGACCCACCAGAGTGACGCCCGGGACGTCGTCAAGCACGGCGTGAGCGACGGGAGCAACGCGCGGCGACGGGTGAACCGGCCAGTAAAGCTGCGGCCGCGAGGGCAGTTCGGTAATCTCCCGCAACGCTTCGCAGATCTCGGGCATGTGCTCGTGATTCTCACGGCGGTGCGCGGTGACGACGATCGTCGGCCGGCTGGGATCGATCTTGTTCCAACGCGGCGGGTCCGGGAGATCCTTTCGAGCGGAGGTATCGAGGAACGCGTCGATGACCGTATTACCGGTAACGACGATGTCGTCGGGCGTGATGTTCTCCACCAGCAGGTGCTCCCGCGCAAGGGAGGTCGGCGCAAAATGGTACGACGTAATGGCGCCGGTAAGGCGCCGGTTCATCTCTTCGGGATAGGGCAGCCAGCGGTTCTTCGTGCGGAGCCCCGCCTCCACGTGACCGACCGGAATTTGCCGGTAAAATGCAGCCAGCGCCGCGGCCGTGCTCGTGGTCGTGTCGCCGTGTACCAACACGACGTCCGGCGCAGCATCGGCTAAAACGCCCTCCATCCGCGTCAGCACGCGCGTCGTCACCTGCGTCAGCGTCTGATCTTCGGTCATGACGTTCAGATCGTAATCCGGCACGATCGCGAAGAGTGCCAGCAGATCGTCGAGCATTTTGCGATGCTGTGCCGTAACGCATACGACGTCGTCGATCTGGGGATGTTCGCGCAAGGCGTGGACCACGGGCGACATCTTGATGGTATCCGGACGCGTCCCAAAGACGCTCATGACTTTGAGCTTTCCGCTCATATGATGTGTAGCAACCTCGTTACGTGGCGTGGCGAAAAACGTGCGTAAACTCGCCCGAGAAGGCGAGAGCGACCGCCCCGAGCACGAAACAGACGGCATAGAGCAGCAAGACGGCTTGGCGTACGTTGAGCCCGAAACGGAATATCAGCTGATGGTGAAAGTGGCCGCGGTCGGCCTCCGTGATCCGCTTGCCGCTGCTCGCGCGGCGCACGATCACGGCCGCTGTGTCGAGTACCGGTAGCGCGAGCACGAGCAGCGGCACGACGACGCTGATTGCGATCGCAGTCTTGCTCGCGCCGATGATCGAGACGGTCGCGAAGACGTATCCGATGAAGAGCGATCCTGCGTCACCCAAGATGATCCGCGCCGGATTGAAGTTGTATGGAAGGAAGCCGAGCGCGGCGCCCGCGAGAGCGACCACGACCAAGGCGACGACCGGGTTGGCGTGGAGCACCGAGATTACGAAGAGAAAGATGCTCGAGATCGCGGCTACTCCGGCTAACAACCCGTCGAGGCCGTCGAGGAAGTTGATCGCGTTCATCATGCCGACGTACCAGAGCAGCGTCAGCGGCACGCCCACCCAGGGCGGAAAGTCAATCCAGTTCGTCCCCGGATTGCGATCGAACGGATTGGTGATGCCGGGGATCACGAAACCGTAGAGCATCGAGATCAACGCAACGACGCCCTGGGCCACCAGCTTGTTGCGCGGGCGCATCTGCATGACGTCATCCCAGATACCGACGCCGAGAATCAGCAGGCTCCCAAAGAGCAATCCGACCAGTCCGTGAATCGCCTCGAACTGATCCGCAGACGGGAGCAGCCCAAGGGGCGACGCGAGCGCGATGCCGAGGACCGTAAAGAGCGCGAACGCAAAACCGAAGAAGACCGCGATGCCTCCGACGCGCGGCTTCGGCGAGGCGTGCATTCGCCGGTCGTGTCCATCGTTATCGATGATGCGGAGTTGGAGCGCCAGACGCACGATCGGTGGGGTGGCTAAAGCGCTGACGGCCGCAGCGATGACGAAGGCCGCGGCGTATGTGATTCCAGGGCTGAGGTGATGCGCAATCATCCGCGCGCACCCTCGAGCGCGCCGTATGCAACGAGCGCCACGCCCGCCTCGGCTAGGAGTTGGCCGGCGAGCGAATCGGGATAGGCTTCCTCGTAAACGATCTTCGCCACTCCGGCACTGATCAGCAACTTCGAGCAGTTGACGCACGGCTGGTGCGTGCAGTATGCGGTGGCGGACTCGAGGCTAACGCCGTGTAAGGCTCCCTGAACCACAGCGTTCGCTTCGGCATGGGTCGCACGCATACAATGTTCGTTCACGAGCGTGCACCCCACCTCGGTGCAGTGCGCGACGCCGCGTGGCGCTCCGTTGTAGCCGGTCGTCAAAATGCGATGCTGACGCACCAACACGCAACCGACCGCTGCGCGCGGACAGGTCGCTCGCGTGCCGACGGAACGCGCGATCTGCATGAAATATTCGTCCCAACCCGGGCGCATAAATGGCTCTTTAGTGGGCCGGGCGGTCCGACCTTCGGGAGCAGATCGGCCGCCAAGCGAGGCCGGCACCGCGTGGTGACGAACCGGCAGCCCGGGGAGAGTCGCCCCGGATGAGTGATATGGCAAGCGTTTACGAACGGCATCGCATCACGATCGACGAGTACCATCGCATGGCCGAAGCCCGCGTCTTCGATCCCGAGTCAGGGATCGAGCTGATCGAAGGCGAGCTCATTGAGATGGTGCCCATCCACCCCCGGCATGCTTCTGCAGTCGATCGGATCACGCAGCGCTTCGTAACTGGGTCTGCGGACAGGGTGTGGGTTCTCCACACTAGGTTCAAGTTGCCAGAAGCTACGGCACGTCGAACTGCGACGTCAGCTCCCGCACTCGTCCGCGAAGACGATCGACGTTCTCGCGGCGTTCGATGTCAGCGAGGCCGCCGCAGATAATCCGCGCGACCTCGCGGCACTCCTCGACTTTGAAGCCGCGCGAGGTGATTGCCGGCGTGCCGAGACGAATGCCGCTCGCAACAAACGGCTTCTGCTTGTCGAATGGGATCGCGTTTTTGTTGACGGTGATTCCGATCTCGTCGAGGTAGGCCTCAACCGCCTTGCCGGTAAGCCCTTTCACGGAAACGTCGACGAGAATCAAATGCGTGTCGGTGCCGCCGGCGACCAGCCGTAGGCCGGCCTTCGTAAACTCTTCGGCCATCGCGCGAGCATTTTCGACCACTTGACGTTGATTGACGGCGAACTCGGGTTGCAGCGCCTCGTTAAATGCGACCGCTTTGGCGGCGATTGTGTGCATCAGGGGGCCGCCCTGAATGCCGGGGAAAACGCTCTTGTCTACGGCCTGCGCCCACTTGGCGGTGCTCAAAATAAAGCCCCCGCGCGGGCCGCGCAACGTTTTATGCGTCGTCGAGGTAACGAAATCGGCAAGCGGTACCGGCGAAGGGTGCAGGTTCGTCGCGACCAGCCCCGCGATGTGGGCGAAGTCCACCAAGAGCGCGGCGCCGACTTCGTCGGCGATCTCGCGAAACGGCGCGTACTCCATGATTCGCGGATAGGCGCTCGCGCCGGCAACGATCATCTTCGGCCTGTGCTCGCGCGCCAACGCGCGAACTTCGTCGAAATCGATCAGCTCGGTATCCTGCCGCACCCCGTAGGCAAGCGCGTTGTAGAGCTTGCCCGAGAAGCTCACCTTCGTTCCGTGCGTCAAATGGCCGCCGTGCGCCAGCGACATGCCCAGTACCGTCTCTCCTGGCTGCAAAACCGCCATGAAGACCGCCATATTGGCTTGGGCGCCGGAGTGCGGCTGCACGTTGGCGTGTTCGGCGCTAAAAAGCCGCTTGACGCGCTCGATTGCAAGCGTCTCGGCGACGTCGACCCATTCGCAACCGCCGTAATAGCGCTTCCCCGGATAACCCTCGGCGTACTTGTTGGTCATCACGCAGCCCATCGCTTCGCGAACCGCCCGGCTCGCGTAGTTCTCCGACGCGATGAGCTCCAGGTTCTCGCGCTGCCGCAGTTCCTCGCCGGCGATTGCGGCAAAGATCTCGGGATCTTGGGCTTCGACGGTACTGGGCGTCAGAATGTCCACGGCGTATTCTTCCCTACCTCCGTCCGATAGGCTCTTTTAGGCTTCGAGCTAAACATCCGTTGCATGAAGCTTGCTTGCGCGAGCGGTTCGCTCCACCGCGACATCGAACGCGGCGAGCTAACGCAACTCGAGTTTCTCGACCTATGCGCGCGCGAACTGGCGTGCGACGGCGTCGTCTTGGACGTCCGGCACTTTCCGCGCTTCGACGACGACTACCTCGCCCAAATCAAGAAGATGGCGACCGATCGCGGGCTCTCGATTGCAGCGCTCGCGGATTCGACGTTCTTTGCGTGCGCGCCGCAGCGAATGGCCGAAGTCCTCGACTACGCGATTGCGCTGGGTTCGCCGCTGGTCGCGGCACCGCTCGCGCAGGAGATCGAATGCTCGTGGAACGATCAACTCGCGCGTTTGGGTGTCGCGACGTCGTTGGCGAAGGCCCGCAACGTTACGCTCGCGTTGCGCAACGCACCGAAGACCTTTGCTGCCACCACGCACGATTGTAAGCGCGTCGCGAAGGAATCCGATTCGGCGTGGCTTCGATTTGGACCGGAACCGCAGCGACTCGACGCCGCAAGCGATCCGCGAACCCTGGCGCCGAATACGGTGCTGCTCTGGAGCGACGTGTGTCTGCAAACGGAGCGGTCGATCGGCGAAACCCTCGCGAACTTCGCGGGCTTTCTCGGACATCTCTCGCTCGACGCGTCCTCGGGAACCGCCGGCGTCGCGCAACTCTCCGATGCGATGCGAAGCTGGCGAACGGCAATACTCGACCGCAGGTAGCGTCTTTCGCGCGAGGATCGAACCTGCATTCTCGCAGGTGGGTGCGGCCCGGGCGCCGGGCCGGCAGGCGCATCGCCCAAGCCGGTCCGTCGTATCCGGAGCTGGTGCTCCCTAGGTTTATAAGTCGGTTCGGAGCCTACGCGCGCTGCGCGCTAGACGCAGTCGAGCCTCTCTACCCTAACACCGGCAGTCAAGCGACTGCGGAGAGCCTTCGAGGAAGGCGTTCCCGACGGTTGAAAGCGTGGCCGGATGGCGCTTGCCCTTACCGTGACGTCGCTCGAATTGCCGCTCCTTCATCCGTTCAAGATTGCCCGCGGTGACGCCGAAACGGTCGCATGCTCGGCCGTGATTCGCCTCCGCGCGGGCGAGCTCGAGGGAATCGGGGAGGCCAACCCGGTGGAGCGTTATGGCGAATCGGTCGAGAGCGTGATAGCGTACTTTGCAACGCACTCGCTGGCGGCCAACGATCCCTACTTCCTCGAAGCGCTGCTGCACGACGGGATACCCGCGGCGGCGCGCGCGGGCCTCGATTTGGCCCTGCACGACCTCATCGGTAAGGATCTAGACAAACCGCTCTACGCACTCCTGGGCCTCGATCCGGCGGAGACACCGACGACTTCTCGCACGATCGGCATCGCCGATCCGGAGCTTACGATGCAGAAAGTGGCGGAGGTCGCCAACAGCCCGATTCTCAAGGTCAAGCTCGGCGCCGGAACTCCTTCCGAACAGGTCGAGACGATCGCAGCGATACGCGCGCGATACAACGGAACGATTCGGGTCGATGCAAACGAGGGGTGGGACGCCGAGCGCGCGATTCTCATTCTCAACGAGCTGGCGCGCTACGAGATCGAGTTCTGCGAGCAGCCGATTCCGGCGGGCCGGCCAGAGCAGCTTCGAGCGATTCGCGAGCGCGTGTCCATCCCGATCGTCGCGGACGAAGATGCGCTTGTCGCAAGCGACCTTCCAGCGCTGCGAAACTGCGTCGACGGCGTCAACGTCAAGCTTGCGAAGACGGGCGGCATCCGCGGCGCGCTTGCCATGATTCACACGGCGCGCGCGATGGGCATGAAGATCATGCTCGGCTGCATGGTCGAGAGCGCGATTGCCGCGACTGCCGCGGCTCACCTTTCACCGTTGGTTGATTGGGCCGATCTCGACGGACCGTTGCTCACTGCGTCCGATCCGTTCGCGGGGATCCGTTACGAGCGCGACAAGATTCTGCTTCCGGACGCTCCAGGTCTGGGCGTGCGCGAAGTTGCGCTGGCATGAACCGGCGCTACGCAATCCTCGCGCCCGATCGGTTCAAATCCGACGCCAAGACTGCACACGGCGTAATCCGCTATGGAAGCGACGAGGTCGTCGCGGTTATCGATCCCTCGAATGCGGGCCGGCGCGTGCGCGAAGTGCTCGGCTATCTCGATAGCGAGGCGCCGATCGTCGCAAGCGTGACCGAAGCGCTGCAGTTTGCGCCGAACGCGCTTCTGATCGGAACCGCTCCGAAAGGCGGCGGCCTGCCGGCGGCATGGCGCGGTGCGATACTCGAAGCGATCGGCGCGCGGCTGGAGATCGTCAGCGGACTGCACGAAATGCTCGACGAGGATCGCGAGTTTAGGGTCGCGGCGCGGGCCGCCGGAACGACGCTCTGGGACGTGCGCCAGCCGCCCGACGTTCCGCTTTTTTCCGGTGAGGTTTACGCTATCGCGCCGCCGGTGCTGCTGACGATCGGCAACGATTGCGCGGTCGGCAAGATGACCGTCTCGCTCGAGCTGGTGCGCGCGGCGAACGCGGCCGGAAGGAACGCGCGCTTCGTGCCGACCGGTCAAACCGGCGTGCTGATCGCGGGTTGGGGAATCTCAGTCGACCGCGTCATCTCCGACTTTGCCCCGGGCGCCGCCGAACAGCTCGTCCTTTACGCCGTCGCCGAGGGCGCGGATCTCGTTGTCGTCGAGGGACAGGGCGCGATCAATCATCCTGCCTACGGTTCGGTCACATACGCGTTGATGACCGGCTGCGCTCCCGACGCGCTGATCCTGGTCTGCGATCCTCGCCGCACGCAGATCGAATCGTATCCGACGCCGACACTGGGTTATCGCGAATCGATCGCGATTCACGAGCGGCTGCTTGAAACGCTGAAGCCCGCAAAGGTCGTCGGCATCGCGCTGAACACCGGGGGGCTCGACGAAAGCAGCGCACGGGCCGAGATCGAGCGCGCCGGGAGCGAAACGGGTTTGCCGGCCGGCGATCTCGTCCGTTTCGGCGCGAAGGATTTCTACGCGGCCATCGCGCCCGCGATCGTAAAACGTCCGCCGCTAAAAGC
>JBAUMX010000009.1:0-2757 GCA_049578945.1 Candidatus Cybelea sp. | reverse complement strand
GCAGCAGTTACGGCCTCGGCTACGGAGGTGGCGGTGGCGCCTCGGACGTGCGCGTTCGCCCCGGCAGGCTACGCGACCGCATTCTGGTCGCCGCCGGTGGCGGCGGTGAGGGGGGCACCTACTTAGGCGAGTGCATTTACTCGCTGCCGGAGGCTGGAACGGGAGGGGGCGGTGGCGGACTCACCGGTGATAATGGGGAGGCCGGTTTTTCGGTCCGGGGAGCGTTTGGCGGGGGCGGCTTTGGAGGGACCCAGACCCAGGGCGGCGCCGGCGGCAGCGGGGGCAGCGGATCGTTCTGCTATGTACCTGGCAATCCAGGAGCGAACGGCGCGCTCGGTGTCGGCGGACTTGGCGGACACTGGATCTACTCTGGCAGCTATTACGGCGGCCCTGGCGGAGGCGGCGGTGGAGGCTACTTCGGGGGCGGCGGAGGCGGCGGAGCTTGCGCCAATGGCTTCGGCGATACCGGCGGCGGAGGCGGCGGTGGTTCGTCGTACACTGAACCGCGCGCAACGCACGTCAAATACTGGGGCAACTGGAAAAACGCTTCGGGTAACGGACTTGTCGTCTTCAGCTGGTGAGTGGAATGAAGTGGTAAGCAGATCGAAGCTTTCAGAGTTCAGCCGCTACGCGTTCGGCGTCAGTACGGCCGCTGCGTTGCTCGCAGGATGCGGCGGATCGCAGCCGTCGATCGGCGCGCCGGGTGCGATGCCAGAAAGCCAGACTGTTGCGCGAACGCAGGTCGCCGTGCATAGCATTCGCGCGGCATCGTCATCCTATCGGAGCCTTTACAGCTTCATGGGTAGCCCCGATGGCGCGTATCCGGCGGCGCGCCTACGCGACGTGAAGGGCACACTCTACGGCACCACACTTGGGGGCGGCGCGCACCACGGAACGGTCTTTAGTACGACGACGGGCGGCGCGGAGAAAGTAATCTACGGCTTCAATGATGCGCCGGATGGCGATGAACCCATGACCGGTTTGATCGACGCAGGCGGCACACTCTACGGCACCACAAGTGCGGGCGGCGCGCACTATCGCGGAACGGTGTTTAGTACGACGACGGGCGGAGCGGAGAGAGTCCTTCACAGCTTCGGCGGCCGCCTTGTCGATGGCAAGCGCGACGGCGAGTACCCTGGGAGCCTGATAGATGTAGGCGGCACGCTTTACGGCACGACGTCATTAGGGGGCGTTCACAAACGTAGGCATGCAGGCGGCATCGTCTTCAGCCTCACGATCGACGGCACGGAGAAAGTGTTACACACTTTTGATCGCGGAACCGACGGCGCGGGCCCCAATGGCTTGATTGACGTGAAGGGCACGTTCTACGGGATCACGTACGGCGGCGGCGCGTACAATCGCGGAACGGTCTTTAGTATCACCACGAGTGGTGCGGAGAAGGTGCTCTACAGGTTTAGTGGCGCCCCGGACGGCGCACATCCTGTGGGCGGTCTGCTCGACGTAGGAGGCACACTCTACGGCATGACGATTGGTGGCGGTGCAAATAGCGGCTCGGGCTGCTATTACGATGGCTGCGGCACGGTTTACAGCGTCAGTCTGAGTGGAAACGAAGAGGTGCTGCACAGCTTCAGTGGCCCGGACGGTTCTTATCCCGTCGGATCTCTGCTTGACGTAAAGGGCACCCTCTACGGCACAACATCATATGGCGGCGCGAACCGCAATGGCACAGTCTTTAGCGTCACGCCGGGTGGCACGGAGCAAGTGCTGCACAACTTCGGCAGGGGTTTCGACGGCGCAAACCCCCAAGCGGGCGTGATCGACGTGAAAGGCACCCTCTACGGCACCACATTCGGGGGCGGCACATACGGGGACGGAACGGTCTTCGCGTTGAGCCCATAAAGTGGGGGCACCGAGATCGACGCCACGCATACCTCAGTAGCGCCGCCGCGCCCGCGAGGCCGCATCGCATTAGGCGCCTAGCTTAGTTTGCAGCTGCGCAACCCGGCGCCGATCGCATTGCAGGCTTTGCCTTCGATCGCAGCGCTCGGAGAGGGGGCCTCGTTTCAAAGCGCTCTCATCGCATTGACTTAAGTGCTTTGACTTGGGGCGTCGATCGCAGCGCGTGGGGAGGGGGCCTTGTATAGCCGGGAGATGCTATGATCCACGCGTGAGGTAGACCGATGGGGCCTGGGGTTGATAACCCGTAAACGAGTTTTTGGTCACCTCGCGTGGTGTTCCATCCATTCCGAACAGTTGCTTGGGCTTCGAGCCCGCATTGACAAGATTGGAGTTGGAAGGTGGACGAATGCATCTTCGTCGGCATCGACGTCGCAAAGGACCAGATCGACGTTTGCGTGCAGCCCGCGGATATCTACCGAACATTCCCTAACGAGAAAAAAGGCTTCGATGAGCTGCAAAAGCTCCTTGCGCATCAGCGGATCACGTTGGTGGTCTTGGAGTCGACCGGCGGTTTAGAAATTCCGGTTGCCGTGTCGCTGGGTTGTGCCGGCATCCCCATTGCGATCGTCAACCCGCGCCAAGTGCGCGACTTTGCCAAGGCTGCTGGGCGTCTCGCAAAGACCGATCGCCTGGATGCGGCCATCTTAGCGCAATTCGGGGCCGCCATTCGACCGGCGGCTCAAACGCTCAGGGGCGACGACCATCGAGCGCTGGCTGCGATCATGACGAGACGCGTGCAAATCATCGAAATGATCGTTTCTGAGAAGACCCGGCTGTCGTCGGTACCCAACTCTGAGATGGCCAAAGATATTAAATCGCATATCGCCTGGCTCGAGA
>JBAUMX010000008.1:0-8985 GCA_049578945.1 Candidatus Cybelea sp. | reverse complement strand
ATCAACAACAACCAGAACAACTCCGGCGTCACCAAGCTGCAGTACACCTACGCGCTGAGTCAATCCGCGTATCTGCGGGCGTACGGCTATACCTTCTACTCGAATTGGATGCTCACCAATCCGACCTTCGGCGCATCTGACGAGGGCGTACCGCAGTTCCCGGAATCCAGCGAATACCAGCTGATTACCCACACCACGGGCGGTGCGCTGGATTTCCAGGATCAGCTCAACGACCAAAACTTGGTGAGCTTAAGTGGCAACTACACGTCGGCCGGCGTGATCCGCTTCAACAACTCATCGGCCTATCCGGGCTGTCTGAGCTCTGTTGGCTGCTCGCCGATCGGCTACATGTCGTCCAAGAACGGCCAGTTTACGTGCTACGCTCCGACGGCGAGCACGAGCACGGGAACCAAAGCGGGCCAACCGGTGCCGTGTCTGGCCAGCGCGTATTACGACGTCAAACAAGCGACCACGCTCGCGCCGACGTGGCTTGCGACACCCAATGGCGGACCGGACGGCTTTGCGCCGGCCGGATCGGCAGCGGCACGGGCCGGGGCCACCTGGGATACTCTCTGGAGCGGCAACGCGACCGGTTCGTTCAACTCGGTCAAGCCGCGCTTTAGCAATGCGTCGCTGCAAGATCAGTTCCGTCCCAGCGACAAGTTCCTGATCAACGCGTCGCTCCGTTACGACAACTTCACCTACGATCTGCCGGATTCGGTGACGGCGGCCACGCAGTTCTACGCCAACATGTCGGCGAATTTCACCTGCGTCTTCGCGGCAACCAATCAGGTGCTGACCCAGCCGTTACCGCCGGGTCAACCGCCGCCGGCCTCGGCGCAGTACGTCAACGGCGACTGCAATACGGCCGCCTCCGTACTCGCCCCGAAGGGTCCGCACACCGGTTGGGTCCATCCCAACGGCACCGTACAGGACGGCGTTCAGGCGCCCAACTTCACGGCAGAGTCACCGAGCTCGTATAGCCTCGAGTACTGGCAACCGCGCTTCTCAGGAACGTATACCGTCAACCCGGATAACGTCGTGCGGTTGTCGGCGGGTCGCTACGTGCAGCCGCCGATCTCGGCCTCGGTGCAGTACCTCAGCCTCTCCGGCGACGACCGATCGGTCTGGAACAACACGATGAACCTGGGCTTCTTCTCGCCCTTCCATCCGATTCCAGGCATCTCGTCGGGACAGTACGACCTGTCGTGGGAGAGCCACCTCAAAGGCACGGACATGAGCTTCAAGCTCACGCCGTTCTACACGTGGGTCGCCGGCTGGCAACAGCAGACCTTCATCGGCGCCGGCTTCGTGACGCAAGTCCCGGTCGGTGTCAATCGCAATGAGGGCGTGGAGTTGCAGTTCAACAAGGGTGACTTCAGCCGCAACGGTCTCTCGGGACTCTTGGCACTAACCTATACCAACTCGAAGGTCATGTTCCAGAACGTCGGCTTGAGCACCGGCGGCACGATCACCAACGAGCTGACGGCGCTCAATCAAGCGATCACGCAATACAACCTGCTGACCAAGGCCGGCGGCGGCAGTGCGTGCTATCGCGCTGGTAACCCAGCTTCGTGCAACAGCTCCAAAGCGGTCAGCTGCGGTCCGTCAAGCGCTCCGTCGTCGGTGAAATGCGACACGATTGCCAACCCCTACTACAATCAGCCCGAGCAGGGTCTGCTTGACGAGGGTGCCTGGTACAACCCGTACTCGACGGCGATTGCACCCAGCCTCAACGGCGCAGTCAACTCGTACATCTCGCCGTGGGTTTCGGCGCTGATCCTGAACTGGCGGCACGACAAGCTGGCGATCACACCCAGCTTCAACTTCCAAACCGGCGGCTTCTACGGCAGCCCGCTCGATACGGAAGGCTACGATCCGCGCACCTGCGTGCTCAACTCGGCGGTCTCGGGCATTACCAAACTCTCGCCCAAGACCAACCCGCTGCAGTGCAACTACCTCTCGATCAATGCACCGGGGTTGAGCAACCTGGGCTTCCTGTACGTCCCCAATCCGCAGACCGGCGCGTTCCTGTTCAACAACTACGAACAACCCAGCTCGATCGTCGGGAATCTGCAAATCGCGTATGACGTGAGCCCGCGGATTCGGCTGACGGTGCTCGGCACGAGCCTCTTCCACGAATGCTTCGGAGGCACGGCAGCAGCCTGGACGGCGGCCAATCCACCCAGCGCCGCGGTCTGCGGGTACGAGCCGGCCGGCGGTTCGCTCAACAGCACGCTCTATCCGAGCAACTTCTACAACGGCACGAGCATCAACGACTTCAAGGCCAATGGTGCGCGCACGCCGTATACTCAGAGCTACGTACCGCTCAACTTCAACAACGGAGCGATCGGCGCCGCGGTTCAGCCGATCAACGTCTACTTCAACGCGCAGGTCAAAATCTAACGATTTGGCGCGCGCCAAGGTAGAGTAACCCAAGTGGGGCCCCTCAGAGGGGCCCCGCTTCAATTCCAGCCGTCAACCGGTTCTTGCAGGCGTCAAACGGCGATGCGAGAAAATTTGCGCATGCCGAGAAGCGTTCTGCTCGCAGCGTGCGTCCTAGCATGCGCCGGTCTCCTTCCAATCGCGGCCCGGCCCGATGGAACGACGGCTGCGGCAGGGACTCCTCCACCGCAAATCTATCACATCGTAACCACCGCGCTCTGCGCTCGACTTCACGAGCGCGTTCGCCCGGCGGTGGCGATGATTCTAGAAAACGATCAAAAGATTGCGAAGAGCCCGCCGCTCTTCAAGAAGTACGCGCGCGGCACGATAACCGCCCAAGACCCCTCGAACCCGCGCTTTGGGACCGGAGCGCCGCCGGCCGGCGACTCGATGTACAATCAATCTCCCGAAACGAGCATGGCGCTGCAGCAGATGTCCTATCTCGTGCTTCCGATTGCGCGCAACATCATTGCCGCGCAAACGCTGCTCGACGACGAAAAGCTTCTCGCCCCAACGGGCAATCCCACCGACGACGCAACGCTCGCGAAGATCAAATCGCAGCTGCTCGAGACCGTCGCTTATCAGAGCGCCTCGCTCGATATCATCAACGGCTTCGTGGAAACGCTGCAAATGGGTGAAATCCAGCACGCCGGCGAGGAGTATCTTGGAGCTATCCAGGGCAGCGATACGACGACTCAACTCGCAAAAGCAACGCCCAATCAGTGGCAAGACCCCAACGCTCCCGGGTTACCTCCCAATCCGTACTCGCTGGATCCGAGTCAGATTCCGGGATTAATCGTCGGCTACAACCCAATCGCGAAAGTCGTCGAAGGGTTGCAGTGGCTGCGCGCCGAGACCGGAACGCGCGAGGACACCGCAGGCAAGACCATTACCGAGGCGCTGAGCCAATGCGGGAAGTGACGCGCTTATTTTTGAGGAGTTGAGCAATCATGCTGCATCGAATAAGCGCCGCTTCTTTAGGGGTGGCGCTGTGTGCTCTTCCAGCCGTCGCTCAAGCGGTCGCACAGAAGGGTGAGCTCGTCTACAATTTCACCTATAGCGCAAGTCAGAACGTAACCGCCCGGGATGCTTCCGACAACTCCGAGTCGTACGGCAATGCGGTCACGAAGTTCGCTACGGGGACGCAGATAACCGGCGGGACCAACGGCATGAGCCACTACGGCGGCGCGCTGACCGACAAAGGCACGATCACCGTCGATATCGTGAAGAAACAGCCGGACGGCGCGATGGTCGTGATGGTCGGCGAGCAAGGCGAGAACGTGCGGAGAGCTCCGCCGGCCGAGTGCGTCGTCTACGGCAACACCCACGTCATCTGCGATCCCAACAAGACCGTCTACACCGAAGAGTACACGCTCTTGCGGTTTCTCGGCGCAAACTTCGTAGATCCAAGCCAGCTCGACGCGAGCAAGCACTGGAGCATCGTGCAAAACAACGGCAATGGAGAGAATGTTAACGCCGACTACGCCATCAATAGCAACAACAACGGCGTGATGCAGATCGGCGAGAAGCGCACAGTCAAAGAACTCGGTGCCGGCCGGCTGACGACGAACATCGAGACGAACATCGGATACGATTTCACCCGTTTGGTTCCCACGTCGGTCAGCGAATACGCCACCCAACGGACGGACGCCGGAATCAAAGGAAATTCGATAACGACCTATCAGACGACGCTCAATCTCGTGACCGACACGACGGCAAAGCTATGATGAGGCGCATGAGGCGCAATGTAAGCACGGCCGCGGTCCTCGTTGGGCTGAGCGCGCTTCCGGTTGCGGCTGGAGCCGTCGCACAGCAGGGCGAGCTCGTCTACAACTTTTCGTACAGCGCCCGTCAAGACATCACCGCACGGGACTCCGCGAACCCCGTCGAGGATGTCGGCGAGACCACACCAGGTGGACAGCCGATGGCGGGTCAGGCACTCACCGGCGCAATGGACAATGGGATCAGCCACTACGGCGGGGGGTTAACCGACAAGGGAACGATCACGGTCGACATCGTGAAGAAACAACTAGACGGCGCGATGGTCGTGATGATCAGCGAGCAAGGTGAAAACGTCAGGCGAGCGCCGCCGGCCGAATGTGTCGTGTACGGCAACACCCACGTCATCTGCGATCCCAGCAAGACGGTCTATATCGAAGAGTACACGCTCTTGCGGTTTCTCGGTGCGAACTTCGTCGACCCGAGCCAGCTCGACGCTAGCAAGCATTGGAGCATCGTGCAAGACAACGGCAATGGAGAAGATGTTAATGCGGACTATACGATCGACAGGAACAATAACGGCGTGATGCAGATCGGTGAGAAGCGCACGGTCAAGGAACGCGGCGCCGGACGGCTGACGACGAATATCGAAACGAACATTGGTTACGATTTCGGCCGTTTGGTTCCCACGTCGGTTAACGAGTACGCGACCCAACGGACGGACGCCGGTCTCAAAGGAACCTCGACGACGACCTATCAGACGACGCTCAATCTCGTCACCGACACCACAGCAAAGATATGATGGGGCGCTGCGTAAGAGTAGCTGCGGTCCTGGTTGGGCTGTGCGCGCTTCCGGTTGCCGTTCGAGCCGTCGCACAGAAGGGCGAGCTCGTCTATAATTTCTCGTACAGCGCGAACCAGAGCATAACCGCGCGCGATGCTTCCGACAGCGCAGAGCCGATCAATACGCAGACGGAGACGCTATCGGGCGGCACCAACGGGATGAGCCACTACGGCGGAACGCTGACCGACAAGGGTACGATAACGGTCGATATCGTCAAGGAGCAGCCCGACGGCGCGATGGTCGTGATGATCGGCGAGCAAGGCGAAAACCTGCGCAGGGCTCCCCCGGCCGAGTGCGTCGTCTACGGCAACACCCACGTCATCTGCGATCCGAACAAAACCGTCTACACCGAGGAATACACTCTTTTGCGTTTCCTCGGCGGAAACTTCATAGATCCAAGCCAACTCGATGCCGCCAAGCACTGGCAGGTCGTGCAGAACGGCGGCGACGGCATGGAAGTCAGTGCGGACTACACGATCAATAGCAACAACAACGGCGTGATGAAAATTGGGGAAAAGCGCAAAGTCCGAGAGCAAGGCGCCGGTCATCTCACCACCGACATCGAATCGAACATCGGTTACGACTTCACGCGCTTGGTTCCGACGTCGGTCGAGGAGTATGCCACCCAACGGACGGACGCGGGCATCAAGGGGAACTCGACGACCACCTACCAGACGACGCTCAATCTCGTTACCGACACGATGGGTAAGTCATAGCCCAGTTCGGTTATCAATGCGAGGATTGCGAGGTCGCAGTATTCCCAACGACGACACGGGCCGAGCTCGCGTGGCTTAAAGACCGGCTTCACGTCGTGCGAGAGGTAGCCCGGCATTCAAGCACCGGACTCGATTCGTGGATGATGGAAGGTCTAGCTTTTCTCGACGAGCACCAAGCGCACAGCTTGGTCCTTGTTTCCCGCCGTTAAAAAGCCCAGATTTGGCGTACCTCGTTGTCGCCTCGGGCCCTCGATTACCATCAGTAAACTTCGGACCTCGGCTCCTAGAGCTGCGTCCAAATCTTGATTTGGCGTACCTCGTTGTCGCCTCGGGCCCTCGATTACTTTAAGTAAACTTCGGGCCTCGGCTCCTAGGGCTGCATCCAAATCTGAGCTTTCACGATGCAACTAGACCTGAGCGCAAGTCCCCCTGTCATCCTGAGCCCTTCGACTACGCTCAGGACAAGCTCCGTCGAAGGGTTTTACTCGGGAATGCGGAGGTGTTCGCCGGGCTGAAGGGCACCGCTTTGAAGGTGGTTTGCGGCGCTGATGCGGTCGACGACCTCCTGCATGTCGGCGCTCGCTTTTGAATGTTCTGCGGCGATCGACCAGAGGGTGTCTCCGGGATGAACCGTCACGGTGACGTAACGTTGGGTCGTTGCGGCATAGAGACGCACGTTAGAGAGCGTCGGCAGCGCGACCATGAGCCCGAGACCGGCCAGAGCGATCGCCGGCATCAGCGTGAATCTTTTCCTTCTCGTCACCATGTTCACTCCCATATCTAGTGCCAAACGCCTGTTCGTCCCCAATATTTTAGCATGGTCGCGCCGACGGTTGTCAAGACTCCTCGAACGTATGTTTGCCATCGGCATCGATTTATGGTAGGGTTGTACCCGCCACGGGTGCCATATGGTTGGGATTGTGGTCTGGAGGGTTATGCGCAAAGGAAGTATGGAGAAGCCGGCCACGGAGCGGCAGCGGCGCATCCTTGAGGTCATTGGGACCTTCACCGCCGAGCACGGCTATCCGCCGTCGGTGCGGGAGATCGGCGAGCGAGTCGGCCTTTCCTCGTCTTCGACGATCCACGCGCATCTGAAAGCACTCGAGCGGCGAGGCCTCCTCTCGCGCGACCCCACCAAGCCGCGCGCCCTTCGTCCGGCAAATCTGCCATCGTTGCCGGAGGCGATCGTCTTCCCGGTCCTTGGGCGCGTCGCGGCCGGCGTGCCGATCACCGCGCAAGAGGACGTCGAGGGTGAGTTCGTCCTCCCGGCCAGCTTTGTGCCGCGCGGCTCGGATGGTTTCATGTTGAGGGTGCAGGGCGACTCGATGGTTGACGCGGCCATCCTCGACGGCGATTTGATCCTGGTGCGCCCGCAGCGAGCGGCGGAGAATGGTGAGATCGTCGTGGCGATGCTCGACGGCGAAGCGACCGTCAAGCGGTTCTATCGCGAAGCCGGACGAGTCCGGCTGCAGCCGGAGAATCAGACGATGACGCCAATCTACGCGAGCGATGTCGAGATCGTCGGCCGCGTCGAAGCCGTCGTCCGCCGCCTCTAGAGCTCGTAGCGCTTTTCTCGCGTTCGAAGCCCGGGCGGTGCCGGTCATGCGCCGCCTTGGCGAGCTGCCTTTCATCGTGGCGGTGCGCGAGGCGCTACCTTGGAGTTTCATCGGGCTCGCAGCGGCATTTGCGGTCATTCTTGCGCTCGAGCTGCGCAGCGGCACCTCGCGCGGCCTGCCCTTAGGTCTCCGTCTCGCAGCCGCTCTGCTTCCAGCCTTCGGCGTTATGGCGATGGCGTTAGCCGTGGTTCTGCCGCTGCGCCTCGCCAAGGCGGCGCACTACCGCAGCGTTCCGCTGCTGCTGGGGAGCGCCGGCGGCTTCGCGCTCGCTCTGCCGCGCCCGTTCGGCCCCGATCCGGTTTCATATCTCCGGCTGCTCGGTGCCGCCGGACTCTTTATCGCGATATTGGCCTGCGGCGTGACGGCCGCGTGGATCGTGCTAGCTCGACGCGGGTTGCGCGGACCCTGGGCCGAGTATGCCGGCGCGGCGCTTGGGATCTGCACGTTTGCCGCACTGTTGGCGCTGCACGTCTCACTCCCGTCAGCGATCGCCGCCGCGATGCATCCGATCGCGCGATTGGGCGATACCTATCTGGCGCTGATTGCGATCGTAGCCATCGAAACGATCCTTTGGACCGCTGGAATCCACGGGCCCGCGATGCTTGCGGCAATCGTCACGCCAGTCTATCTCACGATGCAGATGCAGAACACGCATGCCTTTATCGCGCACGCGCCGCTGCCATACGTCGTCGTCGTCTCGCTCTTCCTGTTCGTATTTCCGGGCGGGGCGGGTGCTACGCTCCCGCTCGCGGCGTTGCTCGCGATCTCACACGTTCCGCGCCTGCGCCGAGTCGGACGCGCGACCTTTCTGCCCTCGCTCTTCAATCTAAACGAACCGCTGCTTTTTGCCGCACCGGTGGTCTTCAATCCGCACCTGATCCTACCGTTCGTCGGCGCGCCGATCGTGCTCGCAACGATCACCTACGCGGCGGTCGCGACCGGTCTGGTCGCGCGCGCGGCCTTCTACATACCGTCGTCGGTTCCGACGCTCATCTCGACCTACGCCGCAACCCAGGATCTCCGCGCGATTGCACTCGCCGCGTTCAACATCGTTCTGGCGACTATCATTTGGTATCCGTTCGTGCGCGCCTACGAGCGCCATTTGTCGAAAGAATGATCGCCGAGCTCTGCGAGCGGTTCGGCATCGAGGGGCGGCTTCGCGAAGCTGCGCTCGTTGCCCACGAGCGCGTTCGCGCATTCGACTACAGCGCGCAACGGCGCGTGCACGTCAACGTGCTCGCGGCCTTCGTCGACGAAGGAATCGTGGAGAGCGATCTCGCCGGGACGACCGGATACGGCTACGACGATCGAGGTCGCACGCGCTACGAGTCGCTCTTGGCCCGCGTCTTGGGCGCGGAGCGCGCGCTCGCGCGTCTTTCGATCGTGAGCGGCACGCATGCAATCGTGGCCGCGATCGCGGCCTGCACGCCGGTAGGAAAAACGCTGCTTTCGATCTCGGGCCGGCCATACGATACGCTTCGCAACGCGATCTGCGACGCGCCGCATGCGCTAGTGAATCACGGCATTGCCTATCGCGAGATCGCACTAGAGAGCGACGGCAGCATCGATCTTCGAGCGCTCGAAGAGGCGCTGACGGAGCGCCCCGACGCGACGATTTTCATTCAGCGGTCGCGCGGCTACGCGC
>JBAUMX010000007.1:0-3292 GCA_049578945.1 Candidatus Cybelea sp. | reverse complement strand
GAAATGAACTCGTAGATCAGGCCGGGTACGATCTCAAAGACATCTTTGAAGCCTAGCTTGGAAAGTTTTTCGTTAAGCGACATTTCCTGCTCCAGTCCTTGAAGAGTGACTTACAGGACTCTTCGCTTAGCGATCGATAGCGCCTCGCCACACTCGATCGGCCGCCTCATGCTGGATGTCTTTGAGAACGTGCATGTGGGTATCTGCCGTGAAGGCTGTCGTCGTATGCAGAGAAAGTCGAGGCCAACTCCATCGGCACGCTAGCCTAGCTGCCCCGCCACGGCGTCGCGATCGCGAGGCGTTGTTACATTGCCGCGAACGCCCATCGCGTCGCATTTTGTGGGGTCGCCTTTTAGTTCTCGATTAAGGCGTCGGCCTGTTCTTAGCGTTGATGCACGCCAAGGCTCTTGAGGATCGATTGATTTCGGCGGGCGTGAGGAAGATGGCGCCAGGAAATCTGTTCTTTGCCTGGCGGTTCACTCGCTTTCGAGCACGTGCGGACTTCTTTCGCCCACGGTCTGACTGGGACACGAACTCGCACTTTGCTTTAATAAGCGTGAGCGTGCCGGATTTAAGGAGCTGCTTTTTCAGCGCTCGAAGGAGCAAGTCGGCGGACTCGCCGGGCAGCTCAAAATCGGCAACACCCTCCCCCGCTGCGCGGCAGGCGCGCGCGAGAGCAAAGCACCCCTTTGCCGTGTGCGGCCGCCGACGACTCCCTGGGACACGATCCCGTGCAGGCCCGGCGCTTGAGCGACGCGACTACATTACAGACGCGACTACATTACAATAGAAAGGGACCGCAGAATAGGGACCGCCTCAGGTACAGGTCGGGGGCTAAGCTAAGGAAAGGAACCAGAAGCATGCAGACCGCCGGTCCGCAGCACGAACGGACGCCAAGTGCCCCGCCACAGCCTGCGCGTCCTGAGAAGCTGCCCGGAATTAAGCACATTGTCGCGGTGGGCAGCGGCAAGGGGGGAGTCGGTAAATCCACCGTCAGCGTGAATCTCGCGCTCGCGCTCCAACAGATCGGGGGCCGGATCGGTCTCGTCGATGCGGACATCCTTGGGCCGAGCATTCCCGTCATGCTGGGACTCCCGACTGGTAAGCCGCCAGCGGCGACCCCGGAGGGCAAGATCGTTGCTGCGGATCGCCTCGGTCTGAAGGTGATATCGATGGGCATGCTCATCGGAGACGACAATCCGGCCATCTTACGCGGACCGATGGTGAGCAAGTATCTGCGCATGTTTATCGATTCCGTACAATGGGGCGAGCTGGATTACTTGATTCTTGACCTCCCGCCGGGGACGGGGGACACGCAGCTGACGCTGGCGCAGAGCTTTCCTCTGTCCGGCGCGGTTATCGTGACGACGCCGCAGGAGGTCAGCCTCAAGATCGCGCGCCGCGGGTTGCGGATGTTCGAAACGGTGCACGTCCCCATCCTCGGCGTCATCGAGAACATGAGCACCTTCATTTGTCCTCACTGCAGCAAGAATACGGACGTCTTCGGTCACGGTGGCGGCGAGCGGATGAGCCGACAGCTCGGCGTTCCGTTCCTGGGGACAATTCCTCTCGACGCCGAGATCGTTACCGGTGGCGACGCGGGGCGTCCGATCGTGCTCGAGAAGCCGAGCTCGCTCCCGGCCCGAGCTTACTTCACTATCGCCGCCGACCTTGCTGGTCGACTCGAAGGACGCCCAACGACGGCGCTCCAGCCGTTCACGTGGACTTGGGCAACGAGTGACGGTGAGCCAGACTGGGCGGAACACTCGGTCCAGCCGTCGGGCTCTCGCACGATCGCGATCGGTTTTAGCCGCCGCGATGCTCGCACGCTGTCCGTACTCTGGGAGGACGGACACCGCAGCGACTTTGACGTCCGCGATCTTCGGCTAGCCTGCCGTTGCGCTGCGTGCGTGGAAGAGATGAGTGGGCGACCTCTCTTGGATCCGCAGAACGTACGACCAGACGTAAGCCCCCGAACGATCGCCTCCGTGGGTAACTATGCGATCACGATCAAATGGAGCGACGGCCATAGCACCGGGATTTACTCGTTCGAGCACTTGCGGGCGTTTGGTGAGCGCAGCAAAGCGGGGGTCGTCGAAGATGTCTGACCTGCCTGTCGATCCGACGATCACGATCCGTGCCGAAACCTTGATTGCCGACCCAAACACGTGCAAGTTCACGGTGAACCGGACCGTGCATCCCGGCGGCGCGTTCTTCTTCGAGAACAAGGAACGAGCTGGTGGCTCGCCGCTTGTCGAGCGTTTGTTCGCGCTTCGTGGCGTTGCGCACGTGCTCGTGACCGAGAACGTGGTGACGGTCGGGAAGGAGCCGAGCGCCTCGTGGTCGGGACTGACAGCGGCAATCGGAACGGCCATCCGAACGCAACTGCTGACTGGGGTGCCGACGATCCTCGAGTCTCCTCACGACGCAAGCACGAGGAGGCGACCCGACGCTGAGATTCGCGCGGTCGTTCAAACATTGCTGGACAGGGAAGTCAACCGTTCCATCGCTGGCCACGGCGGAAAGATTTCGATCGTCGACGTCCAGGATGGCAACCTCTTCATCGCCATGAGCGGTGGGTGCCAGGGATGCGCGGCCTCTCAAGTGACTCTACGGCAAGGGCTCGAGGTCATGGTGCGCGGGGTCGCGCCGGAGATCGTGGACATCGTCGACACAACGGATCACGTATCGGGCAAGAATCCATTCTACGAGCGCGTCGGATGAGCTCGCGAAGCTAACGCACCGTGCGCCAAAAAAGCCTTGGTATTATGATGGCCGAATGAGCGACCTCTGTTGGGGCTATGGGCAGCGGAGACAAGCAAGGGGATTACATTTGCGGCCGTTGCGAAGATCATTGCTCATGCCATATTGCTCGCGACCCTGAAGGCGCTATTAGGTCGCGGGCGGGGTCCACGACCTGCTCTATCTCTCATGCAGGTCGCATGACACACGTCACATCTTTGTCACATCGGCTTTCCTTATAACTAGCCCACGAGCCACTCGAAGGCAGCCGCCGCCGAGGCATCTCGCTCCTGATAGACGGTACTGAATTGCAAAAAAAGATACGATGAGAGTTAGGTCTCGTAACAAGCCAGGCGATGGCCGATGAAGCCGCTCGCGATCTTCGGAGTTAATGTACTCGCGAGCTTCGTAAGTGCGGTTGCTGCCGCAGTGTTTTTTGTATCGCCGTGGCTACAAGCCCAGAGCACTCACGTGGCCCTACTCTGGCTTGTGGTACCTCACATGTTCCTTCGCTTCATCGGCCTCAGCTTTCTAGTGCCTGGTGTCGTTT
>JBAUMX010000006.1:0-1917 GCA_049578945.1 Candidatus Cybelea sp. | reverse complement strand
GCTCGATTCGCTCGCTCTCGAGCGAATCGACGCGCAGCCGTTACCTGAGAACGGGCTGGGTCTGGCGATGATGGATCGGCTTGCCCGCGCGGCCGCTAGCCGAAACAGTTGACGCTTGCCATGCGTTATGGCGGTTAGAATAGAAGAAGGGATCATGATGCCGACCACTGGCTTTTTAGGACGCGCGACAGCAACATCCACGCTGATCGCGATATTTTGCTTGGGCGCAGCGCCCGCCGATCTTCCCTACCAAGTTGCGGGAGACGTCGCCGAGAGTTATCAACGTTTAACCGAGACGTATTACGATCCGGTCGATCCGCAGGTGCTGCTTTCGGCGGCCGGCAACGCGCTAGCCGATGCCGCTCGCAAGCACGGCGTCACGATGACGCCTCCCAAGCTACGAGTGGAGGGCGACCGTGACGCAACGCTCGCCGCGCTCGACACTGCGATCGTTACCGCGGCACAAAGCGCACATGCGTCGCCAAGCGATTTTGCGTACGCGGCGATAGTCGCGATGGCCAAGGCAACGAACGACCGTTACACGCAGTTCTTTACGCCCGATGAGTTCAAGGCGTTCAACGAGGCGCTGGATCCGCAGCGCATCGGAGGTATCGGCGTGATGATCGAGCCCGATCCCGCATCGGGATCCGTGCGGATTACCTACGTGCTGCCGAGCACGCCGGCGGAACGCGCCGGGCTCCAAGTCGGCGACGTCGTGACCGCCGTGGACAACCTCCCGACCAAGGGTCTCAGCGTCGACGTCGTCAGCGGACACCTGCGCGGGAAAGCCGGCACGAATGTTTCGGTTGCAGTGCAGCGGCCCAGCGCGCCGGCCGTTTTCACGATCACGCGTGAAGACGTGCAGCCTCCGACGGTCGTCTTCAAAATGCTGCCGAACGGAATCGGCTACGTATGGGTGATGGATTTCGGCCGCGGCACGCCTGCCGAATTCGATACGGCGGTCGCGCGTCTGACGCAAACGGGTGCTAAGGCGCTCATCCTTGACCTACGCAACGACGGCGGTGGCTACGTGAACTCGGCGCTCGATATCAGCTCGCGCTTCATCGCGAACAAGGCGCTGCTCACCGTCGAAGAGCGCGGAAAGCGCGCCACGACGATCGATGCCGACGGAGACCCTTCGATTTCGCTACCGGTCACGGTGCTCGTAAACCAGTACACCGCATCGGCCTCGGAGATTACCGCCGGTGCGCTCCAAGATGACGGCATCGGCGCGCTCGTCGGCGCCAAGACGTTCGGGAAGGGCGTCATGCAGACGCTGACGCCGCTGCCGGACGGTGCCGCGATCAAGATCACGACCGCGCACTATCTCACTCCGAACCATCGCGACATCAACCTTCGCGGCATCGATCCGGACGTTCGCGTCGACGAGAACCGCGACGCGCGGTTTGGCGACGTCGCCACCGATGCGCAGCTCCGCGCGGCTATCGCATTGCTGCAGAAGAAGATCGCGTCGGTCAAAAACTAACGGCACGAATCCCGAAAGCTCTGATTTACGGGAAGGACTGATTTAGTCCAGAGCTAGGAAGCGAGGGCCGCGGTTTACTATGGTAAACGAGCAACTGTATCCGGAAATTTAGGTGCAGCTGCGCCAGGCTTCTCCTGAGCGAGCCATGCTATTGAGGATGGTTAAGAGCTTGCGCATGCAGGCCACGATCGCCACTTTGGGTTTTTTCCCGGCAGCTCTCAAGCGTTTATAGAATCCCGCGATAATAGGGTTCCACTTGAGCGATGCAACTGCGGCCATATAGAGCGCTTTCCGAACGGCAGCCCGACCACCCCAGATGACGCGTCGTCCACGCATTCTGCCACTATCCCAGTTCAATGGCGCGACACCAACAAGAGCCGCGATGTTTCTGCGGTCGAGGGTCCCCAGTTCGGGGAGATGGGCCACTAGCG
>JBAUMX010000005.1:0-24286 GCA_049578945.1 Candidatus Cybelea sp. | reverse complement strand
GAAGACCAGCAGGTCCGCGCCCGACGCGAGCGCCGCGACCGCGCTCTCGACGGAGCCGCCGGCCGCAACGGCGTTCATCTCCAAACAATCGGTAACGAAGGCGCCGCGAAATCCGAGCTCGGCGCGCAGCAAATCGCTTGCGATGCGTCGAGAGAGCGTCGCGGGACGATCCGGATCCAAGGCCGGCACGCAGACGTGAGCACTCATCATCGCAGGAGCGCCGGGGGCTACCGCTGCGAACGGCACGAGATCGCGCGCGCGCAGCGTTACCTCGTCAGTCTCAATGACCGGGAGCGACTGGTGCGAATCGAGCGGAGTCGCGCCGTGACCGGGAAAGTGCTTGTAGCAAGGAAGCACGTCCGCTCGGAGCAGTCCGCGCGCGAAAGCCTCGCCCATCGCGGCGACTCGCTGCGGATCGGAACCGAACGAACGCGTTCCGATCACCGAGTTCTCCGATTCGAGCGCCAAATCGAGCACCGGAGCGAAGTCGAGCGTGCAGCCGGCTCGCCGCAAGTCGAATGCCGTCTGCTCGCCGGCACGTTCCGCAAGAACGATATCGTCGGCGGCGCCGAGCGACATCATCGGCGGAATCGGCTCCACGTCATGACGCAAGCGCGCGACCGAGCCGCCCTCCTGATCGATCGCGATGACCGGCGACAGATCGCGATCGCGTCGCCGTAGCGCATCGGTCAGCGCGCGAATCTCGCCGACCGTAGCGCGGTCATCTGCAAAAAGCAGATAGCCGCCGAAGCGCGGCAGCGACGGATCGAACGCCGTTCCGGAGAGTCCGGCCATGATGACGCCGCGCGCCAACTCCTGCGTGCCGTTCACGCAAGCGCCTTCCCAGTGGCCGAATCGAAACGCCGCAGCGACTCCGGCGGCAACTCGAGCGCGATGCGATCGCCGGCACTCGCGCGGTCGAAAGCCGGAACGCGAACGACGAGCGCTCCGTGAGCGGTCTCTACCTCGAGATACGCGTCGGCGCCGGTGTTTTCGCGTCGCGCGACGCGTCCGCCCAACGCGCCGCCGGCGGTCACGTTGATGCGTTCCGGTCGAATGCCGAGAACAACTCCGGCGTGCTCGAAGAGATTCATCGGGCGTTCGCCGAGAAACCTCGCCACCCTTACGCTTCCGGGAGAATCGTAAACGCGTTGAGGCGGTCCAAGGTCCTCGATTCTTCCATCGATGAGCACTGCAACGAGATCGCCGACGCTCATCGCTTCGACATGGTCGTGCGTGACGTACAGAATCGGACCGGCGAATCGCTCACGCACGCCGATGACTTCGTCGCGCACCGAACGGCGCAAGGGAGGATCGAGATGCGCGAGCGGCTCGTCGAGCAGCAGCGCCAGCGGATCGGAGAGCAGCGCGCGGGCAATCGCGGCACGCTGCCGCTCACCCCCCGAGAGCTGTCGCGGCCACCGCTCCAAGTGGCTCTCGACATGCAGCGCGGCAGCCGCCGCGCGAACCCGATCGTCATCGCGTTCGCGGCCGCGCAGGCCGAAGCGAAGATTCTGCCGGACGGTCATGTTTGCGAAGAGCGCGTCGTCCTGAGCCACGAGCGCAATGCGGCGCTGCTGCGGCAACTTGCGAAGAATCGACTCGCCGTTGAGACAAATGTCGCCGCTTCGCGGCGTCAACAAACCGGCAATCGCATGCAAGAGCGTCGTCTTTCCCGCGCCGGACGGACCGACGACGGCGACCGTCTTCTCTGCCGGGACGTCAATTGAGACTCGTTCGAGCGCCGCCGGCGCCGAAGCCGCGTAATGGAACTCGAGATCCGCGATCGAGAGCACTACTCGATCGGCCGATCGATGGTATGGTACTCCGCACGGGCGGCGTCGTCACCGGCGCGCGCCCGCGCTACGACGTCGCGCAGCCACGCAACCGTCGCGTCGTCGGCTCTCCTGCCCGCTAGAACCAAGCGCAAGGCGATTAGCGCGAGATCCGGCGTGCGCGCGCCGAGACGCTGGAGTCCCTCGTAAAAAGGCGCTGCGCCTTCGGCGCCCGGCTTGGCGTCGAGCAGCGCGCGGACCACTTCTGACTTCGAGGGAACGCCTTCGAGAAGATAGCCGTCGAGCAACTCGAACTCCATCGCACATGAGATTCGCCGCACGCTTGGGTTTGCTCTGCGCGGTCGCGCTCGGCACGCTTGGCGCAAACCGCAGCGGCGGCGACCTCGTCAGCCTGCTCCAGCATATGCGCGCTGCGACGGGTCCCGTCTTCCAGACTCATTTTGTGTCGGTGTCTCGCCTAACGCTTGGCGGGGGTCAGAGCGTCGTCTCCAGCGACAGCGAGGGCTTACGCCTCACCGTTCGGCATTGCACCGGCGAGCTCTGTAACGGCACCTATTTCGACGGCCAGCATCTCTATTCGATCAATATGAACGGAACGACGCTGGCCCGATCGCTCGAGCCCGAGCCCTTTCTGCGCTCGCTGCGCATCGTCGCATCGCTCGCATTCCTCTCGCCCTCGTTTCTCTCGCGCGGCGGCCAAGTCGGGGCCGCCGGCACCGGGACGATCGATGGAAAACCATATCGAACGATCGTCGTCGGCGAAGTGAACGCCGTTCCCCTGCGGCTCTACATAGATCCACAAACGGCGCTCATCCGGCTTGCGCGCGAGGTCGGCGGCAACGAGAGGTTCGAGTATCGCGCCTACCGCCGGGTCGGTATCTTTACGTTGCCGTTCGAGGTTTTGCACGACGGTCAACTCTTCGAGCGCTACGACGATCGCGCGCCGGTCTCCTCACGCTTAGCAGTCCCGCACGGGCCGATCCCCTCGTTTAAGGGTCCGCCCGCAGCGGTCCCGACCGATCCGCGATCGGTGACGCCGATCGTCGATTGCAGCCTTGGCGGAGTTGCACTGCGTTGTCTGGTCGACACCGGCAACTCCGGACTTTCGATGAGCTCGGAGCTGGCGAGCCGGCTCGGAGGCCCCGTCGTGGGGACGTATCAAATTCTCGGCTTAGGCGGCTACTCGACGGAGGTCGTGCGCGCCGGTCCGCTCCGCGTCGGCAACGCTACCTATCCCGACGCCTATTACGCGGTGCTCACCGACCTTCGGCGTTACGGCTACGACGTCGTATTAGGTGCCGACGTTATGGCTTCGACCGGCATCCAGATCGACGGCGCCGCACATGTCATTCGGTTCGGCACGCCGATCGCACAGAGCCGCGTCGCCGTTCCGCTTTCATTCGAGAACTTCGTTCCGGTGGTTACCATCGGCCTCGGCAACGTCGAGACGTCGTTAGCAGTGGATACGGGCGACGAGTCGAATATTAACCTCACGTACGATTTTTATGGGAAACATCCGGGGCTCTTCAACGTTACCCAGCGCCGGTTCGTCAGCGGAATCGGAGGAAGCAGCGTCGAGATGATCGGACAGATTCCGCAGGTAACGATCGGCGATTATCGGGCGGGTCCGCAAGAAATTGGAACGACGCAGACGCTGCACGGAACGGCCTTTGGCCACCTGGGTGCGGCGTTTTTGCAACAGTTCGTCGTCCAGCTGGACTATGCCGGAGCCGAGCTGCGGCTGATCCCGAGGACCTAGGGAATCTAGTTGCTGCGGTTACGAAAGCTCGTCGCATGCGCGGTCGTTATGGCTTGCCTGCAGGCCGGTACGGCACGCGCCATGACGATCGACCGCTGCACGGTCGTAGCCGCCGAGATGATGGATAACGTCGATTCGTCCGATGCGCGGCCCGGAGACTTCTTCCGGTTTCAGACGGTCAACGCCGTAACGGATGGAACGAGGGTCGTGATTCCGGCGCGTACGCTGGGATACGGCATCGTTACCCTCGCGGTGCCGGCAGCCCGCGACGCACGGCCAGGCACGTTGGTGCTCGAACCGCGGTATCTCATGCTGCCCGACGGCCAGCGCTTGGGCGTCGTACTCAACCACAACACCGCTTCGCTGGACGAGTCCGGCGCGAGCAGCGGCATCCCCGGCTATCTCGGCGCGATTCCGGTTCTCGGCGTCGGCGCGGCGATCGGGCTCTTCAACTACTTTCATAAAGGAAAGAACGTCGTCGTCCGGCGCGGCACCGTTTTTACGTTCTTTCCGAGCGACGACCCGTCGGTCGAGCGCTGCCAGGACCATCCGTCGTATTAGCACGTAGAAAAGCGGCTTTGGTAGAGGCCGCGCTGCTCGCATGCGCGGCCGCGCAAGGCGTCACGGCGCGAGCCTCGGAGCTGACGACCGGCTCGATTCTCGGAACGGTACAGACCGCGGCAGGTGCGCCAATCTCCGGTGCGACGATTAGGGCCCGGGCGCCCTCCGGACGATATTCGGCGACGACCGACGACCGCGGACGATTCGTCATTTTGGGAGTCGTGACCGATACGTACAACGTTACCGCCTCGGCCGGCGGCTACGAGCCGGCCAGCGAGGTCGCGACCGTGCTTCCCGGCGAGCGTGAGGAGATCGCTTTCACGCTTCGGCCAAAACTGCGCGAGATCGCGCACGTCGAAGCCAAGGGCGAGGCGTTCCCGGTCGGCAGCACGAGCGACACGTTTACCGTCACCGGCGACGCGGCGCGGGCAACGAGTCCGGCCGAATCCTCTTCCGGCTTGGCGAGCTACACGCAGGGCACGGTTCAAGGCGCAATCGCAAGCGTTCCGGGCGTACAGCTCGATACTTTCGCCAACGCGATCGTGCGCGGAGGCAAGGTACAAGACACCGTCTTCGATTACGATTCGGTTCCCATTCCACAGGGATTGATCGCCGAACCGGGAGGCAATATCGTCGGCGCGCAACTCGGGACGACCGGGGTAGCGGCGACGACGCTGACGCTGAGCGGATTTACCGACGTCAGCCAGAACGCGCTCGGCGGCGTTGTAAACCAAATTCCGGCGCTAGGAAGTTATCCGGCGCGCGGAAACTTCGAGATCGCCGCCGGCATCGGCGCGCAGTACGGCGAGCTGCAGGCAAGCGAACGATGGGCCACGCCCGACCTGCGCTGGCGTTACTCGCTGGCCACGAGCTCGTCCGCCACGTACTTTCCGTACGGGGACGGCGTCACGTTCTATCCGTCCGAGATGGGAACGTACGGCCTCGCGTTACAGACCCGCGCGCAGTCGTCCTGGTCGGGCAACGTTCACTTCCAGGCCGATTCGCGCGACGATTTCTCTGCGACGTTTCTCTCCGGCGTCGCCACGTACGACCAATACGATACGCCATATCAGGGCTTACGCTGGTCAACCTTCAACTCGAGCACGACGTCGTTCCCGGGACAGCCGAGCGATCCGCGGACGCAAGTGGATACGCCCTCGCGGGCACGTGGCACCTACTTCGTAACGAAGCTGCAATGGCTTCACGATTGGAAGCATTCGCTGGGACGCGCGTACGTTTACCGTTCGCAAGTCACTGCAATCGCCAACGGACCGTTCTGGGACGATCTCTCCTTCCCCGACGGCGTCATCTCGCTCTGGTCGCAGCAGAGCCAGCGGCAGGACGGCATCGGCTACGACTATGAGGACCAAGCCGGGACCAAGCACGAGCTTCGAGCGGGCGCGCAATACTCCGTAAACGTTAGCGATCTCGACCAGATCGTGCCGACTGCCGACGAACTCGTCACCTCAAACCCGCGACTCAATCAGTATTTGATGTATGCCGGCGACACGTGGTCACTGGACGATCGCCTTACCGCGACCGGAACGCTCCGCTACGCCGGCCAGCACGTTCTCACCGGCACGGGGTTCGCCTATGGCGTCGGCGCGATCGACCCGCATCTAGCTGTGGCCTACTCGCTGCCCGGGGAGAGCGCGCTGCGCGCGACGTTCGATCATACCTCGGTCGCGCCGTTGCCGCTCGAGACCCAGCGAACCGATTCGACCGCACCTGCGGCGCCGGTCATACTCGCGCCCGAAACCGCCGACGATTACAGCTTCTCGTACGAGCGCGGCGGGCGAACGCAGCTGCGGCTGACCTACTATGCCGATCTCGAGAAAAACGTCATCGACGTCTTGCCCGTCAACTTCCGGGCCAACGCGCAGAACCCCAATGCCGTTGGCGTTCCGACCAACGCGGGTCTCTTACGTTCGCACGGGCTCGAGCTTTTTGTGAAGCGTGGGGGCTTGCAGTTCAACGCAAACTACGGACGAACGTTCACGTCGAGCGTCGATCAGTTTGCCTTCAACGACCTCAACGCCGCGGCGATTCTGGCCGGACACCTCTATCCGGCCGGATACATTCCGGATTTCACGGCGACGCTGGCGTACGAGTTCGACCTCGGAGCGCGCCGGCTACGCGTGACGCCGTTGCTCTCGTACGAAAGCGGTTATCCGTACGGCAACGGCACGATGGTATGGATCGTCAATCCCAAGACCGGCGCGCCCGAGCTGGTACCGAACGACAACCACGTGAACCCCGGCTACAACTATTATTTTTTGAAGAACCCGGCCGCGCCGTTCAACGCGGCAACCAATCCATACATCGGCAACCTGGGCACCAGCGAAGGTGCCGATCCCAACACCTTGCGAACGACGCCGCAGACGCTCGCATCGCTCCACGTCGAGCTCGATCTCTCGGCGCGCGTGACGGCGATCTTCGACGTCGTCAACCTCTTTGCAACCGCCACGCCGACGCAGCTTCAGGGAAATCCGTATCTGATCGGACCGCCGGGTTATACCGGCGGCAACCTTCTTTACGAGAAAGCGTACGGAGCTCAATATTGCAAGGGCTGTCTCTACACGCTTGGCAACGGCATCCCGACCAACAACGGCAGCTCCCAGATCGTCCCGTGGAACTACACTACGACCGGTTACGTTCCGCAGGCTTATCCTTTGGCTCAAACCGCGCAGATACGGCTGCGCTACCGCTTGTAATTGAGCCGCTACCGATTGAGCAGCGATTCGACCGTCGCTCGCACGTCTTCATCTTGAGAGTCCCCAACGATGACTCTGCGCAGCGTACCGTGCCGATCGAAGAATAGCTCGGTGGGCCAAGCCGTAACGCCGTAGGCGCGCCAGAGCGCGAAATCGTTGTCGAAGACGACGGGCCAAACGATCCCTTGGCGCGCCAAGCTCTGTTCGACGTACGTTTGCGAACGCTCGGCCGGCGTCTCCGGCGAATGGATCCCGACGATCTGCAGACCGCGAGCGCGATCGCTTGCATAGAGCTCGCGCAGTGTCGGCACGACGTTTTGGCAGTTCGAGCAATCAACGGTGAAGACGTCGACGACTACAACCTTACCGCGCAGGTCGGAGGCGTTGACGCGACCGTTGACCCAGCCATTTGCCATAGTAAGGTGTGAAAGAGTAATCGCCGCGGCCAGCACCAACGAGTTCATGTCTCTGGTACGCCGTCCTCGCCCGATTGGATGAGTGACACTTGCAGGCAGACCAACCCGCGCATATCGAGCCAAGCGCTTCCGTTCCCCTTTACAACTCGCAGCAAGGGATTCAAGCAGGCAGCACAGCGGATAACTATTCCCGGTTCGAACGCGTAGAGGCGCGCCTCGCCGAGCGCGGCGACCTTGCCGCAGGCTGCGCACTGGCCAGCTGCGGCCGTGACGTCCACCGCGAAGAGATCGCGCAGCTCACCGGCCGCGGCGTTTCCATCAAAAAACGAAGAACCGTTCACGACGACCCTCCAGTCGGTCCAAAGCGTTCGGTTTTAATGCGCGACGCATCGTAGCCGGTTTCGCCGAGCAGCCTCGCCATTGCTTCGACGAAGGGCGTAGGTCCACACACGTAGCACTGCGGAGCTTGCTGCGCGGAGAACGCGACATCGGCTATCAACGCTGCGTCGATGCGCGACGCCGGCCGCATCCAGCCCGGCGGTGTTGTGCGCGTGTACGCGAACGTGACGCTCAAGCCGCCATCCTCGATCGCGCGCCGTTCCAGCTCCGCGGCGTAAATGGCCGCTTCGGGAGCTCGGACCGAATAGAGCAGCCGAAACGGTGCGTGGTTGCGGGTACGAGCGCGGGTGCGAATCATCGACATCAACGGGACGATCCCGGATCCGCCGGCGACCAGTTGCACCGGTCCTTCCGAAGCCGGTTTCCAGACGAACCAGCCGCCGACCGGGCCGCGAATTTCCAATCGGTCACCGGGCGCGATCGTCTCCACGAGGTATGGCGAAACCTCGCCGTCGGGGAGCTCCTCGACGGTTAGTTCGAGCCGTTCGTCTTGGGCGGCATTAGCAATCGAGTACGATCGCACTGCGGTATAACCATCGTCTGCGCGGAGTCGCACGTCAACGTGCTGACCTGCGTCGTGTCCCGGCCACTGAGGTACTTCGAGCACGAGCGTCCGCGCGGTTTTGCTCTCCTCGCGCCGTTCGACCACCGTCGCCGTATACCAGGCTAGTCGCCCCAGTAACGCTGCTCCCGCCACGGATCTCCATAATTGTTATAGCCGAGGCTCTCCCAAAATCCAGGCGCATCTTCGAGCATCAAGGTCATGCCGCTGATCCACTTGGCGCTTTTCCAGAGATACAGATGCGGAACGAGCAATCGCGCCGGACCGCCGTGTTCGGGCGCGAGATCTTTGCCATCGTAACGGAACGCGATCCATGCCTTGCCGCCGCGCAGATCGGCCAACGGCAGATTTGTGCTGTAGCCGCCGTACGAGTGCGCCATCGCAAAGTTCGCGGAAGTTGCCACCTCTTGCAATAGCGTGTCGAGCGAGACCCCTTCCCAAGATGTGTTGAGCTTCGACCAGCGCGTGACGCAGTGGATGTCGGTCGCGACCGGCTCGCTTGGCAGGGCGCGAAACTCGGTCCAGTTCCATTTACGAATCTCGCCGGTCTCGGTCGTTAGCATAAGCTCCCACTCCTCGAGTCGCACGTTGGGCGTCGGCCCCGCGGAGAGAACCGGAAAATCTTCAGTCAGATACTGTCCCGGTGGAAGACTCGCGCCGCCGCCACGGCGCCGTCCGACGAATCCTCGCGAAATCATCGGCTTTGCCTAGTGATCGTAGAAGTCGGACGCTTCGCTCATGGTCGGATCGAGCCGCAGATCTTCGAGAGCGTACTTGCGCTCCTCATGACCACCGGGAACCTGGACCCGCACGAGGATTTGGTGCGGGTGAACCTCCTTAACCGTTCCGCGCTCGTTGGTTCCGTCAATATAGACGTGGTCTCCGGCCTTTAGCATAGCGTCCACCTGTTCTGCCGCCGGCCGACGGATTCTTGTCGGGTCTTCGGGAAGGGTGCGCGGTGCAATCCACCCCAAGCGCTCCAGCTAACCGAAGCGGCATCCCACTGGCCGGCTCACCCGAAGAGGTCTTCCCGATCTTGACCGAGGCGCAGGTACGCCGAATCGCGGCGCACGGGCGCGTACGGGCCGTTGCGGCCGGCGAGGTCCTCGTCGAGCAAGGGCATAGCCTGATCCCGTTTTTCCTCGTGCTTTCGGGTGAGCTCGAGGTCGTGCGTCCCTTCAAGAATGTCGAAACGCTGGTGCTGATGGTCGGCCCGAGCCAGTTCTCGGGCGAGATCAACACGCTGACCGGGCGTCCGGCACTCCTTCGAACGCGCGCCAGCAAAGCGAGCGAAGTCATCGAGCTCGACCATAAGAGCATACTTGCGTTACTTCAAACCGATGAGGATCTCAGCGAGATCATCACGCGCGCCTTCTTCCTTCGTAGAGTCGGCCTTGTGAGCGCGCACATGGGAGACATCACGCTGATTGGCTCTACGCACTCGGCGGACACGCTGCGCATCAAGGAGTTTCTGACGCGAAACGGACAGCCATACGCGTACATCGATCTCGAGAAAGACTCCGATGCCGAGCAGATGATGCAAACGTTTCTTTTTGCCGCCGATGACGTACCGGTTGTGATTTGCCGCGGGCAGCATCCCCTCCGAAACCCAAAGAATCGAGATTTGGCGCAGTGTTTGGGTTTTAACGAAACCATCGACCAGACGCAGATCCGTGACGTCCTGATCGTCGGAGCTGGTCCCGCGGGCCTGGCCGCGGCAGTTTATGGAGCGTCGGAGGGTTTGGACGTACTGATTTTGGAGACGGGATCGCCGGGCGGGCAGGCCGGCTCAAGCTCTCGCATTGAGAATTACCTCGGCTTTCCCAGCGGCATTTCGGGCGAGAGACTTACGGCGCTAGCTTACACTCAGGCGGAGCGGTTCGGCGCGCAAATGCTCATCACGACGAGCACGAAGCTTCACTGCGAACGCACGCCGTACGTCATCGAAACCGACGACGGCGCTAAGATATCGGCACGCAGCGTCGTGATTGCGACGGGCGCACAGTATCGCCGGCTGCCGCTAGAGAATCTCGCGCGATTTGAGACGGCGGGCATCTATTACGGCGCGACGAGGGTCGAGCGGGAGGTCTGTTCGGACAACGAAGTCATCGTCGTCGGCGGAGGGAACTCTGCGGGGCAAGCTGCCCTTTATCTATCCGAAACGGCCGACCGCGTGCACGTGCTCATCAGATCGGATGGGCTGGCCGAAACGATGTCACGCTATCTCAGTCGCCGGATCGAGGAGACGCCGAACATCGAGCTGCACACCCACACCGAGATCGCTGCGCTCGAGGGCGACGACCATCTCGAATCGGTGCGCTGGCGCAATAACCAGACCGGCGAAACGCAAGAGCGCAGAATCCGGCACGTCTTTCTAATGACCGGCGGCGTTCCGAACACGAGTTGGCTCGACCGCTGCATCGTACTCGACGCCAAAGGCTTCGTAAAGACGGGCTCCGAGCTCTCGCCTGCCGATCTAATCGCCGCGCACTGGCCGCTCTCGCGTCCGCCTTACCTGCTCGAATCGAGCCTGCCAGGAGTCTTTGCAGTCGGTGACGTTCGCGGCGGAAGCGTCAAGCGGGTAGCTTCGGCCGTGGGCGAGGGATCGATCGCGATCTCGTTCGTCCATCAGATTCTAAAACAATAAGCGACGTCAGCCTTCTTTGATCGCTTCGGCATCGATGACGATGTCGATCTGCGGACTGACGACGATGCCGCCGTTCGGCATCGTGTCGTTCCAGTTGACGCCGAAATCGTAACGGTCAATGCGCGTGTGGGCGACGAAACCGGCGCGTGTCTTGGGCCCTTTGTCGACGCCATCTTCCCACCAAGGCGTCTCCCAGGTGCCGAGAAACTTCACCGCAAGTGTGACCGGGAGGGTGACTTCGCGAATCGTGAGGTTTCCTTCGACTCGGTAGTCGACCGGACCGACCTCGGTGAGGCCGCTGCTCTTAAAGCGAATCTCGGGAAAGCGCTCGCAGCTGAGAAAATCCGCGCTGCGCAGGTGAGCGTCGCGCGCATCCACGCCGGTCCAGCAGGTCGACGCGTCGATGACCGCTTCGACCGCGAGCTCCCTCGGATTGGCCGGATCGAAGTCGAGCCGCCCCGTGACGTTCTTAAAGGAGCCGCGCACCCAGGTGACCATCATGTGCCGCGCGCGAAATTCGGCGGCCGTGTGCCCGGGCTCAAAGAACCATTTCATGTGCGATCGTCCTTTCTCGGCAGGCCGCATCTTCGACGATCGAAACGAGAATGCATCCACTCATCGGGCCGCGAACTCTTCCCGACTCACCGACAGCGTTGGAGGCAATGATATGGCAACACCAAGTTTTGCTCACGACATTCGGCCGATGTTCACCGAGATGGACGTGGAGCACATGCAGGGATTCGGCCTGGACCTAAGCGACTATGCCGACGTAAAAAAGAGTGCGGCTGCAATATTTGGGACGGTTAGCGGTGGATCGATGCCGCCGCCCGGCTCCGGCGAAGCGCGCTGGACGAGCGAGATGTGCGACACCTTCAAACGTTGGCAAGACGCAGGCTGCCCCCCGTAGCACGGTCGCGTAGCGCTATGTAGTGCTATAATGACGTTCGGCACAGAACCCTACTGACCGTAAAGAACAGGAGTATGGTATGAGAACAATTGCCGGAGATATCACCGCTTCGGTCGAGCACGCCCGCAAGAACTGGGGCTGGTACTTGGCGCTGGGCATTCTCATGATCCTAGTCGGCTTCTACGCGATCTACGCCGGCGAAGCCGCCACGATCGCATCGATCGTTGCGCTGGGGATCGTCTTATTGATCGCCGGGATCGGACAGCTGGTCGGCGCGTTCATGGTGCGGGGCGCCGGGCACGTCATTCTCTCGCTGCTAGTGGGCGTTCTTGACATCGTCGTCGGCTTGATTCTGATCGGACACCCGGCGCTCGGCGCGCTGACGATCACGCTCTTTCTCGCGGCGCTCTTTGTTTTCGGTGGCATCTTCCGCCTGGTCTCGGCTCTCTGGCTCCAGTACCCGCAGTACGGCTGGGCCGCGGCGAGCGGCTTCATTACCTTCCTGCTGGGCGTTCTTCTGTGGGCGCAGTGGCCGATATCGGCCGTGTGGTTCCCCGGCTTTGCGGTCGGCGTGAACTTCATCTTCGCGGGCATTGCTTGGGCCTGGATGGGCATGAAGCTAAGGGGAGGCACCGCCGCCGCGGCGGCCTGACGGCCACAGGCGCCGGGGCGCTCGCCGACGGCAGGCATGGAGTTGTTCCGCGCCGATGACGGCGCCGAGTTTGCCTTCGTAGAGAGCGGCGCCGGTAGACCCGCACTGGTATTCGTTCACGGCTGGCAGGCCGACCGCACCGTATGGACAGGCCTGATCGACGCGCTTGGTCCGCAGAGGCACACACTCGCTCTCGATCTGCGCGGAAGCGGCGAATCCATGAGGGCGAAGGGCCCGTATTGCCTAGAACGCTTCGCGCGCGATCTTCACGAACTGATTGCTGCGCGGGGCGTCGGCCCGGCGGTCGTCGCCGGGCACTCGATGGGCGCCACCGTTGCGCTTCGTTTTGCGGTGGATTATCCAAAAGCGACGCGTGGACTCGTGCTCGTCGCGCCGGTGCCCGCGAGCGGCGGCGGCTATTCGCAAAAGGGAGAGGCGTATCTGCGCGCGACCGCGGGAGATCCGATCGCGGTGCGAAATTGGCTGGCGCGAACGCTCGCGAATCCGGCCGACGGCCCGACGCTCGAGCATCTGTGTGCAGTCGCGGCCAGGACCCAGCGCGGTGCGGCGCTGGAGTGCTTCGAATCCTGGGCCCACGCGGATTTCGCGGCGCAGACGCAAAGCATCGAAGCGCCGGTGCTCGTGATCGCGCCCGAGAGCGACGCACCGGAGGCCGCCCAGCAGCGGGTGACCGCGCTCCTTCCTCACGCGCAGCTCGTGACGCTGTCGCGCGCGGCACATTACGCGATCCTCGAGCAACCCAAAGAGATCGCCGCGCTGATTAACGCTTTCTGGCCTTCCGTCGCGTAGTTACGCCGAACCGCCGGCAAGGAACCGGCGCGGCTGGGTGTAATCAAGCCGAGCTGGCGCGTTCTTCCTACGTGTTGAGAGGAGCACTCTACGATGCTCGACGGAGTTGATGTTAGCTTCGCGCAAGGCACGATCAAATGGGCCGCAGTGGCCGCGTCGGGTAAGGTACACTTCGCGTACGCCAGAGCCTGCTACGGGTCCGATCCCGACGACGACGACGGCCCGATCTTTACGTCGAACCATTACGGATGTAAAGCGTACGGCATTCCGTTTGGCGCGTACATTTTCTTCTTGTTCGGCGAGGACCCAACGGCGCAGGCAAAGCACTTTCTGCAGCTCGTCGACGGCTATGAAGGCGAACTTCGACCGATGGTTGACGTCGAGGGTGGATCCGGTTCTACCGGATCGGTTGAAAATAACGTCGCCGCGCTTTCGACGTTTTGTGCCGCGATTCAGAACGGTTTAGGGTGTCAACCCGTCATCTACACCAATCCGGCTGCCTGGAACGCGACGATGGGCGGCACGAATGCATTCTCGGGTCACGCGCTGTGGGTCGCCAACTTTACGGGCGTTCCCGGTCAGTTGACGCTCCCCAATGGGTTCAAGAGCTGGACGCTTCACCAATACTCCGACGCTGGTTCCATTCCCGGAATTGACGGAGCGGTTGACCTCGACGCGCTCACGGCATTGGATGCGATCAAGCGATAAGATCCGAGTAGAATAGCTTTATAAGGAGGCGTACCAATGAGTACACAAGCTCGAGAGCAGCTCGTAAGCAAACTCGTCTTTCAAGACGGCTCTCAAAAAAGCGATCTCCTCAACCCAAGCCTTACGCAGACAACCCTCATCGCGTTGTTGCTCGATCTCGCTGACAAAGGTCATCACATCGAGATCACGGCGGTCAGATCGGACCACGATAACGACTCGGCCTTGGGTTTGCATTGCCATCACAACGGCTATTGTGCCGACCTCTGGCCGCTCGGCTCGGCGACGCCGGGAGATTATCTCGATGCGAACAATCCGTATTTCCAACAGTTCTTAAAAGACGCCGCGGCGAGCGTCTGGCTCCATCAAATCGGACTAGCCGGAACCGCCTGGAACGACGCGAACGTGGCCGCCGGCGGCTCAACCGTATTTCACGACGACGGTGCCGACCACGTGCACTTAGGCGCGGAATAGTCCGCTCTCGGAGGTCGTGCGTTTTGGCGAACGCCATCCTTCGACGGAGCCTGTCCTGAGCGAGCGTCAGGGAGTCGAAGGGCTCAGGATGACAACAGGTCGTGCGTTTTGGCGAACGCCATCCTTCGACTGCGCTCGCTCTGCTCGCTTCGCTCAGGATTACACAGCGCGCTCGTCCTTCGACGGAGCCTGTCCTGAGCGAGCGTCAGCGAGTCGAAGGGCTCAGGATAACAAAAGCTTTGCTCGCTTCGATCAGGATGACAAACGCGCATCGTACTTCGACGGAGCCTGTCTGAGCGAGCGTCAGCGAGTCGAAGGGCTCAGGATGACAAAAGCTTTGCTTGCTTCGATCGGGATGACAAAAAGGGGCGTCAGCCGGTTAGGCTGTAGAGAATTTGGAGTTGAAAGATCGTGCCGGTGGAGGTTGTGTAGTTTATATAGGTTGAGTCATCGTAGATGACCTTGGCTCCGGCGCTCGAGCGCGCTCCATTCTTTGCCGTTTCTACCCAGGTCTGCGGATCCAGCGTGAGTTGGACTCCCATCTGACTGATCTGCTGAACGGTCGGGGTTGTCTGCGTCTGGCTGCCGGTTACGAGCTGACTGGATTGTATGGCGTGCACGAAGCCGCAGTAAAGCTTCCCCGCCGCCTCGGTGAACGAAAAGACCATCACGAAATCGTCGTCCCATTCGATCTCGAGCTGACCGGTTGCAGTCTGGACGCTCATTCTTTACCTCCTAATAGCTGTTAGTTATTTTCCGAGCCTTGTTGAAGAATCACTGTGCTTGCGACTGCGAACTCGCCGAGGTCGAAGGTTTTGGACCCGCAAGCCTGGAGTTCGCAAAGAACTGCAGCGCGTCAAACCAGAACGGGGCGCCGAGCGACAGCGCCACCATTGTAATGATTATTCCGAGAAGATGGATCAAGAGCGGCCATGGATTGGTTTTGGCGGTCGCGATGCTGCCGTCGAGGAAGACGGGCCCGCTGACAAGGGTTCCAACAAAACTTGGATCGTCGAGAGCGTTGAGCAGATTCTGCTGCTGTTGCTGGGTTGGCAACGCCGACGACGCGTTGGAACCCGAACCTTCAATCGTCGCCGCCACTTTCGGCGCAAAGACGCTGCGCAGAGCGTCGTCGGCGTAGAGCCGCGTCGTTATGCGGACGGTATCGACGCCTAAGAACACCACCAACACCACCGAAATCACCATCACGGCGTACTGCGCCCGCCGGCGATACCAGCCGGAGACACGATCCATTTGACGATTGAACCATGCATCGGTGACCGCAAGGAGTCGCTGGTAATCCCCCTGGGCTTGACCGAGCAACGCGAAGAGCGTGGCCCGCAGGTGCTCCGACGGCAGCAACTTGACTTGATTTTGGAGTGCGTCCATGGCGATCGATGGGCCGGCCGCGGCCGCGCTCAGCGCATACGTTACCGCGGTGCCGCTTGGCGTAGCCGGCGCCCCCGCGGCGGCCGGTTGCGGCGTCGCCGAAGCCACCGACTGCCAGAGCGCGAGAGAGAAATCGCGCGCGCCGATGTACGACGGCCGGTAATCCTCCTTTGGGTTGACCTTGCCGTCGGGGTCGCATTGCGCCGAGGCGATCAACGGGTGCTGAAAAAGCGCCTGCGTCAAGTCGAGCGAGCCGCTCAGAAGATTCAGGACGCCGCTGTACAGGTTGGCACCGCGCCACTTTAACAACGCTGCGATCTGTTCGTTAATGTTCGAGACGACGACGCTCAACGCGAAGTAGACGGCCGCGAGAATGAGGCCCGTGTCGATGACGCGTGAAACTACCATAACGACCTCCGAACCGTCCGGCGGCGGCACGCCGGCGAAGCCCCGAGAGATCGCTGCTAACCAGACGGCGCTAGGTAAGTATACCGGCTGCTTGCTTTACTTTCGAAGGCCTCGAGCGGGCACCTGCGTGCTGGAGAGCACGTCATCAGTTCGCCACGAACTTGGGGTCGATGGCCGCGTTCACGATGGTGTTGAATGTTCCGATCGGGCAGTCGAAACCGGGGCAGCCGGGAACGTAGACCGGCACGTGAAGCGGGATTGAACGGTGTAAAACGTGCGCACGGGCGACACGGCGCATCCACGCGGGGGAACCGGGCTGGGCTTAGCAATCGCGCGCACCATCGTCGAAGCGAACCCGAGGGAGAGTGGAGCTCTCCAACGCCGCGGAAGGCGGCGCCATCGTGACAATCGAACTCGCGACAGTTACAAGCTAGATGAGCGAGTTAGCAGAGCGCGCGTGCGTGCCGTGTCGCGGCGGAGTTCCGCCGCTCGACGATTTTGCGATTGCTCCGCTGCTGGCGCAGCTCGGACCGGGTTGGCACGTCGTTGAGCGCGCCGATACCAAGCACGGAACGATCAAGATTCTGACCTGCAGCTACCGTTTCGAGAACTTTGCCGACGCGATGCAGGCCGCGGTGCGGGTAGGCGAGATGGCCGAGCAACAGCAGCACCATCCCGATCTTCACGTCTCGTGGGGAAGGTTAGCCGTTGATATTTGGACTCACAAGATCGGCGGCTTGACGGAAAGCGACTTTATCTTCGCGGCCAAATGCGACGTGTTGATCGGTGCGACTCGGCGCTCATGATTGCGTTTCGGCAACGTTAAAAAGCGAATCGAAGTTCACCAGGCGCAGGATGCGCCGGATGTTTGCGTTCGCTCCCCGCAACGTGATCTGGCGCTCTCGATTGCGCGACCGGAAGATCGAGAGCTCGTTCAACATGGTCGAATCGAGATAGCTCACCTTCGCGAGGTCGATCACAACCGGGTCGTCTCCCTCGAGCGACTCGAAGAGCAAGGCCAACTCCCGCTTGCGGCTGATGTCGTAGTCGCCGCTCAGCTCGACGCAAACCTCCGCCACTAAATTTTCACCGCACATCAGCCTGCGACGGGTTGGCTCGCGGTCCTGCCGGCAGCTAGGCATAAGAAAGAGGAGACCGGCTCGCGCCGATCTCCCCTCCCCTCGCTACACGGGCCTTGGCAAGTCCGTGAAGCGCCTTAATATTACGACAACCCCCGGAGGCTTCTTCCGGAGATCGTAAAAAAAGAGGACCGCCCAGTGAACGGTCCCCGCTCTCTTGCTAGCACCTCGCGTGGAACTAAAAAGGGAGCGCGGGCGCGTTCGGGGCCGGCTTGAGCCCAGCCCTTTTGAGCCGCCACCCCTGGAGCCGACTTTTTCAGCCGGCAGCCTACCGGGATTAGCCCAGCCCTCCCTTAGAACGTAGTACCGGGCCACTAAGTGTACCCTCAGCCAACGGGCGTACGCTGCAACGGTCCGGAGGGATAGATGATCGAGAAACTGCGGTTCAGCTTCCTCGGTGTTTTAGCGATAGCGGTGCTGATAACAGCCTGCGGTCGTCAGGTCACGCCGAATCCTGCGGGTTTAGGAGCGGGCGGCGCGCCGCCGGGGTTTATGGCGGTGACCTTTGACGTCGGGGGTCCGCTCAACTTTAGCACCTACCAGTACATGATCGTCCTGAACACCACCGGCAGCGGAGTAACGCCTTCGACCGATACGTTGCAAACCAACTGGAACGGCTACTCCTTCGCGATCGTCGCGCTCGGAAACGGCGCGGCTACTTTCGCCGAACCGGTCGCGTTCCTGCGGAACAGCAACCCGCACATTTCGCCGGCGTGGGTGCGTTTGGGGTCGACGCCGCAAACGTTCAGCTACAACCTCAACAACAACGGAACCCAAACGGAGTTCTCGATCCTGGCTCAGACGGGGATCTTCAGGACCGCCGCGCCGTCGCCGGCGCCGAGTTCCACCCCGGCGCCCGTGTGGAAGTTCAACGCGTTCACCACGCAGGCCAGCAGCCAGGGTCAGTGGCAGTTTTTCGATTCGATGGGCGCAGGTGGCCCGGTCGACCCGCAGTTCGTCTGCTGTTCACCGCCGCTGGACATGACGCAATGCTTTGACAACACGTATTTCGCCTTGAATACCACGATATCCGATCCGTCAGCTGAGATCGCGACGATCCAGATATCGAACAACCCTCTGAAAAACCCCTGTACTTCTTCGCAGAGCGTAATGCGGAAACTCGGAACCTAACGCCGGACTCTTAGCTGGCTGCTTAAGTTTGAGTCGCGGATAGAAGGCTGCGGATTCCTCAGCTACAGCCCTTTTGTGGGCGCGTCATGGTGAACGTTCCCCCTTCGGATACGTCGGCGTTCAAACCGCTGACGGTAAATTTACCGAAGCCTTGCTTCGCGTTGACCGACCCTTGGAAGCTCAAAAAGACCGCCGGCGACGGCAGCCAAATGGCAGATGCGAACAAATCTTTGCCCGAAATAAGGTATGTCCCGTTAAAGCTCACGCTGCCGGTACTAGACCAACTTCCAGAGGGCTTAAACCGAAAGCAAAGAGTAGACCCGGGAAGACCATTTCCGACCTTAGTAGTGAGTTTAGCTAGGTAGTATCCCTGGAGTGACGATCGCTCCGCGGAGCGCGTTGTGGGTTGACTCCCCGTACGGGGCGTACCCAACGTTTGCTGCGATCCGCCGCAACCGGCGAGCAACGCCAGAGCCACGCAGCCATAAATCGCGCTGCAGTCAAAACGCAATCCCATCATTACCGTACCTCCCAAAAGCGACGAGAGGAAATAAGTTCGACGGCCAGGCTAGGTTCCTCGACGACTGCTTGGAGTCAGCAAATTTGGCGGCAGGGGGATTTAGGGTTGCCTAACAATACTGTGAGGCATGCTTAAGTGGAGCTTGGCCTGGTTGCTTCCCCCGCTTCTTCTGCTCTGGCCCTGCGCCGCGCCGGCAATTCCGCTCTTCGCACACCAGTATGGCGTGACGTGCGCGAAATGCCACTCCGTGATTCCCCATCTCAACGAGTTCGGCGCCGCATTCTTAGCAAACGGCGAGCGCTTTCCGGGCATTTCGTCGGGCCCGGCGGTTCCGTTCTCGGTCAAAGCCAATCTGGTCGATTCCAGCGAGTATCAGGGCGAGGGCCCCGACGGTCAGGGGCTGCCAAAAGCGATCGTCGACGAGATCGAAGCCTTCTCGTCGGCGACGATCGGATCGCGGGCAAACTACTTCGTCGAGCAGTACATCGTCGACGGGGGCGAGCCGGGATTGTTGCGCGACGCCTGGATCAGCGAGCGCGTCAACCCATGGGAAGCAAAGATTCCGGTGTTCGTGCAAGGCGGGCAGTTCACGCTTCCTTTGCCGGTCGATCCCGAAACGTTTCGCGATACGTATCAGGGATATACGCCGTACGAGCAGACCGTGGGTGCAAATCCATTCAACTTTTTCGACCCCGCGATGGGTGCGCGCGTCAGCGTCGGCAACGCGTTGCGTGGCTTTAACGTGCAGCTCTTCGCAGGACCGGGATATACGCGCCAAAGCGGACTCGCGCCGACCGGCGTCGACACTGAAATTTACACGCAGGATGCGATGGGGCCGTTCACGCTGAGCGCCTTTCGTTACGACGGACTGCGACCGATCGCGGGCCAACCATACGACCGATTCGAGCGAACCGGCTTTGGATTTACCTACGGGCAGTGGAGCCGCTTTTCAAGCGAAGCCGTTTTTATCACCGGCTGGGATTCCAACTGCGCGACCCCGCCGCTGGGGGGCTGCAGCTCGAGCGGCGGATTCGAGCAGCTTCGCTACGCGTTTAATCGCAAGCTCTTCGCCGAGGCGCGTTACGAAGGAACGTACGACCCGATCAACGGCTTCGCTCGCGACGGAGTCGTGTTATTCGGTTACGGACCGACCGAGAACAGCCGGATCACCATCGAGGACGTCATCACAAATGTTCCGCAGGCCAGCCACACGATGAACGCGCAATTCACGATAGCCTATTGATGCCCGTGAAGATTGCAATCTCGCTGATGGCCCTGCTCGCGACGCTTGCGGCGGCAGTGCCGGTAACTCACGCGATCGATCCGGCGCATTCTCACGCGCAGTTTAGCGTGTCGCACATTTGGGTCGAGCGAGTGACCGGAATCGTTCCGATCCTAAGCGGTTCGGTGACGCTCGGCGAAGGCTCGGTGATTCCGACCGAGGTGACGGCGGTGCTCGACGCCACGCGACTCATTACCGACGAACCGGATCGCGACCGCGCGCTCAAGTCGCCCGACTTCTTCGACACGGACAAGTTTCCGCAGTGGACCTTTGCGAGCACGAAGGTCGTGCCACAGAGCACTCACGCATTTGAAATGGACGGGAATCTTACCGTTCACGGCGTCACGCGGCCCGAGCGAGTGAACGTGACCATCGGCGGCACGGGGGCCAATCCCGTCTACCACGGCACGACGCAGATCGACCGGCACGCTTTTGGGATGGCGGTGACGCGACTCGACCCGACGATCGGCGGCACCGTTGACGTCACGCTCGACGTCGCGCTACGCTGAGAGCGCGAAATGACCCCATCCGCAGATGGGGTCATTTCTAGTTACTTTAGAACGCCTTGGTGGTGTTCGGGGCGCCCCAACCCGTCGGGCCGTCGTAACCCTTGCCCGCCGTGCAGAGATAACTTCCGCCGCACGATCCATTGTTACCCGTCGTGATGTCGTGCATCTCTTGTTTATACTGTGTCGCGGAAAGCAGATAGAGTTTCCTCGCGCCATCGAGGGTCGCGGCGTTTCCGGCGAGAGCATAAACACCGGCAATCAACGGCGTGGCGACGCTGGTACCGTGGACGGTGATCCAGCCGCTTTGGTCGTAGGTGTCGTACGCAGCAGCGTTCGCCGCGACCGCAGAAACGTCGTTTTGAGTGCGATACGCGCAGCCGTTATCCCGCTGCCAGAGGGTTTGGTTACACCGTTCGCGCAGCCCGAACCGGTGCCGGGCCACGTGGTCTCGCTGTACGTCGAGCCGCTCTTCGAGAGTTCCGTGCCGCCGACCGACACGACGCCTGGAAGCGCCGCGGGCTCCCACGACTGAGGGTATCCGCTGTCGCCCGCCGCGGCCAGATACAAGCAACTGTATCGGAAAATTTAGGTGCAGCTGCGCCAGGCTTCCCCTGAGCGGGCGATGCTATTGAGGATGGTTAAGAGCTTGCGCATGCAGGCCACGATCGCCACTTTAGGTTTTTTCCCAGCAGCTCTCAAGCGTTTATAGAATGCCGCGATGATAAGATTGCACTTAATGGATGCGACTACCGCCATATAGAGGGCTTTCCGAACGGCAGCGCGACCACCCCAGATGACGCGTCGTCCACGCATTCTGCCACTATCCCAGTTCAATGGCGCGACACCAACAAGAGCCGCGATTTTTCTGCGGTCGAGGGTCCCCAGTTCGGGAAGATGAGCCACTAGCGTGTGTGAAACAACGGTGCCGACACCTGGCACGCTTTGAAGGAGCTCATCGCGCTCACGCCAGAGCGCCGTTTGCTTCACTCGTTTTCCAAGATCCTCGTCAATTTTGTGAAGCCGCTTCTCGAGCCAGGCGATATGCGATTTAATATCTTTGGCCATCTCAGAGTTCGGTACCGACGACAGCCGGGTCTTCTCAGAAACGATCATGTCGATGATTTGCACGCGTCTGGTCATGATCGCAGCCAGTGCTCGATGGTCGTCGTCCCTGAGCGTTTGAGCCGCCGGCCGAATGGCGGCCCCGAATTGCGCTAAGATAGCCGCATCCAGGCGATCGGTCTTTGCGAGCCGCCCAGAAGCCTTGGCAAAGTCGCGCACTTGGCGCGGGTTGACGATCGCAATGGGGATGCCGGCACAGCCCAGCGACACGGCAACCGGAATTTCTAAACCGCCGGTCGACTCCAAGACCGCCAACGTAATCCGCTGATGGGCAAGGAGCTTTTGCAGCTCATCGAAGCCTTTTTTCTCGTTAGGGAACGTTCGGTAGATATCCGCGGGCTGCAGGCAAACGTCGATCTGGTCCTTTGCGACGTCGATGCCAACGAAGATGCATTCGTCCAACCTTCCAACTCCAATCTTGTCAATGCGGGCTCGAAGCCCAAGCAACTGTTCGGAATGGATGGAACACCGCGTGAGGCGACCAAAAACTCGTTTACGGGTTGTTAACCCCGGCCCATCGGTCTACCTCACGCGTGGATCATAGCATCTCCGGCCTATACAAGGCCCCCCTGTCCGCGCGCTGCGATCCAAGGCGGTGAGGGCGTCAGGCGGTGAGGCCTTTTCGCGAAGGCGGTATCAGTGACAAGCCCGTAGTTCGCCAACGATCAGTAGTAAAGCGTGCCCGACCATACATACGAGTATTCGTACCCCGACAGATACTGAAAGATCACCGTTCCAGTACCGGTTGCGTTGGCAAATTTGCCAGTACCCCCGATCACGGTGTAGGTGGCGCCCTCGGAGGGGTAGCCGCTGAGCCGCATATTGATAGAATCAAGCCGATTTCCTGAACTTGTCAAAGTAGCCTTGCCGCTGAAGGAGCCGCACATACCTTGGGGGCCGCCCTCGAGCGTAATCTTTCCGCGCTCCCTACTCCGGTGCAAATACGACGCGTTACTGACGTGCATCCCGTGAAGTGATCCAAAGATAGGTGGAGAATCCTGAGGCCTTTGGCCTCGAAGGAGACCACCGTGAAGAAGTCTCGGTTTAGTGAAATGCAGATCGTCGGTATCCTCAAAGAACACGAAGCCGGCACGCCGACGAAAGATCTTTGCCGACGGCATGGCATCAGCCCGGCGACATTCTATACCTGGAGAGCCAAGTTCGGCGGTATGGAAGTCAGCGACGTCGCCAAGATGCGCGCGCTTGAGGACGAAAATCGGCGTTTGAAGCGAATCGTCGCCGATCAGGCGCTCCATATCGACACGTTGAAGATTGCCGCTTCGGGAAACTTCTAACGCCTGTGCAGAAGCGTCGAGTCGTACAGGCGGCTCGCGAGCAACTCGACATCAGCGAACGCCAAGCCTGCCGGTATGTGCGAGCAAACCGCCGTATGATTCGTTACGCCCGCATTCCGAAAGACGATGTGCCACTGCGAAGTCGTCTTGAGGAGCTGGCAGCGGAACGGCGACGGTTCGGCTACCGACGTCTCGCCGTGTTGCTGCGCCGAGACGGCTGGAACGTGAACATCAAGCGGGTTCTGCGCGTGTACCGCGAGGCACATCTGCAGGTACGCAAGCGCGTAAAACGCCGAGTCGCAATTGGGCGGGGCGATCTGGCTGCGCCGGCGATGGGGTTGAACGAGCGTTGGTCGCTGGATTTCGTGCACGACACCTTGGAAAGCGGTCGCCGCATTAGAACGTTGAATATCGTCGACGATTTCACACGAGAGTGCCTTGCCATTGAGGTCGACACGTCGCTCTCGGGCAACCGCGTTGCTCGTGTTCTCGATGCGATCGCCTCGGTGCGCGGCCTTCCACAGACAATCGTCATGGATAACGGCACCGAACTAACGAGCATCGCCATGGCTTGCTGGGCGCGCGATCGCAGAGTTCGGCTGCACTTCATCCAGCCCGGCAAACCAACCCAAAACGCTTACGTCGAGTCGTTCAACGGTCGGTTTCGAGACGAATGCTTGAATGAAAACCAGTTTGCCTCGCTTGGCCAAGCTCGTCTCATTATCGAAGCCTGGAGGATCGACTACAACACCAACCGGCCTCATCAAGCCCTGGAAAACCGTACCCCCGAGGAATTCGCTCGAGGGCTACAAATCAGATTACCGCTCCAGCTATCCGCGGCATAACTTGGGGATGCACGTCACTCTTATTGAGATGAGCGATGTGCATTTCAAGACCGCCGCCTCCGAACAGAGGGGATTGGAAATCCCTGAGCTCGCAGATCGCGTTTCTTTGCCTGTCTGTTATCCAACGGGCGGCGGCCAGGCGCGCCACTGGATCTGACGACCATTTGACGACCTATCTCGCGGAAATCCCCGGAATCCCGTGGAGACATCCGGAATGCCGAAGCGATCAAAACAATCAATAGCT
>JBAUMX010000004.1:0-6728 GCA_049578945.1 Candidatus Cybelea sp. | reverse complement strand
TCGAGGTGCAATGAAAGGAGACCGACCCTCATGACCAAGCATAGCATGAACCTCAAACGAGATAAAACGCCGGCAACGTCTCGCTCAATCGGAATCGACCTGGGCGACCGTTTTAGCGAGCTGTGCGTACTCGACGAGAACGGAGCCGTGGTAAGCCGAACGCGTCTCCGCACGACCCAGGCGACGTTGCAAGAATACTTCAGCGCGAAGGTGCCGGCGCGGGTCGCCCTTGAGACGGGAACGCATTCGGGCTGGGTAAGCCGGATCGTTGCAGCCTACGGCCATGAGGTCGTCATCGCTAATGCCCGAGAACTGCGCAAGATTCACCAAAACGATCGGAAAAACGATCGCACCGACGCAGAGATCTTGGCGCGTATGGTTCGCTTCGATCCGCAGCTGCTCGCCCCGGTCGTTCTTCGCACCGAGCAAATGCAGACCGACATCTCGCTTATCCGCGCACGTGACGTGCTGGTTGGCGCGCGAACGAAGCTCATCAACGCGGCGCGCGGACTGACCAAAGCCCTCGGCAGCCGCTTGCCGCGATGCACCAGCCCGTACTTCGCCCAGCGCGTTCGCGAACAGATGCCCAAGGAGCTAACATGGACCTTGACACCGCTGGTTACGGCGATCGATGCGCTCACCGAGCAGATTCGCTATTGCGACAAGCGCGTCGAGACCCTAGCTAAAGAACGCTATCCCGAGACAGCGGTGCTGCAACAGATCGCTGGAGTTGGATCGCTAACGTCGTTGGCCTTCGTGCTGACACTCTTCGATAAGGGGCGCTTTGCGCGCAGCCGCGACGTGGGGCCGTACCTCGGACTGGTCCCGCGACAGGACCAATCCGGTGACCGCTCACCACAGTTGCCGATCACCAAAGCCGGCAACGGGTATCTGCGCAGATTGCTCGTCGGCAGCTCGCACTATATCCTGGGGCCTTTTGGACCGGATTCAGACCTGCGCCGCTTCGGGCAGCATCTGGCTGGGCGAGGCGGCAAGAACGACAAGAAACGCGCCATCGTGGCCGTGGCTCGCAAGCTTGCGGTGCTCATGCATCGATTGTGGGCCACGGCGGAAATCTACGATCCATTGCGATTGGGCAAGGTCGCGGCCGAGGCTAGCATCGCTTAAGCGCTAGAATTAGCAGACCGCGGGCCCTGCATCGTTTTTTCAGCGAACAATTCGCCGCGTTTTGGTGACTGCGACTCGCGCTAGGATCGTTTCAGATCGCCGCCTAGATGGCAGCACCAGACTCTACGATGAACCCCAAAGTGCACCGAGCCGCCAATGGCTTACAGCTGAGTGCGTATGGAAGCGGGGCGAGACGAATTGTTTTAGTTGAACGTGCCTGGCCGCCACGTCGGCCTTGACAAAATCGGCCTTCTCATGGAAGCGTGATGCGGGCGCGGCGGCGTCGTGGTGGGCCTGGTAGGATTCGAACCTACGCGCAACCAGTTATGAGCCGGCCGCTCTACCGCTGAGCTACAGGCCCCGGCGGGCGAGCATCTTCGCGGCGCCGCGCGCGGCGGCCCTCACCGGCCTTGCACTCTCCTAAAATGGAGTGTATAATCTCCACAATAGGACCCTGAAACATTGACCGTACTTGCCTATCCCGAAACCCGCTACGCCGCGCCCGAACTGGTCGACATCACATCGACCGCGGAGGGCAAGCGGCTTGGGCCGTCCGCGCTGAAGGCCTTCTTCAACATCGTGAGATGCTGGCAGATCCGCGACGACGATGCGATGCAGCTGCTAGGCGGCATGGCAAGCAGCAGCTACTACGCAATGAAGAAATCGCCGCGACGCAGCCTCGACCCCGACACGATGCTGCGCATCTCTTACCTGATCGGCATCTTCAAGGCGCTCAACATTCTCCACGGCAAAGCGCTGGCCGACCGATGGGTCACGCTTGCGAATCGCAATCCGATCTTTCGTGGCACCACGCCGCTCGAGTATATGATTCGCGGCGGCATCCCGGCGATTCAAGTCGTGCGCCGGCTTCTCGACGCCCGGCGTGGCGGCATCTAAGCGCTTTCCGCCCACTTCGCTCGTTCGGCGTAACGACACGCACCGGTTCATCGCGTCGAAATATGGCGAGAGCGTCCTAGCGCGCATCGCCGACTCGAACAGGCACCTCGACGACATCTTTAAGCTGGACATCGCCACCAACGAACGGACGCTTGCCGAAGCCGGATTCGCCGGCGGCATCGATGCGCACGAACTGGTCTTCGGTGTGCCCTACTACCGGGTCGTCAACGCGGCGTTCACCCACCCGCAGCCGTTGGGCAGCCGCTTCAACGGCCCCGAGCGAGGCGCGTGGTACTGCGGATTCGAGATCGAGACGGCGATGGCCGAGGTCGCCTTCCACAAAACGGTCGATCTGCTCGAGATCGGCATCTTGGAAGACGACGTCACATACGACGACTACACTGCCGACTTCAGCGCCGAATTCCACGATATGCGCGGCCCGAAACGTTTCGCGAAATACTTGAGCCCGGATAGCTACGTCGCGTCGCAACAGCTTGCCGAAGAACTCTTGGAGACCGGGTCGCTCGGCGTCGTCTATCCGAGCGTGCGCAATCCCGCTGGTACGTGCATTGCCTGTTTCCGTCCCACACTCGTCATGAATGCAACGAAAGGCTCGACCTACCGCTTCGTCTGGAACGGAGACACTACGCCGGCCATCGCGCCGGCGTAGCACGCCGCCTGGCCGAGCTGTTCCTCGATCACCATCAAGCGGTTGTACTTTGCGGTGCGATCGCTGCGCGAAAGCGAACCGGTTTTGATTTGGCCTGCATCGGTGGCGACGGCCAAATCCGCAATCGTCGTATCCTCGGTCTCGCCGGAGCGGTGAGATATCACCGTTCCGTAGCCGGCTTTTTGCGCCATCGCGATGCAATCGAGCGTTTCCGTTAACGTGCCGATCTGGTTGACCTTGATCAGAATTGCGTTGGCGGCGCCCTCCGAGATTCCGCGCTCGAGAAATTTCATGTTCGTCACGAAGAGATCGTCGCCAACCAGCTGGATTCGCTTGCCGAGCTCCTCGGTGAGCTTCACCCAGCCAGACCAGTCGTTCTCGGCGAGTCCGTCTTCGATCGAAACGATCGGATAGCGGTCGCAAAGCTCGGTGTAGAGCGCAATCATGTCCGCGACCGTTGCGGAGCGATCGCGTGAGAGTGGATAGTACTTGCCGCCTTGGTAAAACTCGCTGGACGCGGGATCGAGCGCAATCGCAACGTCGGCACCGGGCTTGTAGCCGGCACGTGCGATGGCCTCCACGATCAGGTCGAGCGCCTGCTGCGGGGTCTCCAGCGGCGGCGCGTAGCCGCCTTCATCGCCGACGAGCGTCTGCATACCGCGCTCGTGCAAAATTTGCCCAATCGCGTGAAAGACTTCGGAACCGTAGCGCACCGCTTCAGCTTCGCTCCCTGCACCGAGCGGAACGATCATGCACTCTTGAAACTGGAGCGCACCCTCGGCGTGCTTGCCGCCGTTGATCACATTCATCATCGGAACGGGAAGCGTGGCGGCGCAGGGTCCGCCGAGATAACGGTAGAGCGGCAACGAGAGGCTGACTGCCGCGGCACGCGCGACGGCGAGTGAAACACCAAGAATTGCGTTCGCGCCGAGAGTCGATTTGTTCGGCGTGCCGTCGAGCTCGATGAGCCTCGAATCGATCTCGCGCTGCGCGGTGGCGTCGAGGCCTTCGATCGCCGGCCCGAGCATCTCGTTGACGGCAGCGACGGCCTTGCGAACACCCTTTCCATTATAGCGCTGCTGGTCGCCGTCGCGCAGCTCGGCGGCTTCGTTCGCGCCGGTCGATGCACCTGAGGGAACCATCGCCTCCTCCACGGCGCCGAAGCTGGTTGCCACGGTCACGGCGACGGACGGATTACCGCGCGAGTCGAGGATCTCGCGCGCATGAACGCCTTCGATCAGCGGATTACCGCCGCCGCGCAGCGATTCCAGCGACACGCTTTACTCTTTGATCCAGCGCTCGAGGTCGTGTCGCCGCGACATAAAGTCGCTGTCGTTAAAGAAAAGCTTGAGCTCGCGGCCGGCGCTGGCGGGGCTATCGCTTCCGTGCACCAGATTGCGACCGATCGCCAGGGCGAGGTCGCCGCGAAGCGAGCCCGGCGCGGCGTTGAGCGGGTCGGTTGCGCCGATGAGCTGCCGGCTGCCCTCGATCGCTCTTTCGCCTTCGACGGCAAGCACCACGACCGGACCGCTGGTAATGAAGGTGACCAGGTCGTCGAAGAATGCTTTGCCCTTATGCTCGGCATAATGCTCGCGAGCGCGTTCGCCGTCGAGCTGCATCATCTTCATCGCCGAGATAACGTAGCCTCGCCGTTCGATGCGCATCGTGATTTCGCCGATCAGGCCGCGCGAGACAGCGTCGGGTTTGCAGATGATGAGCGTACGTTCAATGGCCATGAGCCGTCCTTTAGGGGGGGCTGCAGGTCATCCTTCGTCCTTCGTCCTTCGTCCTTCGACTGCGCGCCTGCGCTTCGCTCAGGATGACAAGGGTGGAGCGCGCTTCGCTCAGGATGACAAGGGTGGAGCGCGCTTCGATCAGGGTGACAAGGGTGGAGCGCGCTTCGCTCAGATGACGGAGAGCGGAGACGACACAGAAAGAAAAGGCTGGGCCGGATAAACGTGCCAAGAACACGGCGTGGGATTAAAGGCTGGGCCGTACGAGGCGGTCGCCGAGGCGCTCGCCGGGACGCCGTTTGCTTCGATTACGTACGCAGAGGAGACCGAGAGCACGAATGCCGACGCGGCGGCGCTGCTCGGCGACGAACGTTACGGCGGCCAGGTCCTCGTTGCCGAGTATCAGAGCCGCGGTGTCGGGCGCAAAGGCCGGACGTGGCTCGCACCGGCGGGCTCGGCGCTCCTTTTCACGGCGATTCTGCCTCGCGCGGTCGAAACCGAAGCGCTGTGGATCGTTCCATACTGGGTCGCACTCGCGGTGCGCAACGCATTGCTCGACTGCGGAATCAAAACGACGCTGCAATGGCCGAACGATCTTCTGCTGCACGATCGTAAAGTTGCGGGCGTGCTCTGTCAGTCGTCGGTCAGCGGACAGGCTGCCCACGTCGCGTGCGGCGTCGGAATCAACGTGCGCCGTCCCGGCGCCGATCCGGGCATCGCTCCGCCTCCTGCATTCTGCGACGACATTGCCGTTGTCGATCGCGCAACGCTGTTGCGCGCGATCCTCACCCAATACGATCGCTCGCTCGTCACGCTCGACTGGCCTTGGCGCGTAGCGACCGCGTGGGATGAGGCCGCCGGACTGCCGGGAAAGCGCTATCGGATCCGGGCCGACGGCGAGCTGGAGTCGTTCGACGCAATCGCCGAAGGCCTCGCAACCGGCGGAGGTCTGCGCGTCGTCCGAGAGGACGGCCGGCGCGAGACCATCTCGCTCGCCGATGCGCGAGTGCTCCGATAGAGCCTGCCCTGAGCGGAGTCGAAGAGCCTGCCCTGAGCGGAGTCGAAGGGCTAGGGCTGCTCGTTGCGGGCGCGCGTCAGACGCCGATCGCAGGTTTCGCAGAAATGCGGCATTTTGTTGTCAGTTTCGAAGATCGAGTTGGAGTAGTACATCGCGCAACGAGCATTGAAGCAGTGCTTGAGTCCGAAGGCATGCCCGAGCTCGTGATTTGATTCTTTCAGCGTTCGCTGGAAGAGAAGATTAGCGTCGGCCGGCTCGCCGTAGAACTCCGAGCGAAGTCGCGCAAGCGAAACGACGGCCGTTCCCTGCGTTTCGTCGGCATCTCCGAAGACGAACCGGTGCGACGTCTTGTAGAGGTCGAAGTCGGTGATCGCCAGCACCGCACCGCCGGCATCGGGATGCGCCCGCGCTACCTTGGCATTGAGCGTCGCGACGAAGAGCTGGCCGCGCGTTGCATTGAGCGTGCTGCGCGGCACGACGAGCGAGCGTTCGACGCGCGCGCCGGCGAGGAATCGCTCCTCGAGGCAGGTCGCGAGACGGTCCAAGAATGCAGCATCGACGGTGTTGATCGGCACGATGCTAATCCTCGAATCCATCTCTGAAGGGGAATCGTTCGCTCCGAGCCGACGCAAAACTTGCCGGACGGCTCGATAACGTTCCTTAAAGTGGCGCGGCTGACGCGCGTCGAACTCGTCGAGCGTGATCGTAGGAGTCGGCATAGATGTGGCAGACGTCGCGCGCTATCGCTTCGACGAGCGCAAGCTGGCGTGGTTCTCTCGCAAGATCTACACCGAGTACGAGATCGCCTACGCGATGCGCAAGCGCAACTGGCCCGAGCGGCTCGCCGGTTTCTTCGCCGCGAAGGAGGCGACGCGCAAGGCCTTCGGACACGCGATCCCGTGGCGCTGGGTCGGCGTCACGCACGAACGCAGCGGAAAGCCGACGATCGAACTGCGCGAGCGCGCCGCTGGGCTGATGCGCGGCCGCGGCGCGCGGACGATCCACCTCAGCATCACTCATACCGCGACGGTCGCCGCGGCCGTGGTCATTTTGGAAGCGTGATTTACGTCCTAACGCCGCAGGCGATGCGAACGGCCGACGCGGAAGGCATCGCGCGCGTCGGCGAGGACGAACTGATGCGCAATGCCGGCCGGCGGATCGCCGAGCGGCTGCGGGCGATCTCGACGCCGCAACGGCCGATCGTGGCCTTTGCGGGCCCGGGCAACAACGGCGGAGACGCGTTCGCAGCCCTCGCCGAGCTTTCACCGGCGTACGAGTGCAC
>JBAUMX010000003.1:0-1589 GCA_049578945.1 Candidatus Cybelea sp. | reverse complement strand
TTAATCGTCGCCGATGATGTGCGCGCCGTCACGCGCGCGCTCCGATCGTTGCAGCTGCATCCAATACGACGACGGCTTCGAGCCGGCGATCTTCTTGAAGGCGCGCGGCGGCCGGCGGTAATCGAATGCGTCCGTCGCCGGGTCGTTGGCGCGCGCGTCGCTGCGTGCCAGCGTCGGCAGGCCAAAGTTATTCTCGATGAAACGCAGCACGCTCGAGGTTTCGTATTGAACGTGCGTGACGTAACCTTGCTTCGCATACGGCGAAATCGCGATCAGGGGAACCCGAAAGCCGAGACCGTCGTAATCTTCGAGTACCGGCTGCACCGGATCGAACCAGCCGCCCCAATCATCCCACATCACAAAGATCGCGGTTGATTTCCAAAACTTGCTCTCGCCGATCGCGTCGACGATACTGGCGACCCAGGCCGGACCTTGGGTCGAAGCTAGACCGGGATGATCTGAGGTTGCGAACGTGGGTGTAATCCAGGTGACATTCGCGAGCTGGCCGTTGCCGAAGTCGGTGAGAAACTGCGCGGGTGGGTTGATGACGTCGGCGCTCCAATCGGGGCCGTCGTAGATCGCGCGATCGGCTTGGTACGACGACCACAACCCGCCGCTGTCATAAACCGCGCCGGCGTAAAACCGCCAGCTGAGGCCGGCCTGATCGGCGGCGCCCCCAAGCGTCGCGTTCTCGAAACAGACGGGGATCCTCGACCCGATCCGACGCAGCTTCGTCAGCGTGGGAATCGTATCGGCCTTTCCGCCTTCGCATCCCCACGCACTCTCGGGCGTATTAACCGAATGGCTTGCATAGGCTGCCACCGCGTACTGGTGCGCGACGAAACTGCCGTCGAGATTCGATGAGAACATCTTATCGGCAAGCACGTACTGCTTTGCCATCTGCCAGTACGGCTCGACCTCATTGCGCGGCACGTACGCGTAAGCGAAGTCCTTCGGATGACCGCTGCCGGCTTGCTGGTTATTCCAGCCGTCCATCCTGCACTGAGTCCCCGGCAGGGTTCCTTGACCGTCGCAGTCGGCCTTAAATGATTGCGACGAATGCGCGATGTCCCAAAAGCTACCGAGCATCTGCGCGTGCAGTTCGATTTTGCGGTGGTGCTCGTCGTAGCCGTAACGCTGCGTCAACGCGCCCGGATATCCCATAAAGAGATTGTTGAACGAGCGGTTCTCTTGGATGATGAAGACGACGTGTTTGATGGGGCTTTTGGCCCACACGTCTCGCCCTTGGTCCCTCGACTCCGCTCGGGATGACACATTGTGCATGAAGCCGGCGGCCGGGTAAGGCGCTGTCGGCGGTAAGGTTGGAGGGCGAGCGGACGAGCATGCCGCGAGCACGCAAACGGAAAGATACGCGACGATTTTCTTGACGGTCACGGCTAAGCGCGCTTGGCCGCGAACGGATTGGCTCCCTCTACGGCTCGTTCGAGAAAAGTCGGTTCTCCCGGCAGGAAAAGATGACTTAAGGCCGCATTGACGGGCACGGGCACCGTGCTCCGGTGCCCATCTCTATACACCTCAGCTATGAAGGAGTTCAAACGTGCGTTTTTCGCTTCTCTGTGCGAGTAGCG
>JBAUMX010000002.1:0-1990 GCA_049578945.1 Candidatus Cybelea sp. | reverse complement strand
CCGTTGCGCCTCGCGCAAGCGAATCAAACGCTCGCGACGCCGCCGCACGCGCGCGCGCCCCGCGAGTTCGGCCGCCGGCGTTCCCTCCTCGGCGCTGTATTCGAAGAAACCGACGCGGTCGAGTTGCGCTCGCGCGATCCATTGCTCTAAATACTCGACATGCTCGTCGCGCTCGCCGGGAAACCCGACGATGAAGGTCGAGCGCATCGTAATTCCCGGGACGCGCGAACGAAACTCATTGATGAGTTCGAGGTAACGTTCGCCGTTGCTCGGGCGGCGCATCGCGCGCAACACCTCGGGATGCGCGTGCTGCAGCGGCATGTCCATATACTTGCAGACCTTCGGCAGGCCCGCGATTGCGTCGACAAGTTCGCCATCGACCGTTGCGGGGTAAAGGTAGAGCAACCGAATCCATTCCAGGCCTTCGATCTCGTGTAACCGTTCGAGCAGCTGCGCAAGGCCGCCGCGGCGCATGCCCCGATCGCGTCCCCACATCGAAGTGTCCTGCGCGATCAAGATCAGCTCTTTTGCACCACCCGCGACGAGCGCTCGGGCTTCGGCGCAGATAGACTCGGTGCTGCGGCTACGGAAGCGTCCACGCAGCGCCGGGATGATGCAAAAGGTGCACGGATGATCGCAGCCCTCGGCAATTTTTAAGTAGGCCGTGGCGCGCGGCGTCGTGACGAGGCGGGGTAAGAAGTCGTGCTCGGGCTGCGCATCGAGCTCGAGTCGCACGGGTCTGCGACCGGCCTCGACATCGTCGAGCAGCTCGGCGATGCCGGCATATGCACCGGTCCCAACGACGCCGTCGATCTCGGGAATCAGGCTCTGCAACTGCGCGCCGTATCTCTGCGCGAGACATCCGGCGACGATCAGCTGTTGACCGCGCCGCTTCCGGGCGGCGTGCTCGAGGATCACGTGCGTCGACTCCTCCTTCGCAGGATCGATGAACGCACAAGTATTAATGACGACCGTGTCGGCGAGGTTCGACTGCGATTCCAAACGCCAGCCGGCTGCGCCCAGCTTCGCAATCATGACCTCGGTGTCAACCAGATTTTTCGCGCAGCCGAGGCTGACGAACGCGACACTCTTCATCAGGTCCCCGCTACCGATAGTTGACGAACTGCAGCGGCAGCTCGAACTCCATCGAGCGCAGCGATGCGATCACCTTCTGCAAATCGTCTTTGTTCTTGGCGGAGACGCGAATCTGCTCGTCCTGATACTGCGCGGTCACTTTGAGACGCAAGGCTTTGATGTGGGCGAGCAGTTCTCGGCTCTGTTCTTTTAGAATGCCGCTGCGCAGCGTGATGACTTGGCGCACCGTGCTGCTTGCGGCCGGCTCGAGTTCGCCGAATTCAAAGGCCTTGATATCGATACCGCGTCGAACGGCTTTGCTTTGAAGAATGTCGACCACGTTGCGCATTTTCAACTCGTCGTCGGAGACGAGCGTGATCTTCTTGCCATCGGAATCGATGCTCGTCTTACTATGCTTGAAGTCGAAGCGGTTCTCGATCTCCTTACGGGCCTGGTTGAGGGCGTTGTCGAGTTCTTGCCGGTCGACGCGCGAAACGACGTCGAACGAGGATTCGCTCGCCACGGATGTTTACGATGCTCCTCTCAAAGCGTGAAGGCGTGCTCGACGACGTCGCCCGAGCTGCCGAGTTTTCCGACGTCTCTGCCGTCGACGTAGACTTCGACGCCGCCGGCGTTGCCGATGCGCACCAGCGCGTTCTTACCGTGGAACGTCTTGGACGTTCCGGCGGGGAACGTTCCCTCCATGCTAACATTGCCGTCAACGGTAACCCTAAGCCACGAGGGTGCCGAAAGGACGACCGCAAGGGAGTCGGCAGTGGCAACCGCCGGGGTCCGCGCCACAGGTCCGCGGGTGGGGGCGATGGACGGCGATGGGGCGACGCTGGCGGGCCCGGCGTTCAGGGCAACCTGCGCCCCGCGCATCGTCAGCTCGTTATAGACGACGAAGGCAATCAGC
>JBAUMX010000001.1:0-5766 GCA_049578945.1 Candidatus Cybelea sp. | reverse complement strand
CGTCTACGTCGTCTCGCGTCTGGGCGTCACCGGGGCGCGCACGGCGCCCGATTTCGCGCCGCTCAAAACCCAGCTCGCGATGCTGCGCGAGCTCACGGCAAAGCCGTTAGCGGTCGGGTTCGGCTTGAGCCGTGCCGCCGAGGTGCGCGAGGTCGCCGCTTACGCCGACGGCGTCGTCGTTGGGAGCGCCCTCATCGATTCGTATGCGGGTTTCGAAACTGGTGACGCGGCGCGCCACGCGATGGGGTTCGTCGCCGCGCTCATCGCGGCCACCCGACCTGCCTAGCGATGAACACGTTCGTTGCGGGAATGCCCTCAGCCGTAAAGGGCGCCTTCCGTCGCGACTTCGATGACGGAGCAGGTGCAAAAGCAGTAATGACTCCGTTAAACGCGCTGACGAAAACCATGCCGTTGGCGATCACAGTACCCTCTCTCCCCCAATTGGGCAGGCCGACGGTCCATAATTGCGCGCCGGTAGCCGCGTTAAACGCGAATTCCGTCTCGCCGGTATAGTTGCTGACGTACACGACGCCGTTCGCGATCGAAATCGGCGAGCGTGCATCATCAACCCCATTCGCGGTGCCGTCGGGTCCGAACTTTGCCGCCCAGACGGGGGTAGCATTCAACGTGCAGTTCGACGCCACGCTAAGCGCCGCCATGCCCGGCTGATAGATACCCTGGGTGGTCGGCAGTCCCACGTAGACGTAGCCGGTTACCGGATCGTAGGCCGGCACGCCGACGAAGTCCGCATTGTCGGTTGGGATCGACATCGGAATATACTGAACCGGACCGTTGCTGATAGTGCTTTCATCATAGAGCTCGAGCATTCCCGATTTATTCATGGCGGCAACGAGCGCGGGGCAACCGGTGGGCTGGAAGAGCAGCGGCGTTGCGCCAAAGTCAAAGTCGTCATCACCGTGGACGGTTGGAATGTTCGACGGATAGTTGTTCGCGAGAATCGTGCTGAGGTTCGGAGAGAGCTCGATGACCTGCTCCGCGTACGAGGCGTGCTGCGAAGCGCCGTGCGTGGTATCGGCGTTTCCCGTTGCGACGAACACATTGTTCGTTGCCGGGTCGATGGAGCCACCACCCGGTCCCCAGATGCCGGCGCCGCTTCGGCCCTGCATCGAATTGCCGCTCATCGTAAAGAACGTACCGGCAATGCTCGGCGCGCTTCCGTTGGTATTGATGGCGACGATGCGCCCGTGCCACGGTGAGAGATCGCACGTCGAACCCGTCACGGCATACAGCAACCCGTTTGCCGAGTTGTATGTAAAACCGCCGTGCATGAAGTTATGATCGTGTGGACGGTAGTTAGCGATCATCAGCGGCCAGCCGGGGGCCATCCTTCCCGTCGCTAAATTGACCGCGCGCACTTTGTTATGTCCGTCCGCAAAGTAGAGCAGGTTCTTTCCGCGATCGATCGCCGGCGTCTCACCGATCGAGAACTCCGAGCTTTCGCCTCCGCAAGAGTAGGTGACCTGCGGAACCTTGAGCTGCCAGACGACTTTGCCGGTGTCCGCATTGATCGCGTACATCGTCGCTCCCCCTGCGGAACCAGCGTATAAAATGTTCGTTGGAACTCCTTTGACCTTGACGCCGTACGCGTAGACCGGTTCGTGAACCATCGCGGAGCCAACGTTGAAGCTCCAGACTTTCTGAAGCGTACTAACATTATTAACGCCAACAACCGATTCGTTTGGATTGTAACCCGAACGTTCCAGATCGAAGCCGAACGTATCCCAATCGGTCGTGCAGCCGCTCGGCGGACATCCCGGACGGCTACCTCTGTGAGCCGCTCCGTTGCCAACGTAAAGCGAACCGGTTGCCGTGTGTGCTTGGAGTGGGATCGTGGCGGTGGAAGTCGCGGCGCCATTGCAGCTAGCCAGCGCTAAAACGAGTGCCGGCAGAACGGGCCGTGTCGATATTGGATATCGCACAAATGCCTCCGGAGCCCGTAACGTAAGGGGCTCGTTGAGCAGCTTCGCGCTCGTCGGCGATACTCCTCGGCCGACGCTACGTCTTGTTGCTCTACCTTTTCGGCCTATCCTCGATGGGCTGGAAGACCCCCACAAGGGTGCGCTCTCCCGCGACCGAAGCAATCCCCGTGAGACGCATCTTCTTATGCGCGGGTTTTGTGCTCGCGGCATTCTCGGTTCAAGCCACCCAAGCCGGCGCCCAGAGCGCCGCGGCACCGCCGGCCGACTACGCCTCGTTCACGAAGGGCCTCACGCCGCAGCGTGGACTCTTCACGATTTGGCGCAAGGGAGGCAAGGTGTACATCGAGCTGACCAAAGATCAGCTCGATGCCGACTTCATTGAAACGGTGGTCCCCGAGAACGGCGACGGCGGCTTTGTCGTGACCCCCGGCCTGCCGTACGTCGAGTTTCCGAGTGCACGCATCGTTCGCTTCACCCGCGCCGACGATAAGGTGGTCGTAACGTGGCCGAATACGTCATTCATCGCGAGCCCCAATACGCCGGCCGCGCGGGCGGTCGCCAAATCGTTCGCGCCATCGGTGATCGCGACCGCACCGGTGGTCGCCCAAGATGCCGCGAGCGGACGTCTCGTCTTCGACGCCTCCTATATGCTCGGCGACGTTTTGGATCTCACCGACGCCTTCCGAGCGGGGCTCAATACCGACGCGAAGCCTGGATCCGCCTATCGCCTCGACGATGCGCGCTCGTATTTCGGTACGACCAAGGCGTTCCCTGAGAACGTCATCGTTGAGGCCGATCAAACGTTCACCTCGGCGCAGCCGCCCGACGTCTTCGACAACGTAATCGACGCGCGGGCGATTCAAATGGACGTCAAATACAACATCGCGAAAGCGCCGGCGCTGGGAAGCTACACGCCGCGCCTTGCCGACGATCGTGTCGGATACTATCCGAATATCCAGCTCGAGTACGACGCCGACAACGTTCACGAGCGTCAGGTACGGTCTATCGTGCGCTGGAACATCGCGCGCCATCCGATGGTCTACTACATCAGCAACACGGTTCCGGTGCAGTACCGGGAAGCGATTCGCGAAGCGCTGCTGACTTGGAACCAAGCCTTCGCGCCGATCGGCTATCCAAACGCAGTCGTCGTGAAAGACCAGCCCGACGATCCCAATTGGGATCCCGACGACATCCGTTATAACACCGTGCATTGGCTCACCCTTGCCTATGGTGGCGGTTTCGCCCAAGCCGGGCTGGTTTGGGATCCGCGTACCGGCGAGCTGATCCACACCTCGATCGTCGTCGATGCCGACCTGCTGCGCTTCGGCTACACGGAGGGCATGGATCTCGTCGATCCGGTTCGCGCGTCGGGAGATTCGCGAGGTTTCGCGGCGCGTGAAGCGGCCTACGCGGCCGGCGCCAAGGCCTCGGCGATGTTTGGTCTATCGGCGCTGTGGGCGACCGACCAAATAACGCCCGGTCAAATTCCGCCGCATTACGCGCAAGATTTCCTCAAAGCGATCGTGCTGCACGAATCGGGCCACAACTGGGGCTTGCAGCATAACTTTATCGCCTCGGAGGCCTATTCGTCGGCGCAAGTTCGCTCTAGGAGCTTTACCAATCGCCACGGCCTCGCAAACTCGGTCATGGAGTACACACCCACCAACATTTGGCCGAAGGGCATGTCGACCGGTGACTACTTCCAGACGGTGCTCGGACCGTACGATTACTATGCGATCAAGTACGGCTACGCGTCGATTCCCGGCGCTACGACGCCGGAGCAAGAGCGGCCGACGCTTTTGCGATGGGCCTCGGCCTGGTCGAATCCCTGGTATCGGTTCGCGATGGACGAGGACGTCCATTGGTCTTCCGGTCACGCGGTCGACCCGCGCGTCGACCAGTTCGACCTCACCAGCGATAATCTCAACTGGTGCGACGCGCAGGTGAGAATCTCGCAGTCGATAATTCGCGTTATGCCGCAGCGCTTCGCGCAAAGCGGAGCCAGTCACGATGCGCTGCGCCAGGCATTCGAGATGGCGCTCTTTCACGCTCTCAGTTGCACCAACGTCGCCTGGCATTATATCGGCGGCGAAGAGCTCTCTCGCGCGCACATCGGCGATCCCGGCTCGATTCCTCCACTCGCCCCCGTTCCGCGGAGCGAATCGAAGCGCGCCTTTGCGTTTCTCGACGAGCATCTCTTCGCTACCTCGGCGTGGAACTTGTCGCCATCGTTGCTGCGCCAGTTGGTCTATGCGGAGTGGGTAACCGACCTGCCGACGGCGGCTTGGGCGTACAATCCGCCGATGCGCCACGACGAACCGGTTGCCCAGATCGCCGAAAGCATCCAGCAGCGAACGCTGACCTCGATCTTCAGCCCGATCTTACTTCAGCGGCTCGACGATTTATCGCTCAAGTATGGCACCGGCCGCACGATGAGTCTCAGCGACGCATTCGCCTGGACGCAGAGCGCGGTCTTCGGAGACCTTCGCGGGAAGAACTTGAGTGCGATGGGCGAGGTGCATCGCAGCCTGCAGCAATGGTACGTACGCATGCTCGCGCAGATGCTGCTCGCACCGAAGCCGGGAACCCCGTACGACGCGCAATCGCTCGCGCGTGCCGAACTCGTGGCAGTTCGCGACGAAGCGCGTGCGGTGCGGCAAGGCTCGCGGCTCGAAGACCTGACGAGCGCGCACCTCGGGGCGCTCGAGGCGGTCGCGGATCAGGCCCTTTCGGCGCGCATGGCGGTCCCGTTGCCGATGCCGACCAGCGCCGAGTCTTCACCCTGAGGTAGAGGTAGAGCTTCGCCCAGCGCTTGTGCGACGTCACCGGCAATGACGCCGATCCGGCGTTTCTCGGCAGCGCGGCGTCCGGCCAGCCCATGCCAAAAGGCGCCGGTTCTCGCCGCATCGACCGGCGCCAGACCCTGCGAGAGAAGGGTCGCGATGATGCCGGTGAGCACGTCGCCGGTGCCCGCCGTCGCCAGCGCATCCGTCCCGGTCGGGTTGATGTGCACGGCCGTTCCGTCGTAAATCAACGTATCCGACCCTTTGAGCAGCGTCGTAATCCCGGTCCGGTCTACGAACTCGCGAATGCGCTCGACACGCGTGCCTGGCGCAATCGTACCGCGTCCCGAGAGCCGCGCGAATTCGCCGGCGTGCGGAGTCACCACGCACGGCTTGCCGCGCAGGAGCTCGAGCCGCTTGCTCAGGTGAAAGAGTCCGCTTGCATCGATGACGGTCGGGAGCTGGTTAGCCTCAAGGAACCGCGCGAAGATTTCTCCGGTTCGGTCGTCCAGCCCCAAACCCGGCCCGATCGCGACCGCCCCGTTTCGCTTCGAAATCTCGATTAGCTCCTGCGCGATTGCTTCCGGCGCCGCGTCGTCTGCCAGCTCGACGACGACCTGTTCGACGAGGTGGGCGCGCAGCGTGCGCGCTGCCGCGCTCGGCGTCGCGACGGTCACGTAGCCGGCACCCGCGCGAGCTGCGCCGAGCGCACAAAGGACGGCCGCGCCGGGAAACTGCGCCGACCCGGCGATGATCAGCGGCGCGCCCGCCGTGTATTTTTCGGTATTGGGCTGCCGCCGGGGCAGAAGCCGCAGGAACTCGTCGTCGTCGAGTGTCGCAAACTCGCGCGGTTGTGCTGCGAGGATCGATTCGTCAATGCCGATTCGACCGCACCATAGCTCCCCGACGTACTCGCGCCCCGGCTCGAGCAATAGGCCGGGCTTGGCGGCGGCCAGCGTGACGGTCACGCTCGCGCGCACCGCGTCGTCGCTTGCCGCGCCGGTCAGCGCGTCGATTCCGCTTGGGATGTCGATCGCCAGCAC